>NZ_JAAOZS010000001.1:74981-297351 GCF_011602805.1 Kocuria sp. JC486 | reverse complement strand
AGCCACATCCCACTCGGAGGTTCTCCCTCGTTCAACCCGACCCGCTGCTACCAACGTCATGGCCAGGTACAACTAGCGCGGGCAGGAAACTGATGGCGCCGGCCGTGTGGGCCGCCGCGATCTGACCCATGACCCCCACGGGAACCGGCCCGGTGTCCGTCATCACCATCGCGCCGCCCCAGTCGATCGGTGGGCGTCGTGCGCCGGCCACCGCCGATGCCCCCACACCCCAGCCTGCGAACAACCCCATGACGGCGACGGCAGGCGCGCCCGTCATCAGCCCGCAGGCCCCGACAGCGGCCGCGCCCCAGGCTGCCATCAGCAGGCAGGGCACCAGGGTCCGAGCAACATCTGCCTGCATCCGGCCGACCGGGAGCACGGCCTCGGCATCAGGGTTGAGCGCGGACACCCGGGTGCAGGCAGCCACCAGGTCCCCGGCGATCAGGCCCAGGACGAGCAGCGTCAGGGCCACGCTCAGCCCTGTGCTGAGTCCGGGAGTGGCGACCAGGACGACGGCGAGCGAGCAGGTGGCAGACCAGAGAAGCGGTATGCCCGGCAACCGCAGCCACCCCACGGCTTCGGCCCGCGCCAGGGCTGCCCACGGTGCAACGGGGCGGCGGGGGAGCAGCCGAGAGGGCCGAGCGTCCGACCGGGCGTGCGGTGTCATGGACCGGTAGAGATCCTGGACGTCCAGGCTGCGCACGGCCACCCCGGACATGGTGGCTTTGCCCGCGCCCTCGGACAGGGACTGCCATGACAGCGCCGATAGGTGGGCGCTCGCCGTGCGGAGCTGCCACCAGGAAGCCGCCAGCGTGAGCACCGCCGTCGCACCCATCCATAGATCGGGGTTCAAGAAGTGAGTTCCTGACACGGACTTCTCCAGTGTGCCGCCCGCGGTCGCATCCCCGTGCCACAGAACCTGCTGCATCAGACGTATGACGGCAGTTGCGAACACCAGGAAGGCCACGAACGCCGGTACCTTGTGCAGCGCGCCGGCCCACCTTTGGGAAGAACGGTCACGGGTCTGCGACATCACGGAGAGTCCGACCGTAAGGGGCCCCAGTGGTGCAACAAGCGAAGCGGGGACCAGCGCGGCGGCCGGATTTCCGGACACGGCCCACCCCGCCGCTCCGCATGTGCAGGCGGCGAGAAATGACACGAGCGACGCCCGGAAGACAGCACGTCGTAGCGACCGCTCGAGGAACGGCCGGCGGTCGACCGGAAGTTGGAAACCCCAGACAAGATCGGCCTGCGCAGCAGACACGGGCCCCACACCTCGCAGCACCCACACCGCAACCGACCCGATAGTCACGACCAGCAGAACGAAGGTCGGCCAAGGGGACATACCGGTGTCAACGGCAAACGGGGTGGCAAGCATTCGCCACTGGGGATATGCGGAGCCCGAGAAATGCAGAACGCTGCCCACAGCCGCGACAGCCACGATGGCCGAAAAGACCTGCGTGTACACGGTGATGAAACGCTCACCCCACGGAACGGAGACCCGAGCCCCCGCCAGCGCCCGTGCTCGAGCCCAAGGGTCGAAGTCGGTGGTGCCTTCTGTCGAGTCCGGAGCGTCTTTCACCGACCCTGCCCCCGGATGAGTGCAGCAGCCTCCGCGGCGGGCGCGGTGCGGACGTCGTCGTCGATCACCAGGCACCGGTCGGTCACCTGGATGAGTAGGTCGGGGTCATGGGTGACGACGACCGCCGCAGCCCCGGATTGCACGTGTTGTGACAGCCGTTGACCGAGATCCACGGTCATCACCGGGTCCAGGCGCTGTTCCGGTTCGTCCAGCATCACCAGTTCAGACGGTCTCAGGAAGGCGGCGGCCAACAGGAGACGCCGGCGCTGTCCGGAGGACAACGCTTCCGGATAGGCATGCGCCCTGTGCGTCAGCCCGAAGAAATCGAGTTCGCGTTCCACCACCTCGACCGGGCTGGGCATGGAATGCCCGGCAGCCACGAGCTCCAGGTGCTCCTTGGCTGTCAGACCCGGGAACCAGGTGTCGTCGTCGAAAACGGCAGCGACGGCGCGTCTCCAGGCGGCCGAGGCCTCCACGCGTTCTGCGCCCTTGAATCGGACGGTGCCATCCAGCGGGTCCTGCCGGCCGGCAATTGTGCGCAGCACTGTCGACTTGCCCGTCCCGTTCAATCCGACGACGCCCAGTACCTCCCCGGGGTGGAGTGTAAAGGTGACTGTGCCGCACACAGGTTCACCCAGGTACCCGCAGGAAAGGCCCCTGACCTCCAACAACGGCGAGGTGCGTGACATGAGTTCATCGTAGTGACACCGGAGCCAAGCAACATGAGAAGGGCCCCGCACCATTCGTGCGGGGCGCTTAGACGGAGCCTGCGGCCTCAGCTCGCGTCAGTTGCGGTGGCCCCCTCCGGTGCAACAGGGCCGCATCGGATAGAAGAGCCATCACCAAACGGCCGCCGCTCTCCTCAGTGGCGAAGCAGGGCTGAACCAGAACCAAGTGCTCAGTCTGGCGTCGGTGCGCCGTTCTCCGGTTCAATCGCTCAGCGACATCACCAATCCAGGGCTCGTTCGCAAGCCAGTGATAGTAGGGCTGGCGGGTGAGTTTAAGTACCGCGCATGTCACCGAGATGGGATGGGGGCTTCGACCAGCCCGCAGCTGGTGAGCCCTACCCCATATATGACAGAAGGGTCCCGGAACCATAAAGTTCCACGACCCTTCTGACAATCATGACCTGATTCAGGACATCTGGCGCCCCGGGAGGGAGTCGAACCCCCGACCAAGAGATTAGAAGGCTCCTGCTCTATCCACTGAGCTACCGAGGCTGGCCGGGACAGTCTAACGAACCCAGTGCCGGGACCGGTCCGTGGGGTTTCCCGATTCCGGCGTTCCAGTCCACGGGCTTGATCCTCCACAGCCACGACGACGCCGTCGCACACCAGGAACTGTGCTCAAACCCGCCATCCAGGTCACGCACATACCGCGACCGGACGCCACTCTGGAGTCAACCCTCCGGGGAGCCTCCCTGGATCAGGGGAACACCCGGCCTGCCGCGAGGGCACGGCCCGTCTGATCAGGAGCACTCATGACTGACACGATCACGGTGCGTGGCTTCGTGGCCACGGAACCGAAGCTGCGCCAAACCCCCAACAACGTTCACGTCACCGACTTCCGCTTGGCCTCCAGATCCCGGCGGTTCGACCCGGAGAAGGGCGAGTGGGTGGACACCGGGATGACCAATTGGTACACGGTCAACTGCTATCGCTACATGGCTGACAACGTGGTGGCTTCACTACGCGTCGGTGACCCGGTTCTGATCCAAGGACGCCTCAAGATCAGGGAGTGGAGTAATGAATCGGGGGCCCGCAACCGGAGCGTGGAGATCGAAGCCTCCGCACTGGGGCCCGATCTGGCCATGGGCAGCGCCACGTACACGCGTGCCGGCGCCCGGGGTGCCCCGTCCGAGAGGGAGGCCCCACAGCACTCATTGGATTCGGTCGGGGCCACCGCCCAGGACCCGGACTACGACCCCGCCACGGGTGAGGTTCGAGACGGGAGCCAGGACGCCGACGTGGATCCCATGACCGGGCAACGGGGGAGCACGGGCCCGATGGTGGGCGGGCCGCACCGGGCCGCTGAGGACTCGCATTCTCTGGACCGGGAGTCCGAGATCGAGGTCTCCGTGACCGACCTGGAGGCCACCGGCGTCTGAGGCGGTAGTACGCGGTCAGACGAAACCCCGGTGCCCGGGCGGCGAGGATTGCTCGGGCACCGGGAGCCCCGGGTAGCCTGGTGGTCATGGCGGAATTCATTTACACCATGAACAAGGCCCGCAAAAAAGTGGGCGACAAGGTCATTCTCGACGACGTCACGATGTCGTTCTATCCGGGTGCCAAGATCGGCGTGGTCGGTCCCAACGGTGCCGGTAAGTCCACCATCCTGAAAATCATGGCCGGGCTGGACGAGCCCTCCAACGGTGAGGCGCGTCTGTCCCCGGGGTACTCGGTGGGCATCCTGCTGCAGGAACCGCCGCTGAACGAACAAAAGACCGTGCTCGGCAACGTCCAAGAAGGCGTTGGCGAGATCAAGGCCAAGCTGGACCGCTTCAACGCCATTTCGGAAGAGATGGCCCAGCCGGATGCAGACTTCGACGCCCTCATGGAAGAGATGGGCGCCTTGCAGACGGACATCGACGCCGCCAACGCGTGGGACCTGGACTCTCAGCTCGAGCAGGCCATGGACGCCCTTCGCTGCCCGCCGGGTGACACCCCCGTGACCAACCTCTCCGGAGGCGAGCGCCGTCGTGTGGCCCTGTGCAAGCTTCTGCTGGAGAAGCCGGATCTGCTGCTGTTGGACGAGCCCACCAACCACCTGGACGCCGAGTCCGTGCTGTGGCTCGAACAGCACCTGGCTTCCTACCCGGGTGCCGTCCTGGCCGTGACCCACGACCGGTACTTCCTGGACCACGTGGCGGAATGGATCTGTGAGGTCGACCGCGGCCGCCTCTACCCCTACGAGGGCAACTACTCCACCTACCTGGACACCAAGGCCAAGCGCATGGAGGTCCAGGGCAAGAAGGACGCCAAGCA
Organism: Kocuria sp. JC486; assembly: GCF_011602805.1. Classification (NCBI taxonomy): domain Bacteria; kingdom Bacillati; phylum Actinomycetota; class Actinomycetes; order Micrococcales; family Micrococcaceae; genus Kocuria; species Kocuria sp. JC486. The sequence goes on along the minus strand of NZ_JAAOZS010000001.1, from coordinate 292,785 downwards.
GGCCAAGCGCCTCAAGGACGAACTCGACTGGGTGCGCTCCAACGCCAAGGGCCGTCAGGCCAAGTCCAAGGCCCGTCTGGCCCGCTACGAGGAAATGGCTGCGGAGGCGGAGAAGACCCGGAAGCTGGACTTCGAAGAGATCCAGATTCCCCCGGGACCGCGCCTGGGCAACCAGGTCATCGAGGCCAAGGACCTACAGAAGGGCTTTGGCGAACGCTCGCTGATCAACGGGCTGTCCTTCACCCTGCCGCGTAACGGCATCGTGGGTGTGATCGGTCCGAACGGTGTGGGTAAGTCCACGCTGTTCAAGACCATCGTGGGCATCGAGGACAAGGACGGCGGCGACCTCAAGGTCGGCGACTCCGTCAAGATCTCCTACGTGGACCAGAACCGCGAGAACATCGACTCGGAGAAGTCGCTGTGGGAGGTCGTCTCCGACGGGCTGGACTACATCAACGTCGGCCAGGTCGAAATGCCGTCGCGCGCCTACGTCTCCGCGTTCGGGTTCAAGGGCCCGGACCAGCAGAAGAAGGCCGGCGTGCTCTCCGGTGGTGAGCGCAACCGCTTGAACCTGGCGCTGACCCTCAAGCAGGGCGGCAACCTGCTGCTGCTGGACGAGCCCACGAACGACCTCGACGTCGAAACCCTCGGTTCCCTCGAGAACGCACTGCTGGACTTCCCGGGCTGCGCCGTCGTGATCTCTCACGACCGGTGGTTCCTGGACAGAGTGGCCACCCACATCCTTGCCTGGGAGGGCACGGAGGAGAACCCGGACAACTGGTACTGGTTCGAAGGCAACTTCGAGTCCTACGAGGAGAACAAGGTCGAGCGTCTCGGCCCGGAGGCCGCCCGTCCCAAGCGGGTCACCCACCGCCGCCTGACCCGCGACTGAGGCTCCCCACACCCGCCGAACCCTCGCGAAACTGCCGCATCAGACGTTGACGCGGCAGTTTCGCGAGGGTTCGCGCGGTTTCAGGGGGTCGTGGGGGCCAGACGGCGTGTGATTTCGCCGATGTCCGACGGCGTCGTGCGGCAGCAGCCGCCGATCATCCGGGCACCCAGGCCGACCCATTCCTGAACGTGAGCGGTGAAGCGGTCGTGGCTCTCGGCCGTCTGCCAGGTCTTGGACACGGGATCGTAGGTGTCTCCGGAGTTCGGGTAGCACAGCAGCGGTAGATCGGTCAGGGGGCGCATCGCCTGTAGCGCGGGCGCCACCAGTTCGGGAGCCACGCAGTTGATGCCCACCGCCGCCACCACCCCGGGGTGGGCGCTTGCCCAGGCGTCCACCCGGGTCACGGCATCAGTCAGCGGCGTTCCGTCGGCCAACGTGGCGGGGTCGCGCAGCTGGAACGACACCCATGCCTCCGCCTGGGGCAACGCGGCGAGTTCGTCCAGAACGGCCAGCACCTCGTCCACCCGCGGCTGCGTCTCCACCGCGAACGTACGCACCCCGGCGTCGTGCAGCGCGACGATCCGCGGCCGGTGGAACTCTCGGTACTGCTCGGCGCTCAGGTCGTAGTTCCCCGTGTACTCGGAGCCGTCGGCCAGATAGGCGCCGTACGGGCCGATACTGCCTGCAGCCAGGGCCTCGGCACCGTGTCCGGACGAGCGGTGGTGCTGTGCGGCGGCCAGGGCCAGTTCACCGCCGCGGCCGATCAGCCGGGTGGCCGCGGCGTCGTCGTACCCGGCGGCGAGGAAACCTGGAACGGTGGCCTGGTAGGTGTTGGTCGTGGCCACGTGCGCCCCGGCGTCGAAGTACGCGGTGTGCACGCGGGTGATCGCGACCGTGTCCGTGTCCAGGGCCAGCGCGCCCCACAGGGCGTTCGAGGTGTCCACGCCAAGGTCCTCGAGTTGCGTCGACAGCGCGCCGTCAAGCACCACCACATGGTTGTCCAACAGGTCACGAAGGGTCATGAACGCCACGCTATCGCGGCCTCCCGGGCACCCCCGTCTTAGGGTCTCCCCATGACAGAAGCCCAGGCCGTACGGGAACCGGAGACCACGCTGCGCCGCAAGATGAGCACACGGCACCTGATGATGATCAGCTTCGGAGGGGTGATCGGGACCGGGTTGTTCCTGAGCTCCGGGTACACCATCAGTCAAGCGGGTCCGTTCGGCACGGTCCTGGCCTACGCGGTCGGGGCGGTGCTGGTGTACCTGGTCATGATGTGCCTGGGAGAGCTGAGCGTGGCCATGCCGGAGACCGGTGCGTTCCACGTCTACGCCACCCGCTACATCGGCCCGGCCACCGGGTTCACCGTGGCGGTGCTCTACTGGTTGACCTGGACGATCGCACTGGGCTCCGAATTCACCGGAGCCGGACTGATCATGCAGCGCTGGTTCCCGGACACGCCCGTCTGGGCCTGGAGTGCGTTCTTCATCGTGCTGATCTTCGTGTTGAACGTGGTGTCCGTCCGTGCCTTCGCCGAGGCAGAGACAGCCCTGTCGAGCATCAAAGTGGCCGCGATCATCGCGTTCATCGTCCTGGGCGTCCTGGGCATCGTGGGCCTCATCCGGATGGACGGTTACGACGGCGCCCCGGGCCTCGGCAATCTCACGGACGGCGGGCTGTTCCCCAACGGGATCGGCGCGGTGTTCGCCACCATGCTCACCGTGACGTTCGCGTTCTCCGGTACGGAGCTGATCGGGGTCACGGCGGGGGAGACCAAGGACCCGTCGCGCACGGTGCCCAAGGCCATTCACGCCACACTGTGGCGGTTGAGCGTGTTCTTCATCGGCTCGATGGTGGTCATGGCGGCCCTGATCCCGTGGAAGGAAGCCGGGGTGGACGAGAGCCCGTTCGTAACGGTCTTCAGTGCCATGGGGGTGCCGTTCGCAGCGGACATCATGAACGTCGTGATCCTGGCCGCCATCCTCTCGGCTGCGAATTCAGGCCTTTACGCCTCGACCCGCATGCTGTGGTCGCTGGCCAATGAAGGCACGATCCCGCGGGCCTTCACCAAGGTCAACCGGTTCGGCGTGCCGTCCCTGGCGCTCGCGGCCAGCATGATCGGCGGCCTGCTCGCGCTGCTGAGCTCCGTGGTGGCTGCCGAAACCGTCTATCTGGTGCTGGTGTCCATTTCCGGGCTGGCCGTGATGCTCGTGTGGGTGGCCATTGCCTGGTCCCAACTGAATTTCCGGCGGCGGTGGATCGCCGCGGGCCACACGGTTCAGGAACTGACCTATCCGGTTCCGGGGTACCCGTTCGTGCCGCTGGCAGCTCTGGTCATGAGCCTGGCCTCCTGCCTGCTGATCGTCTTCGACCCCAATCAGCGCTCCGCGCTCTACTTCACCGTCCCGTTCGTGGCTCTGTGTTACCTGGCCTACGCGCTCATGCGTGGCCTCAGGGGTGGGGGATCCGGCGGCACGGGCCGCAACGGCGACGGCATCACCGGTACCTCCGGTACCTCAGGCGCCACTGATGGCGTCGGAGGTACCGGTGATGCCGAACCTCAGGAATCTGCGTCCGGTTCCGGGGTGTAGAAGGCCAGCCGCCCGGTCTTGCCGGGCAGTTGGATTTCCGGGCCCAGTTCGAAACCGAGTGCCTGCATGCGCCGTAACGCCAGGTGGTTGGAGACATCTGGTTCCACGACCACCCGCCGCGTTCCGGCCGAGAGCACCTGACGTGCCAGCATGACGCTCAGCGCCCCGGTCAGCCCGTGGATCCGCTGCCCGGTGTCGGCCAGGAGCAGGTGCATTCCCAGATCCCCTGGTTCCACCCGGAACATGGCTCCGGCTGCATCACCGTGGGGTTGGTAGGTCTGGAAAATCCCGATCGGCTGTCCGTCCGCTTCGATGATCCACGCGTCATGGGTCGGCGAGAATCGGATGAGGGCGTAAATCGCGCCCACTTCCTCGGCGGACAACTCCGTCATGCCCCAGAACCGCGCGCGCGGCCGGCGGACCCATTCGTGGACGGTCGACAGGTCGGCCACGGGATCCAGCGGACGCAACGCCACGGGGAGGGTGGTTCCCGGAGGGAGGCTGCCCTGCGGGAGGTGAGCGGCGGCGTCGCCGAGGGGCAACCGGCGGTCCGTGGGGCCGGCCGAACCCGGGGGCACCCACGGGAGCGCCTGATCGACCTCGCCCCGCGCCCAACTGTCCAGCGGCGTGGTTCCCAGACTTCCCCGGTCGACGGGGTCCGGGGTGATCCACAGCGAGGCGGCGGGGTCCGCCAGGTCCCACAGCACCCGAGCCGCCGGTACCCGGACGCATCCGGTGCCCTTCCCGGGTAGCGTCCCCGCGGCCAGCAGGCAGTCGGTGTCCCCGCCGAGGTCCACGGTCGGGAAGGGAGGCAGCGCCGAGTGGGCCCGCCAGGGAGCGAAGCGGTGCGCCCGCCCCCAGGTCACCTCCGGCGCCTCGCGTGCAGCCACGACGCGCGCGGCCACCGTCTCCAGGGCCTCCGCGGCCGCTCGTCGTGGATCCAGACCCACCGAGGTTCCGTGACGAACGATGCTCTCGAGCGCCAGGCCCACCCGCGCGGTCGGGTCCAGGAAGGGGGTCCAGAGCTCCGGCAGACCTGTGGATTCACCTAAGGCACGCAGAGGTTCGCTGTCCGCCAGGACCCGCGCGAACTCGTCCCGCCATGCGGCGAATGTGGCGGCGTCCCGGCTCTCCGCCGCCATCGAACCGTCCCAAGCCAGCAGGCGCTCTCGCAGGGCGCGGGCGGGGTCGGACAGCGGCTCGGAAACCGCCGCGTCGTCGTCCAGCAGATCTCGCAGCAAGGGCGGCCAGTGGGGGAGCAGGGTGTCCAGCTGGGCGGCCAAGAGGTCGTCGTGGCCGATCCGTCCCGGGCCGTCCTCGGACTGGTGGTCCAGGGCAGCGGTCAACAGCTCACGGGCGCGGTCGGCACGGTGCGGCGGTGCGCAACCCAGACGTGCGGCGGACTGCGCGGGATCCGCGGGGCGTTGATTCGCCCGGATCGTCAGCTCCGCCACGGCGGTCGGCGGTTCGGGTGCGCCCGCGTGTTGCCCCGCGACCAGGTGCACACACGACCCGTTCGAGTCCGCCGCCACCACGTCGTTGACCGGGAGCACCCATCCGGCCAGGGCCTCGACCACGTCGTCTGTGGTCATGGAGGACAGCAAGGTGCGGGTGGCGGTCATCGCGCCCGCGGGCGCGCGGTCCTGGGCCGGCTTCACCACGGTGAGCTCCATCCGCTGACCCTCGGGCAGGTCACGGACACGCTCCTCGAACGAACCGTCACCGGGCAGCACCGCGGCACCGTCCAGTGTTCGGATCCACCGCTCGTCCGAAGACCCGTTGGCACCGGCCACGGTCACCCGTCGCTGCGTGAGCGGCGTCCCCGTGGTCACCTCGATCAACTCCGCACTGCGGCGTTCGACGACGACGGTGCGCACGGTTTCCGTCGTCGTCATCGAGGCCGTGATGGCCCACGCCGCTCCCTCAGTGCGACCGAAATGGGGGACTCCGGGCAACCCGACCAGCGCCAGCCCCCGGACACGCAAGCCCGGCGCGGAGAAGCACACGGGCTGGTACGGGCCGGACTCCTCGATGACCCGGTGCGGGTCGGCGGCGATCATCGGAGCACCCGAGGCCGACAGGTGCTCCGGAACCAACCACGCATTGGAGGCGGCCGAACGCGGCGACTCGGCGTCCAGCACGCGGTTCCAGTCCTCCCCGAGGACCTCGTGGACCCGACGCCGCCACAGCTGTTCGGGAAGGCTTCCCGCCAGCGCGTGGATTTCCAGGTGCGCGGCCACCGGGGTCCAGGGCTCCCACGGCGCGGGCACGTTGTCCTGCACCCCCAGGTCGGTGACGGGCTGAGACGATCGCCACGCGTTCTCCGCAAAGCGGTTGACGCCCCGGGCATAGGCGGCCAAAAATTCCTGGTCCTGGGGCGCGGCGGCGTTCCACCACCGTCGTGCGGTCTCCGCGACGCCGAGAGACAGGGAGAGATGATCTCCATCGGAATGCTCAGCGCCCAGAAGGTATGCCGATCGCCCCTCCGCCCGGCGTCGGAGGACCTCGAGGTCCCAGATCCGGTCGACCGCGGTCACGGCTCCGTGACCCTCGGCCAGGCACTCGACGGTGTCCGCCTGTACGTGCGGCACACCGGCGGGGTCGCGGAAGACCCGCCACCCCGGCCCTTCGAGCTCCGGCGGGATCACCGCGCCACCGCCAGGTCTTCGGCATCACGGGGATCGGCACCGCTCCGGTTCCGGTACGTGGCCAGGGGGTTGTCCAGGCGGCCCGCCCGGATGAGCGAACCGGCGGGGTCAGCCAGGTCGACCATCGCCTGGGGATCCCGCAGCTGCAGTCGATTCAGGCAGGAATGGGCGAAGTCCGGCCGGAACAGGTCCAGCTCCTCCCATAACTCCGGGAAGCGCTCGCGGTGCTCGTCCAGGACCCGCGCGGCCAGGGACCAGAACTCGGTCTCCGCCAGCAGGCCGTGCGCGTCCAACAGGGCGGCGAGGTGGCGCAGGACCCCGTCCAGCACGTCCGTGTGGATCGCCAGCTCGCGTTCCTCCGGGTCCACGACCGACCGGAGGCGCTCCAGCCCTTGCGGCAGTTCCTGATCGTCCAGGACCACGACCTCTTCACCCAGGTCCTTCCAGAACGCCCCCACCGGAAAGCCGTCGCGCAACCGCAGGATCACGTTCTCACCGTGGGGCATCAGCGCGGTGCCGCGCGCCAACAGCAGGTGCGCCACCGGCGCCAGGTACACGCGGAGCAGAGCCTCCACCCACTGCTGCGCAGACGCCCCGGAACGTTCGATCCACGCGCCGATCAGGGGATGACCCTCACGGTCGACGTGCAGCACCCCGGCCAGGCTGGCCGCGTGTTCGTCGGGAGCCAGCATCCCGACGGGGGATTCCCGCCACAGGCCGGCGAGCTGCTTGGTGTGATCGGAGGTGACCCCGCTGCGGTGGTGGGCATCGCCGGTGTAGCCCACGGAGGAGCGCTCCCGCAGGACCGTGATCCCGGATTCAGTGAGGAACGGATCCTGGTCCACGATCTGGCGCAGCCAGTCACTGATCGCGGGCATGGCGCGCATGTAGGCCGGAGACAACCCGCGCAGGAAACCCATGCTGTGCACTCCCAGCGCGGTCTTGGCGTAGTCCCGGCTGGTGTCCGTGACGTCCAGAAAGGTTCGCACGGACTGCTGGGCACGCCACCCGTGCACACTGGGTCCCACCAGGATCAGGTCGTGGCGCAGCACGTCCGGCAGCATCCCCGGGAGCAAACGGTGTTCCCACTGCCACGGGTGCACCGGGATCGGCGTGTACTGCGCCGGGTCTTCACCCACGGTCCGCACCGCGGCCTCGAACCGCCTGCGTTCCTCCGGCAGCAGGTGCAGACCCAGGTGGGTCTCCTCGTCCATGTCGGCGCTCACCGCCACCGTGCACAGACTCCGGCGGGCGGCCAGCCACAGGATGCTCGTGGGCTGCTCCGCTTCCGGTGCCCAGGTCTCCTGCTGAACGGCGCCCATGCCGACGCGGCCCGAACTGGCCACGAACCCGGGGTGCCCGGCGTCCAGGTGCCGTTCGACCTCCTCGAGGGGACTGCGGGCCAGGTCCGCGGAGGTCGGCGCAGCATGCGCACGACGACGAACGGCGCTCAGCAACGTGGCGGAAAGGTCCTCCAGGTAGAGCGGCAGAACCCGGTCCGTCAGACCCAGCGTCTCCCTCAGATCCAGAACGGCCTGTTGCGGATCCAGCGCCCGGTCGGAATCCTGCTCGGCACCGTCCTCCATGAGCCGGCGGATGGAGGCGGGGTCAACGCGCCAGTGCTCCAACGGGTGCACCGTGGCCCGGAAGCTCCACCGGGGATGGCCGCCGTCGTCGTCGATCACCCAGCCGTCCCGGAAGGGCCGGGGACGCAGGATCCGTTCGTGGGTGAACTCCGCGAACATCTTGGCCAGCATGGCTCGTTGGAGGTGATCCACGGTGTGCGGGTCCAGGTCGGGGGCGGGGGTCAGGGGCAGAGTCATGCGGTGGCCTCCACGGTGTTCAGAGTGTTCGGGGCGTCAATGTGGTCCTCGCTGCCCGCAGTGTCCAGGGACAGACGGGAGGGGTCGCGGTGGTTCGCACGGTCCAGGAAGGACAGGCACGCGGTCTTGTCCGGCAGGTCGACCTCACCCTGCTCCAGGAAACCGGCCCAGCGGTTGATGCGCCGGATCGCGTGGTTGGCCGCGTCGGGTTCGACCACCACGCGCTGGACCGCCGGGTCCGCCAGGAGCAGGTCGAGAGCCGCGGCCATGGCCGCCCGGCTGGTCCCCGGCACGGGAGCCTCCGCGGGGGCCAGGAACAGGTGGAGCCCGACGTCGCCGTCGCGCACGGGATAGGCCGCGGCCAGCGGAGAACACGCGGGATCGTAGGTTTCCACCAGACCGATCGGTCGCCCGGACTCCTCGAGCAGCCAGGCGCGCTCGGACGGCTCCTGCTGCATCCGTTCGTACTCGGCAGCCACCCTCCGCTCGTCGGCACCGACCAGTCCCCAGGCCTGCGCCCGGGGCGCCGAGAGCCATTCGTGCAGCAACGGCGCGTCGACGTCGACGTTCACGGGGCGCAACGTGAACTCACGCTGCGAAATCGTCACCAAATGAACGGTGGACTCCGGGCAGGTCAACACCTTCAGACCGGCGGTCTGGGGGAGCCGCCCGAAACTCTGGAATGTCGTGCGGGACTCGGTCAGGTACGGCTCCGCTCCCGTGACGTGCGCCAGGATGTGGGCGTTGCGCAACGGTCCCATCCCCAGGTCCGGTGCGACGAGCGCGTGCGTGTGCTCACCGTGGTTCAGGACGTGAACTGTCCCCTCCGCGTTGGCGCGGTGAAGCCGGTCCGGACTCAACCTGCCCTGGGCATCGGTGAACAGGTCCCCGCGGACGCGGTCGAGCCACGGCACCGGTGTCGGTTCGTACCCGGAACCGGCGACGACGGCGTCCGTGAGGGTCTGGCGCTCGCGGTGGTTCTCCGTGTGGGTCCAACCCAGCAGAAGCCGCCCGTCGTGGTGCCCCACGGACTCCAACGCCGTGGCCGCCAGGATGCGGACGGGGGCTCGGCCGCCCGTGTTGCGGCGAACGTAGAGCGCCTCGTGCAGTCGGTTGATCGTGTCGTCGGAGATGCCCCGGTGCAGCTGGGGCTGATCGGCGTTGATGCGGTCGCGCTGGTCCTCCGGCAGGTCCCGGAAATGATCGAGGTACTCGGGCGAGGTCAGTTCCAGACTGAGCTTGGAGTACTCCATGGGGTAGAACCGCGGGGACCGGGTGATCCAGTCCACGGCGGGCCCGTCGGTCGCCTCCAAGAGGTCCACGACCACTTCGGCCGCGGACTGCCCCGAACCCAGAACCGTCACGTGGTCCCTGGACACCAGATCCTCCCGGCGGTGCAGGTAGTCCGCGGTGTGGATGGCATCCGCCCCGGCATCCTGCAGCATGCCCGGGAGGGTCGGTCGGGTGCCGGTGCCCACCACCAGGTGGCGGGTCCACCAGACCTGCTCGGTGTGTGCCTTGCCCGTGCTCACGGTGCGGACCGCCCAAGGGCCCTCGGGATCGGGCCGCGTGACGTCCACGACCTCCTGGTTCCAGTGGAGCCCACGGACCTCGGAGCTCGCCCACCGGCAGTAGTCGTTGTACTCGCGCCGCAACGGGTAGAACGACTCCCGGACGTAGAACGGGTAGAGCCGTTGCGTCTGCTTGAGCCAGGACAGGTAGCTGAAGCGGGAGGTGGGGTCCGCCATGGTGACCAGGTCCGCCAGGAACGGGACCTGCAGGGTCGCGTCCTCGAAGAGCAGCCCGGAGTGCCAATTGAACTCGGGGGCCTTGTCCAGGAAGGCCACGCGCAAGTCTTCCAGGGGATCGGCCAGACAGGCCAGTCCCAGTCCGAAGGGCCCGATCCCCACGCAGAGCAGGTCCAGCGGGTCCTCGGTGGTGCCCCGGTCGGTGTCGACGCCGGGCTTGTTCGTGGTCAGTGCGTTCGCCGACTTCACGCGATCACCCCCGCGGAGGTGATGACGGACGAGTCGGCCGCGGCGCCGCTCACGTCTGCCGAGACGCCGGCACCGGAGACGGTCAGGCCAGCCTCGTGGATCTGGCCCAGGAGGACCCGCAGGTCCTCCGCCGTGGCCGCCGGGTTGAGCAACGTGAACTTGAGGCACGGGCGCCCGTCGATCTCGGTCTCCGCCACGGTGGACTGCCCGGAGTCCCAGATCCGACGACGAATCGCCCTCGTCCACCGGTCCGCCTGGCCCCCGTCGGGCGGGGACCACCGGAAGAGCACCGTGCTGATGGACGGCGTGCAGATGAGTTCGAAGCGGGGATCCTCCCCGATGAGGTCGGCGACCTCCGCCGCGAGGTCCACGACCGTGTCGAGCATGTCGCCGATCCGGTCCGCGCCGACCGAGCGCAGCGTCAGCCACACCTTGAGGGCGTCGAAACGCCGCGTGGTCTGCAGGGACCGATCGATCTGGTTGGGCTCGGGGGTGTCAGCCGGATTCAGGTAGGCCGCGTGATGCGTGCAGTGTCGCAACGTCCGCGGGTCGCGCACGATCACCGCGGAGCAGCTGACCGGTTGGAACCAGGTCTTGTGGAAGTCCACGGTCACCGAATCCGCCATCTCGATCCCGATCAACCGGTGGCGATGCCGGTGAGAAGTCAGCAGCCCGCCGCCGTACGCCGCGTCCACGTGCAACCAGACCCCGTGCTCCTGGCAGGCGAAGGCCACGGAACTCAAGGGGTCGATGGCACCGCGGTCCGTGGTTCCCGCGGTCGCCACCACGGCCATCGGCGTCAGGTCCTGGCGCTCTATCTCGCACAGGGCGGCGCGCAGGTCACGCGGGCGCATCCGTCCGTCCTCGTCGACGGGGACGATCACCACGGCGTCGTCGTCCAGGCCCAGGATCCGGGCCGCGGTGACCACGGAGAAGTGGCTCTCGGCGCTGGCCAGGATCCGGAGCCGTGCCGCGCGGACCGGGCGGGGCTCGGCGCCGGGGGAGCCGGCGCTGCGTTCCAATGCCTCGTCCCGGGCCAGAAGCAGAGCTTGCAGCGTGGAGGTGGTGCCACCCGGGGTGAACATGCCGTCCGCACCCTCCGGGAAGCCGATCTGTCGACCGGTCCAAGCCAGCAGTTGCCGTTCGATCAGGGTCGCGGCCGTGGACTGGTCCCACGTGTCCACGGAGGTGTTCACCGTTGCCGCAAGCGCCTCGGCGGCGACGGCGGGCACGGCCACCGGGCAGTTGAGGTGGGCAGCGGTGCGCGGCAGATGGAACCACACGGCGTGGCTCAGCCACAGGTTGTCGACCTCGTCCAGGGCCGCCTCGAAGTCCCCGAGCGGATTGTCCAGACTCACGGATTCGATCGACCGGCGCAGGTCGTCGTAAGTGGCCGTCGAATGCGAGTCCGTGGCTTCCGCCAGCCGGGCAGCACCGGTGGCCGTCGCGGCCGACACCGCAGCCATCAACTCCGGCACGGTGGTACTGCTCAGCAGGGGGTCTGCGGGGTGTGCGGTCATGCGATGAGCACCTTCCAGTTCGTTCCGTCTCCGGGAGACACGCGAAATTAGCGCATGGCAATCTGCGCTAATAAGGGTTAGGTTGGCCTAACAATACAGATGATGTCCACCACGTCCAGCCCAGACAGGAATTTTTGATCCGATTCGCAAGGTCGCTCTGACCTGCCCCGTCGGTTCCGTCGTGGTGCCTTGCACAGGCGAGACGTGGGTCCTGACGGTGCGGCGCTCCTCCGCGCGGCGCCGTCGGGATGGCCGACATCGAGCCAAGAACCGAACCAAAGCCGGACCAAAAACCGAGCCAAAGCCGAGGAGCTCACGTGGTACTCGAGTGGGAGAGACTTGCCGTACGCGCGCTGGGATCGACGGAGACCCATCTCACCGTCCGCGCCCGCCACCGGGTGGGTCCCAACTACCTGCGCCTGCAGGTAGACGACGGCGGGTTGCTGGCCCGCAGCGCCCCGTACCCCACCATGTGGTTGCGCCTCTGGTTCGACGACGCCGGACAGACCCACCAGCGCGCCTTCACCGTGGTGGAACCGGACCCGAGCAGCGGGACGTTCAGCCTCGAATTCGCCTTGCACGACGGCGCGGCGGCCGACTGGGCCAGGCAGTGTCAGCCGGGTGAACGCATCAGGGCCTCCCTGTTGGGAAGCAAGCCGCCGTGGGAACAGAAGAAGTCACGCCGCAGGTCCGGGAGCACCTCGCCCGCGGGTCTGGATGCCGACTTCACGGGCCGAACGGTCCTGATCGGGGACCCGGCGGCACTTCCCGCGGTCAACGCGATCCTCGAGGCCGTGCCGCAGACTCCCGTCGAGGTCTGGCTCGAACACCGCACCCCCGAGGACCGGGAACTGCCCGTTTCGGCCGGCGAGTTCCACACGGTCCACTGGGTCCACCGTTCCGGCGACCACGACGGCATTGCCGCCCAGCTGCTCGACCACTGGGAACAGAACTCTCCCGGGGTCGAAGACCGGTACTGGATCGCGGTGGAGGCCGCCGACACCCGGCAGCTGAACACCGCTCTGCACACGCGGTACTCGGTGCCCCGGGACCACATCTGCGCGACGGCCTACTGGAGGGCGGCATGAGCACCACGGACACCCCGCTTGACCGCGCGACCCGGTCCGGTGACCAGGGGAACGGCGCCATTCAGGCCTCCGCTTCCCGGTCCACGGACACGACGACGCAGTTGTGGACGCTGCTCTGGGCGCTCTACACCACTCAGTTCATCGGCGCGTCCTTCCTGCAGACCGGGCTCACGGGCATTCTGCGATCGGGCGGGGCGGAACTCTCCACGCTCTCGGCGTTGCAACTGCTGGGCCTGGCCTGGCCGCTGAAATTCCTGTGGGCACCCGTGCTGGACCGGTGGTCTCCACGTTCCCGCTCCGGACACCACCGGGCGTGGGTCATCCTGCTGCAGAGCCTCATGATCCTCAGCCTCCTGGCCCTGGCCCTGGTCGGGGATCCCGTGCGTGGGCTCTGGACGATCATCGTCCTGGCAGGCGCCTTCGTGCTCTTCTCCGCGACACAGGACGTGGCCGCCGATGCGCTGTCCGTCCGAGGTCTGTCCGTGACCCAGCACGATCGCGGCGCGGGTGTGCAAGTGGGAGCGAGCTACATCGGCACCGTGATCGGTGGCGGTCTCGCGCTCCTCGTGTACGACCTCTGGGGATGGCGTGCTGCGGTCCTCCTGCTGGTGCTGTGCACGGCGGCCGCCATGTTGCCCGTCCTGCGCTACCGGGAACCCGCGCGGGAGGACTCGGCGGCCCCCGGCCCCGGTCTGCGCAGCATGCTCGGCGTTCTGGGCGTGCCCGGTGCCCGCATCTGGGCGCTGGTGGCCGTGCCGCTGGTGTCCTTCGGGTCGGCCGCGGTCTGGTCCCTGGTGACTCCCGCGCTGGTGGACCTGGGATGGTCCCTTGCTCGGATCGGCCTGGTGACCTCCGTGGTTGCCTCCGTTCCCGCTCTGGCGGCAGCGGTGCTGGGCGGCTCCCTGTGCCGCCGCTGGGGCCGCGCCCCGACCATGGTTCTGGGCGCCGCCACGCAGTTGCTGGGTGGGCTGGCTCTGCTGGGCGTGATCTCGGGCGCATTGCCCATCGACAGCGGGGTCGGGGCCACGTCGGCCGTGGCCGGAACCTGCCTGGTCCTGGCCGGATACACCGTGACGACAACGGGTATTTATGCCGTGAACCTCAACCTGGCGCGGCCGCACCACGCCGGGGCGGACTTCACCTTGCTGACCTCCATCAGCATGTTCACCGGCACGGTGGGGGCGTGGGCGGGACTGTTCATCGCCGCGATGGCCGGTTACTCCGTGGCCGCCGTCGTTGCCCTGGCGGTGGCCGTGGCGGGCATCCTGGTGTGCCGCAGCCACCAACGACGGTGGGCGCAGTAAGGACACCCCGGGGCGGGTGCGGTCAGCTTCCCGAGCGGAACTCCGGGAGACGGACCATGCCCTCCTGCATGGTGGTGGCCACCAGGTTTCCGTCGCGGTCGAACATCCGCCCTTCGCCCAACGCTCTTGCCCCGGAAGCCGACGGGGAGGCCTGGACGTAGAGCAGCCACTCGTCGGCACGCGCCGGGCGGTGCCACCACATGGCGTGGTCCAAGGACGCGATGGTCATGCCCTCCTCGATCCAGCTCTTCCCGTGGCGTCGTAGTGCCGGTTCCAACATGACGTAGTCGGACACGTACGCCAGGGCCGCCTGGTGGATGCGCGGGTCATCGGGCAGTTGACGGTGCGTGCGCACCCACACGGCGTTGAACGGTTCCTCCCGGTCGTCCGGCTTCAGATAGATCGCCGGGGTGATGTAGCGGATGTCGAAAGGTCGTTCCTTGGCGATGGCCCTGGCCTGGGGAAGGTCGATGTGCCCCAGGAGCTCTTGCGCGGTCGGCAGGCTCTCCGGGTCCGGCATGCCCTTGGGGCAGGTGTCCTGGTGCTCCAGTCCCTCGGAAGCGGTCTGGAAGGAGAAGATGCCGGAGAGGATCGGGGCGCCGAACTGGTAGGCGTGGACGCGCCGGGTGGAGAAGGAACGTCCGTCGCGCATGCGCTCCACGCCGAAGGTGATGGGTTCGTGGATGTCTCCGGCCCGCAGGAAGTAGCCGTGCATCGAATGGATCTGCCGGTCCTCCTCGACCGTCCGCATGGCCGCCGTGACCGCCTGGGCCATGACCTGACCTCCGTACACGGAGCCCCTGGGGGAGGAGATCGTCTGGCCCACGAAGATGTCTTCCAGGGTCCGGACCCCGCCGCCGTCGCTGAGATCCAACATGTCCAGAAGTGCCTGGGTGGGATCGCTTTCCAGTTGCGGATTCGGCTGAGAGCTCATGACCCTTACTGTACGGGGCGCGGGGCCGCCATCCGCACCGGTCACCCGCACCGCGGCCGGGAATGTCGGGGCAGCCGGGTCGAGTGGTGTGGTTGCATGGTGGGCATGACTTCCCTGGCGGTTCCCATTCAGATGCGGTTCGCGGACATCGACTCCTACGGCCACGTCAACAACGTGACCCAGCTCCAGTACCTGGAGGACGCTCGGGTACGTCTGAGCGCCACCCGCGCCCAAGGCATCGAGGGCGTGCCCGACGGCGTGAGCTTCGGTGACCTGTCCGGCACGCGGCTCAAGGTCGTGGGTCGGCAGGAGGTCGAATATCTGGCGCAACTGCACTACCGCTTGGACCCGGTCACGGTGGAGGTCTGGGTCTCCCACATCGGCGCCACGTCCTACGTCCTCAACTACCGGCTGTGCGATCACACGCAGGAAGAATCCGGGAACGATCCAACCGTGTACGCGATCGGCCAGTCCACGACCGTCCAGATCGGACGCGAGTCAGGACGCCCGGAGCGGCTCAACGAACAGCAGCGCGCATTTCTGGAGCACTACAGCGGTGACCCTGTCACCTTCGGCCGACGCCCGGCGGGAGACTGACATGGCTCGCCTCTACGAACTCGTGGACACCTCGTCCCTGGAGGACGTCCGGACGTACCTGACGCGCGCCCGCGCCGTCGACGCCGACGGAGCCGTACGGTTCCAGGGCGTGGGCGGGGCACTCGGAATCTGGACCTGCGTGCTCTCCCGTGCCGGTCTGCTGGATTCCACGCCAATCGTGCTGGGGCTGCGCACGGCCGGTCTGGCCGAGCCCTCCACCTTGGACGCCGTCGTGGGCCTGGGTCCCGTCCTGGACCGGATGCCGCGATCCCAAGGGGCGGGGGATTCAGCCCTCCGGCTGCCGCCGTACGACGAACAGGCCGCGTGGGCCGGCATCTCGCCGTCGCTGTCCGGATGGGAGGCGGTGGGGGAGATCCCCGCACAGCGTCTGGTGGAGACCGCCAAGGCGGGCACGGAGGAGGTGGCCCGCACCGTCCCCACGGACTCCGGTCGGGAGATGGTGCAACGCGTGCGTTCGGCCGTGTGGAGCCGCACCTCGGACTGGGGGCACATGGGCGATTCCGGCGAAACGCCGACCGTTCCCGACGGCGCCGCCTTCGCGGCCTGGTCACTGGGCTTCCTGCGCTCCGACGACGATTCGCAGGTCCCCGTGGCGGTCAACGGCTCCTGGACACGGCTGTCCTGCCCCGGCGGCTTCGTGCTGACCCGCACCTGAAATCGCCGAGACCTCCGAAAAGGCCCTGTTCGAGGACAGCAGCGGGCCTTTTCGGAGGTCTCGACGGCGCGGTCGGTGCCGCTCAGTCGGCGGCGTTGACGAGTGAGTGGGCGGCCCGTTCCAGGTAGTCCCACAGGATCCCCTCGTGCAGAGGCGACAGATCCAGGGTGTCCACGGCTGCGCGCATGTGCTTGAGCCACGTGTCACGCGCCCGGGAGTCGATCCGGAACGGAATGTGGCGCATCCGCAGCCGCGGGTGCCCACGTTCCTCGGAATACGTGGTCGGCCCGCCCCAGTACTGTTCCAGGAACATCCGGAGTCGGCGTTCGGCGGGTGCCAGGTCCTGTTCCGGGTACATCGCGCGGAACTCCGGATCGGCCGCAACACCCTTGTAGAACTCGTGCACCAGCTTCTTGAAGGTCGCGTGACCACCGATCTGGTCGTAGAACGACGCCGATTCACCGCCCGAGGTGGCCTCCGCCCGATTGTCTCCCACTTGTCGCATGGGTCGACGCATGGCGGACAGCGGTCGACCGACCGGGATCATCCGGGCATCGGGCGGTGCTGCCGCCTCGGGGTTCTCGGGGGTGCCCTGCGGGTCCGTCACGCGTTGCTCCTTGCTGCTGCGGCGCGGGAGTCCACTTCCTGGGCCGCGACGGCCCGGGCCACGCGGTCCCGTCCTTCCAGGATCAAGCGGCGGAGGCCGTTGAGGTCGGAGGGCAACTGATCCAGGAACGCGTCAGCGGCGTCGACCGTGGCCTGCACGGGCGTGCGCGGGAACAGCCCGACGGCGATCTGCTCGGCAATCTCGTGTGAACGCTGCCGGTAGATGTCCGTGACGACCTCGAAGAACTTGTCCACGTAGGGCGCCAACAGCGCAGGATCCGTGGCCTGGCGGAAACCGGCGATCGCGGCCTGCTGCTGCGAGTTCGGCATGGAGCCTTCCTCGACCACGGCCTTCCACACCGCGGCCTTGGCCTCGGGCGTGGGAATGGCAGCCCGTGCTTGTGCCGCGGCGATGGCACCGTGCTCGGTGTTGTCCCGTTCCAGGGCGGCGTCCACGGCGGCGACGTCGGCGCGCCCACCGGCCGCCAGCGAGATGAGCAGCGCCCAGCGCAGATCGGTGTCGATCTCCAGCCCGTCGAGGAGCAACTCGCCGGAGTCCAGACCGTCCACCCGGTCCAGTTGCTCGGCGGTTCGGGCCCGGCGCGCAAAGGCGCGGACGAACTGGAGTTGGCTGTCGGAACCGGGCTCGGCGGAGGTGGCCAGGGTCCACAGACGCTCGGCAGCGTCGACGGCGATCGTGTCGCGGTCTCCGGGCGCCACGTAGTTGTCCAGCACGGTGTCGAGCTGGCTCAACTGGACCTGCACCGTGGTCGAGTCCGACTCGAACCCGATGTTGTTCAGGACGGTGCGGACGTAGTCCCGGGCAGGCGACACGGCGTCGTGCACACCGTCCCAGGCTGCTTGCCAGACCAGGGCGCGCGGCAGGGACTCCTCGAAGTCCTTGAGGTGTTCGGTTGCGGTGTCCTGGGAGTACTCGTCCAAACGGATCTTGGCGTAGGCCAGGTCGTCGTCGTTGACCAGGACCAGATCCGGGGCCTCCAACCCGACCAGGTCGGGGACCTCGGTGAGGGCACCGTCGACGTCGATCTCCACGCGGTGGTTGCGGACCAGGTGACCGGAGGTCTCGTCGATGTCGTAGAAACCGATGGCAAGACGGTGCGGGCGAAGGATCGGGTACTCCTCGGTTGCGGTCTGCTCGATGGCGAACGAGGTGATGAGGTTGTCATCGTCGCGCTCGCAACGGGGGCTGAGCGTGTTGACCCCGGCGGTCTCCAACCATCTCTCGGTCCAGTCCGCGAGGTCCCGGCCGGAGGCTGCCTCGAGTTCGGTCATGAGGTCCTTGAGTTCAGCGTTCGCCCAACCGTGCTTGTCGAAGTAGGTGCGCAGACCCGCCATGAACTGATCCTGGCCCACCCAGGCGACCAGTTGCTTGAGCACGGACGCGCCCTTGGCGTAGGTGATACCGTCGAAATTGACCAGCACGTCTTCCAGGTCCGTGATGTCGGCTTTGATCGGGTGCGTGGTGGGCAACTGGTCCTGTTCGAACCCCCATGACTTCTCGGAGGCGGCAAACGTCGTCCAGGCGTTGTCGTACTTGGTGGCCTGAGCGCTTGCCAGCGTCGAGGCGTACTCCGCGAAGGACTCGTTGAGCCACAGGTCGTTCCACCACCGCATGGTCACCAGGTTGCCGAACCACATGTGCGCCAACTCGTGCAGAACCGTGATGACGCGGCGCTCCACACGCGCCCGGGTGGGCCGGGACCGGAAGACGTAAGCCTCCACAAAGGTCACGCAGCCCGCGTTCTCCATCGCGCCCGCGTTGAACTGCGGGACGAACAGCTGGTCGTACTTGTCGAACGGGTACGGCGTGGCGAACTGGGATTCGTAGAACTCGAAGCCTTGCTTGGTGATCTCGAAGATCTCCTCGGCATCCAGGTGCTCCATGAGCGACTTCCGGGCGAAGACCCCCAGCGGAATCACCCTCCCGTCCGAGGAGGTCAACTCGTCGCGCACGACGTCGTACGGCCCGGCCACCAGGGCCGTGATGTACGGGGGCAGCAGCGGCGTCGGACCAAAGGCCCAGGTGGCCTTGCCCTCACCCGCGCGGGTGGGTTCCGGCGTGGGCTGGTTGGAGACCACCTGCCAGTGCTCGGGGGCGGTCACCGTGAACGTGAAACGGGACTTGAGATCGGGCTGTTCGAAGACCGGGAACATCCGACGGGTGTCGGCCACCTCGAACTGTGAGTAGAGGTAAACCTCCTGGTCCACGGGGTCCACGAAGCGGTGCAGGCCCTCACCGGTGTTCGTGTAGTACATGTCGGCGTCCACCACCAGAACATTGTCCTGTTCCAGGTGGGGGAGCTGGATCCGCTGACCGTCGGCCACTTCCGTGGGGTCCAGGTCGTGTCCGTTGAGCGTGATCGAACGGACGTCGGCGGTGAAGGCGTCGATGAACGTCGATTCGCCCGGCCGGGCCTTGAACTTCACGGTCGTCGTCGTCTGAAAGGTTGAATCCCCTGTGGTGAGGTCCAGGACGACGTCGTAGGAATCGACGGAAACCAAGGCTGCTCGATCGGCCGCCTCGACGCGGGTGAGGTTCTTTCCGGGCACAGTGGTGCGGTCCTTTCGCGGAAGCCGGGGGGAGACTTCCTGACGGGGGGAAGACGAGCAGGGATATCGACCCATGATGCCACGACCACCCCGTGGTGATCAGGCCCTCGATTAGGCTGGCAACCAACAGAAGTAGCGACGAAGGAGTCTGCGGATGCGCGTTCACATCGCCACCGACCACGCGGGGATGGAACTCTCCCAGTACCTGGTGGAGCAGTTGACCGCCCTGGGATACGACATGATCGACCACGGCCCGGAGACTTACGACGCCGTGGACGACTACCCGGCGTTCTGCATTCACGCCGCCCAGGCCGTGATCGCTGATCGGGACCAGGGGCTGGACTCCCTGGGAATCGTGCTCGGTGGATCTGGTAACGGTGAGCAGATGGCCGCGAACAAGGTCGCCGGCGTCCGTGCGGCACTCGCGTGGAACCTTTCGACCGCCCAACTGGCCCGCGAGCACAACGACGCCCAGGTGGTGGCCCTCGGCGGCCGGCAGCACACTCCGGAAGAGGGGCTCGAGATCGTCAAGGCCTTCCTGTCGACTCCGTTCTCCGGGGACGACCGCCACGTGCGAAGGATCCAGCAGATCGCCGAGTTCGAGACCACCGGTGACGTCGCCGGTCGCCTCTCCGGCTTGACCGGCCGCCCCTACGCAGGGCGCGCTGCCGGTACCGCCGAGGCCTGAGCTTGCCCGAAGGTCATTCGATCCACAGACTTGCCCGGCAGATCGGGGACGTCTTCCTGGATCAGGAACTTGCCGTCACCAGCCCGCAGGGTCGATTCGCCCGCGGCGCGGCACTGTTGAACGGGCGGCGACTGGTGTCCGCGCGTGCCTATGGCAAGCAGCTGCACCTGACTTTCGAGTCCCCGGCGGACCCGGCGGACCGCCTGGTCATGCGTTCGCATCTGGGTCTGTACGGGGCCTGGAGTTTCGCCGGGGACAGTACGTTCGCAGCAGCGTCCAGCATCGGAGCGCCGCGGAAGATCGGTGAACGGGAGACCGGCACGTCGGGTTCACGGGGCCAGACCTACGACGACGACGGCCGCGTGGTCCCGGATGCGCCCGTCGGTGCGGTGCGCGCGCGTCTGGTGGGAAACCACGGTTGGGCCGATCTCCGCGGACCCTCGGACTGTCGGGTGGAGACCGTCTCCGAGGCCGAACTGGCCAAGAAGCGCTTGGGACCCGACCCGCTGGACCCCGACGCCGACCCGGCCCTGTTCCTGGCGCGGGCTTCCCGGTCTGCTCGTCCGATCGCCGCCCTGCTCTTGGAGCAACAGGTCATCTCCGGGGTGGGCAACATCTTCCGGGCCGAGTCCCTGTTCCGGCGCGGGGTCGATCCGTTCCTCCCCGGAAAGGCTGCGGGGGAGAAAGTCTTGCGTGGGCTCTGGGAGGAGAACCGGTCCCTGATGGAGATCGGGGTGCGACTCGGTCGGATCATCACGACCGATCCGGAGGACCGCCCCGGAGTGCCGGAAACCGCCGCTTGGCCGGCGCACGCGAACTACGTCTACAAGCGCACGGGCCGCGCCTGCCTGCGCTGCGGGACCCCGATCAGCGAATCGGAGTTGGCCGGCCGGAGCCTGTTCTGGTGTCCGGGGTGTCAGGCGTCGTCGTGACTCGGTATCTCGCTTTCCGGGAATCGCGGAAGGGCATATGGTGCTGGACTAGCCGACTGGCAGGGCGTAGACGGCCAAAACACTGGCTACCAGTCCGAGAACAGTCCCGATCATCACCGGCAACGCTTGCCTGGCGTATCCCGCCAGTTGCTCCGTGACCAGGAATTCCACGGCAGCATCGGGACCACGGGTGAACAATTCGTCAACCTCACCAAGCGTCATGGCGGACAAACCGGCCTTCCGTGCTTCGTCGTCGTGACGAGCCACTAACGCTTGACGACGTGGGTCAAGCGGCCACTGTGCTTCGGCGTGTGCCTCGTCCTCTGTGCCTTCAAGGCCTAAGCGGTATGCCTCGAACTCCTCCGCCATCTCCGCACGGTGACGCCGTTGCATCTGCCGACGCAATTGGTCACGGTCCTGGATTGCGCCACGTCTGCGGTGCAGTTGCCACCACACCCCAACCATGCCGAACAGTTGGAGGGCAACACCTGCGCAATAGAGGCCAGCAATCACATGTGCTATCATCTGCCCTACTGTGCAGCACACCTCGGACAACACAAGACAGCACCATGTTGGGACCACGCCCCATGCGGGGACACCTGCCCCGCTGATTACGCGACCGGTCGAGTGCTTCCTCCTGCATGTGCGGACCCAGTCGGCCTCGGATTAGCCCAGATTGAGGCACTCGGGGTTGGCGTCCGTGACGGGGCTGGGTGTTCTGCGAATACCGGTGGCGCTATAAGCGGCGTCAAGCACTGTGTACAGGCCGAGGTGACCTACGATCCATTGGTCTCGGGCCGCGGAGCCGCCGGTGCGTCGTCGGAGTACGCCTTGGGCGGCTCTGGAGAACTCAACCGGGTAGCACCGGCGCAGGTGTGTGGCCGCGTCGGAGACGTAGTTGGTGAGGTATTCGGCCACGGTCATGTTGGTGAGGATTACGGCCAGTGCCGCTACGTGGTTAGGCCAGGGTTTGGAAGACATGGGCCCGGGTGTCGGCTGCCGCCTGGCGCGGAAACACGGGCCCGGTAGCGGCCAGCGGGGCGGGCAGCAGCCTGACCAAACTACGAACGATAGCGGGCCCCGTTGCGCCATGGTGTGGCCGTCCCTCGCCACCTTGTCAACGGGGAGGGCGATCAGCCCTTGCAGCGACGGTAATGAACTAACACCAAATCTGCTTCCACGAGGGAAACGAAAAGGCCCGGTCATCAGACCGGGCCTTCCGCGTGTTTGGAGGGGATGACGGGAATCGAACCCGCGTAGCCAGTTTGGAAGACTGGGGCTCTACCATTGAGCTACATCCCCGCGCACGGCCACCCATTCCGGTTCTTGCGACGTCCGTCGCCAAGAACCAGGCGATCGCCAGTGAGCGATGTAACGGTACCTGAGGCAGCGCCCAGGGACCAAACGTGCCGCAAGGCGCGGCCGCGTCGTTCGTCCCGGGGATTGCCGGAGGCAGCGTCCCTGCATCGTCCACGCCCGGCCCGCGCCTCTAAAGTGCGCTGATGCGGAGGGAAGCGTTAGACTCGACGCTCGTGCGTGCTCTGACGGTGCACAACCACGTCCGGTGGTTGGTGACCCGCACAGAGAACGACCAACACCGCGGGGTGTAGCGCAGTGGCTAGCGCGCCTGCTTTGGGAGCAGGAGATCGCAGGTTCGAGTCCTGTCACCCCGACGTACGACCGTCCGGAGCTTTCCGGTCGGTCGCATACCGTGCCCGCGGTCCCCACGGAACGACGCCGCGTCGTCCCTGTCAGGGCTGCTGGCTGAGAACTGCAACAACACCCACCTATCAGGAGCGCAGCGCCAGTGCAGAGCACCGTCGAGAACGTCAGCCCCACCCAGGCGAAGATCGATCTGGAGATTCCGTTCGAGGACCTCAAGCCGTTTGTCGACCGGACCTTCAAGTCCCTGGCCAACCAGATCCAGGTCCCCGGTTTCCGCGCCGGCAAGGTCCCGGCCAAGCTGATCGAGCAGCGCGTGGGCTACGATTTCGTGGTCGAGAACGCCCTGAACGAGGCCATGGACACCTTCTTCCAGCAGGCCCTGGCCGAGCACGACCTGACCCCGATCGCGCAGCCGAAGCTCGAGGTCTCCCAGCAGCCCTCCGCCGAGGACCGCGAGGCAGCCACCAAGGCCTTCATCGAGGTCACCGTGCGCCCGGAGATCGAACTCCCCGAGTACAAGGGCCTCAAGGTCGAGGTCGAGGCCCGCAACGGCGAGGACGCTGACGAGACGGAGGCCCTGGACGAACTGCGGGGCCGTTTCGGCACCCTCAAGCCCGTGGACCGCCCGGCAGTCGAGGGCGACTTCGTGTCCCTCGACCTCCAGGCGCTCATTGACGACGAAGAGGTCGACGCCGCCAACGACCTGTCCTACGAAGTCGGCTCCGGCACCATGCTCGAGGGCATGGACGAGGCCGTGACCGGCCTGTCCGCCGACGAGGACGCCACCTTCGTGACCAAGCTGGCCGGCGGCGAGCACTCCGGCGAGGAAGCCACCGTCAAGGTCAAGGTCACCGCCGTCAAGGAGCGCGAGCTGCCCGAGGCCGACGACGAGTTCGCCCAGCTGGCCTCCGAGTTCGACACCATCGAAGAGCTGCGTGCCGACCTCAAGAAGCAGGCCGCCGACTCCGTGGTGGTGGAGCAGGGCATCGAGGCCCGCGACAAGGTCCTGGACCAGCTGGTCGGCCTGGTGGACGTGGAGGTGCCCGACGTCGTCCTGCAGGAGCAGATCGACCAGCACTTCAACAACCCGAACGCCGATGCCGACCACGACACCCCGGAGCACCGCGCCGAGGTCGAGGAGAACGCCAAGAACGCCTTCCGCAACGAGATCGTCCTGGACGCCGTCGCGGACAAGGAAGAGCTGGGCGTCGAGCAGTCCGAGCTGATCGACTACATCATCTCCACCTCCCAGCAGTACGGCATGGACCCGAACCAGTTCGCCCAGATGCTGGACGGCTCCGGCCAAGCCGGCATGATGGTCGGTGAGGTCCGCCGTCGTAAGGCCCTGGCCAAGGTCCTGGAGTACGCCGAGGTCGTGGACACCGACGGCAACGCCGTGGACCTGTCCTCCTTCGTGACCCCCGCCGGTGCCGAAGAAGCCACCGAGGCTGAGGCCGTCGAGGAGACCGAGGCAACCGAGAAGTGACCCGCGCGTGAGCCGGAAGGCTCACTGCCCGGTGTCACCACAGACACCATGACGGCGCCCGATCCGCATCAAGCATGCGGGGCGGGCGCCGTCGTCGTGTACGAAGGACTTCGGGTGCCCTGCCCGGGTGACAGACATGCCGCCAGCGAACAATGCACCGGCAACCGAACACGGCGGCACGTGGTCCATTAGGCTCGAACGCGACCGATCGGACCCGCTACGTGGCGCCTCAAGACGCGTCAGGTACGGGTGACCCGGTGAGAACCGGGAACTGAAGACACGCGAAAGAGGGATGCACTCATGACCTCCCCGATCACCCCTGCGCAGCAGTCTCAGCCGCGCATGGACAGCCAGCCCGTCGCCGGGCAGGACGACTACGTCTACAACCGCCTGCTCAAGGAACGCATCATCTGGTTGGGTTCCCAGGTGGAGGACCGCAACGCCAACCTGATCTGCTCGCAGATGCTCCTGCTCTCGGCGGAGGACCCGGAAGCGGACATCTACCTCTACATCAACTCCCCGGGGGGTTCGGTGACCGCCGGCATGGCGATCTACGACACCATGCAGCTGATCCCCAACGACGTCGTCACCGTGGCCACCGGCCTGGCGGCTTCCATGGGGCAGTTCCTGCTCTCCTCCGGAACCCCCGGCAAGCGCTACGCCACCCCGAACACCCGCATCCTCATGCACCAGCCCTCGGGCGGCATGGGCGGTACGGCCTCCGACGTTCGGGTTCAGGCCGAGCTGATCATGGACATGAAGCGTCGCCTTGCGGAATTGACGGCCGAACAGACCGGCCAGTCGATCGAGAGGATCCTCGAGGACAACGACCGCGACAACTGGTTCACCGCGGAACGCGGCCTGGAGTACGGCTTCTTCGACCACATCGCCCAGAACGCCTCCGGTGTCTCCGGTGGCGGCGGGACCATGAAGGACCAAGAGGACTGAGCCTCAGGGCCCCCGTAACGCTTCAGGTCTAACGAACAAGAGGATGACTTTCATGAACTCCATCTACGGACAGACGGGCCACGGACAGTCGGGTGCTCCCGCGTACCTGCCCGGTTCGACCGCGGGCTCCATGCCCACCAGCCGCTACGTGCTCCCGGACTTCGAAGAGCGCACGCCCTACGGTTACCGCCGCCAGAACCCGTACACCAAGCTGTTCGAGGACCGCATCGTGTTCCTCGGCGTGCAGGTGGACGATGCCTCGGCGGACGACATCATGGCCCAGCTGCTGGTCCTGGAGGCCCAGGACTCGGACCGTGACATCACCATGTACATCAACTCGCCCGGTGGCTCCTTCACCGCGATGACTGCCATCTACGACACGATGCAGTTCATCCGCCCGGAGATCCAGACCGTGTGCCTGGGCCAGGCTGCTTCCGCGGCGTCGGTGCTGCTGGCGGCAGGCACGCCGGGCAAGCGGTTGGCCCTGCCGAACGCGCGCGTGCTGATCCACCAGCCCGCCATGCAGGGGCAGGGTGGCGGACAGGCCTCGGACATCGAGATCCAGGCCAACGAGATCGTGCGCATGCGCACCTGGCTCGAGGACACCATGGCCTTGCACACCGGCAAGACCTCTGAGGAGATCAACCGCGACATCGAACGCGACAAGATCCTCACGGCCACCGAGGCCAAGGACTACGGCCTGGTGGACCACGTGCTCGAGTCCCGCAAGGCCGTCAAGCCCAAGACGGTCACCCCCTGATCGTCTGGGCCACCACCCAGGTTTGACAGGCAAAAGGCCATTTCCGGAGTCCGGAGGTGGCCTTTTGCCTGTCAAACCTTGTCCCGTCCACGACGACGGCGGTGCTCTCGGTGCGCTGTCCGGCCGGGGTGGGTGGTGTCGCGTTGGTCGCCGTCGGTGTGCTCGCGTATCGTGGGTTCCCCAGGGCAATCAATGACGACCCATGCCCAAAATGTCCTACCGCACCAGACCACGAGCTCTAAGGAGTGCACATGGCCCGCATCGGCGAAAGCGCTGATCTGCTCAAGTGCTCTTTCTGCGGGAAGAGTCAGAAGCAGGTCCGCAAGCTCATTGCCGGGCCCGGCGTCTACATCTGCGATGAGTGCATCGAACTCTGCAACGAGATCATCGAGGAGGAGCTGACGGAGGTCGAGGGCTCCGACGAAACGGCTCTGCCGACTCCGCGGGAGATCTTCGAGCACCTCCAGCAGTACGTGGTCGGGCAGGAAACCGCCAAGCGCGCGCTGTCCGTGGCCGTCTACAACCACTACAAGCGGGTGCGGGCCTCCCAGTCGGGCAAGCCGTTGCAGCTGGCCACGGCCGCCGGCGAAGAGGACGTGGAGATCGCCAAGTCCAACATCCTGTTGGTCGGCCCCACGGGTTCCGGCAAGACCTACCTGGCGCAGTCCCTGGCCCGCCGTTTGAACGTTCCGTTCGCGGTCGCCGATGCCACCTCTCTCACGGAGGCCGGTTACGTGGGCGAGGACGTGGAGAACATCCTGCTCAAGCTGATCCAGGCCGCTGATTTCGACGTCAAGCGAGCTGAGTCCGGGATCATCTACATCGACGAGATCGACAAGATTTCCCGCAAGTCCGAGAACCCTTCGATCACCCGTGACGTCTCCGGAGAGGGCGTACAGCAGGCGCTGCTCAAGATCCTGGAAGGGACGGTTGCCTCCGTTCCGCCGCAGGGTGGCCGCAAGCATCCGCAGCAGGAGTTCATCCAGATCGACACCACCAACGTGTTGTTCATCGTGGCCGGTGCCTTCGCCGGTCTGGAGGACATCGTGGAGTCGCGCGCGGGTAAGACATCCATCGGTTTCGGTGCGCCCATGGAGCAGATCACCCACGGGCCGGTCTCCGAACTTATGGGCAAGGTCATGCCGGAAGATCTGCTCAAGTTCGGCTTGATCCCGGAGTTCATCGGTCGTCTGCCGATCATTACCGCCTTGAAAGAACTCTCTGACGAGGACCTCAAGCGCATTCTGGTGGAGCCCAAGAACGCGCTGACCAAGCAGTACCAGAAGATGTTCGACCTGGACGGCGTCACCCTGACCTTCACGCCCGAGGCGCTGCAGGCCATTGCCGAAAAGGCGATCGAACGGGGCACCGGCGCCCGCGGTCTGCGAGCCATCATGGAGGAGGTCCTGCTTCCCGTGATGTTCGACCTCCCCACGGTCGACGACGCGGTGGAAGTCGTGGTGGATGCCGAGTGCGTGACCGACGGTGTCACGCCGCGGGTCATCACCGAGGAACCGGCCGACGAATCCAAGTCGGCCTGAGTCACCCGAGGACTTCGGATGGGCCGCGTCGTCGTTCTCCTGCGCGGCATCAACGTGGGTGGGCGGCACAAGGTGCCAATGGCGCGGCTGCGTGAGCTGGCGACCGATGCGGGGCTGACCGACTGCGTCACCTACATCCAGTCGGGGAACCTGGTGGCTTCTGATCCGCTGAACCGGGAACCGGCAGCCTTGACCAATGAGCTGGCCGGTGCCCTGCGTGCCGCGTTCGGTTTCGAAGTTCCCACCGTGGTGGTTCCGAACCGGGAGTTCACTGCGGCGGTGCAGCGCTGTCCGTGGCCGGAGGTCGAGGATCCCCGTTTCGTGCACGGCATCTTCTTCCCGACGGCGATCCCGGAGGACCTCGCCTCACGCGCGCGGGCTTTCATGACGCCCGATGACCCGGACCGTGTCGAGTTCGACGGTCAGGTCATGTGGCTGTGGACGCCGCACGGGTTGTCCAAGTCCCGCGTGGCGGAGCCGATCACGCGGCTGGCCCTCCCGGACGGTCGCCGCGGAACGGCCCGGAATCTCCGTTCGCTGGGGGAGATCACCGCCCGGATCTGAGGGCCCGACGGCGCGGAAGGGGCGTCGTCGTCGTAGCGTTGGGGCAGAAAATGTGCCCGAGGTGGGCGCAGGCTCACGACCGATGCGGCGCTGGCCGCCTGAAGGAGATCGCCATGACCGACACCGTTGATTTCTGGTTCGACCCGCTGTGCCCGTGGGCGTGGATGACGTCCCGTTGGATGGGGGAGGTCCAGGCGGTCCGCGAGGTGGACGTCAACTGGCGGATCATTTCCCTGGGGATCCTGAACGAGAACAACCCGGACAACCACCACATGGGCCACGAGGAATCGATGTGGCTGGTGCGAGTGGTCGAGGCCGCCGCGCAGAAGCACGGCGACGAGTACCGCAAGAAGCTTTACGACGCCATGGGCACGCGCCGCCACCCCGGTGGGATGGAGGGCGACGAGAGCCTGCTGCCCATCATCGAGGAGTCCCTGGCGGAGGTCGGTCTGCCTGCCGAGTTGGCAGAGGCCAAGGATTCGACTGAGTACGACAACGCCCTGCGCGCCTCCACTGAAGCCGCGCAGAAGGTTGCGGGCAAGGACATCGGCACGCCGTGCATCGCCGTCAACGGTGTGGGCTTCTTCGGCCCGGTGTTCACGCCTGCCCCCAAGGGTGAGGAAGCGGGGCGGATCTGGGACGCCGCCCTGACCTTGGCCTCCTACCCGGGCTTCTACGAGCTCAAGCGCGGCCGTGAGAAGGGCCCGGACTTCAGCTGACCCGGGAGTACTTACCCACGCGAGTTCGGGGTTGTTCCGCCTATTCGACCGAATAGGCGGAACAACCCCGAACTCGCGTGTGAGAGGGGGGCTCAGTCGGCCGGGGGTTCCTCCGGGGCGGTGAGCGCGACGTCGGTGACCAGCAGCGAGGCGTCGTCGACGACGCCCTCAGCCAGGGTGATTTCTCGGGCGTTGCCGGCCGCCTTGAGGTCCTCCAGACCTACCTGCAACTGGGCGACCTGTGCGGAAGAACCGGTGACCGTTGCCGCCAGAACCTCGGTGCGCTGCTTGACCTTCGCCTCGGACTTGGACTTCCGCAGCCCGGACAGTGCCTGGCCCACGGTGGTCAGCACGCCCGGATCGGCGTCGGCGACGGCGGCCGCGAAGGACTCCGCGGTCGGCCACTGCGCGCGGTGCACCGAACCGGACCGCCACCAGGACCAGACCTCTTCCGTGGCGAAGGGAATGAACGGAGCGAACAGGCGCAGCAGGGTGTCCAGCGTGGTGGCCAGAGCTGCGTGGACCGAAGCCTGCTCGGCATCACCGCGCGCACCGTAGGCGCGGTCCTTGACCAGCTCCACGTAGTCGTCCGTGAAGGTCCAGAAGAAGGACTCGGTCAGCTGCAGCGCCTTCGCGTACTCGTAATCGGCCAATGCAGCGGAGGCCGCGTTCACAACCTCTCGCAGCCGCGCCAACAGAGCCCTGTCCAGACCGTTGGTCAGCACGGACGCATCCGCTCCCGCACCGATCACGGAATCCGCGGTCACACCCTGGTTGAGCACGAACTTGGAGGCGTTGAGCAGCTTGATGGCCAGGCGACGGCCGATCTTCATCTGCCCCTCGTCGTAGGCGGTGTCCGCACCCAGGCGAGCCGAGGCCGCCCAGTAGCGCACAGCATCCGAGCCGTACTTCTCCAGGACCTCGTTGGGGACCACCACGTTGCCCTTGGACTTGGACATCTTCTTGCGGTCCGGGTCCAGGATCCATCCGGAGAGCGCGGTGTTGGTCCACGGCACGGAGTTCTCCAGCGAATCCGACCGCACGGCCGTGGAGAACAGCCAGGTCCGGATGATGTCGTGTCCCTGCGGGCGCAGGTCCATGGGGAAGGTGACCCTGTGCAGGTCCTCGTCCACGGCCCAGCCGGTTGCGATCTGCGGAGTCAGCGACGACGTCGCCCACGTGTCCAGCACGTCCGGATCGCCGGTGAACCCACCGGGTTGATCGCGCCGGTCCTCTGTGTATCCTGGGGCCGGCTCAGCGGCAGGGTCGACCGGTAGCTGCTCCGCGGTCGGGAGGACGGGGTTCTCGTAGTCCGGGTCGCCGTCGTTGTTCACCGGGTACCAGACCGGGATCGGCACGCCGAAATAGCGCTGGCGGGAGATCAGCCAGTCGCCGTTGAGGCCTTCGATCCAGTTTTCGTAGCGGGAGCGCATGAAGCCCGGGTGCCAGGTCATTTCCCGGCCGCGGTTGATCAATGCTTCACGACGCGCGGCGTCCCGGCCACCGTTGCGGATGTACCACTGGCGGGAGGTCACGACCTCAAGGGGTTTGTCGCCCTTTTCGTAGAAGTTGACCGGGTGGGTGATCTTCTTGGGCTCACCCTCCAGATCGCCGGATTCGCGCAGCATTTCCACCACGGCCTGCTGAGCGGAGAACACGGTCTTGCCCGCCACGTTGGCGTACCGCTCGGCGGGAGCGCCGTCGGTGATCCATTCCGGTGTCTCCGAGGCGAAGCGGCCGTCGCGGCCGATCAACGCGCGCGTGGGCAGTTCCAGCTCGCGCCACCAGGTGACGTCGGTGAGATCGCCGAACGTACAGATCATGGCGATGCCGGAGCCCTTGTCCGGCTGGGCCAGCGGGTGTGCCTTGACCTCGACCTCGACGTCGAACAGCGGAGAACGCACGGTGGTACCGAACAACGGCTGGTAGCGCTCGTCGTCGGGGTGAGCCACGAGCGCAACGCATGCGGGTAGAAGTTCGGGGCGGGTGGTTTCGATGAAGACCTTGGCGCCGTCCGGGGCGTGGAAGGACACGCGGTGGTAGGCGCCCTCGCGTTCCTTGTCCTCGATCTCGGCCTGGGCGACGGCGGTGCGGAAGGTGACGTCCCACATGGTGGGGGCTTCGGCCATGTACGCGTTGCCGGCCTCGAGGTCCTTGAGGAAACCGAGCTGTGAGACTTTCCGGGAATGGTCGTCGATGGTCCGGTAGGTGCGGTTCCAGTCCACGGACAGGCCCAGCGTGGCGAAGAGGTGTTCGAAGACCTTCTCGTCCTCGACCGCCAGTTCCTCACACAGTTCGATGAAGTTACGGCGGGAGACCACGTCCCAGTCGCGCTGGTTCTTGGCGGGCTTCTCCGGCGGGCGGTAGCCCTTCACGTAGGAGTAGGACGGGTCGCAGCGCACGCCGTAGTAGTTCTGCACGCGGCGTTCGGTGGGCAGACCGTTGTCGTCCCAGCCGAGGGGGTAGAAGACGTTCTTGCCGGTCATGCGCTGGTAGCGGGCGATGACGTCGGTCTGCGTGTAGGAGAACATGTGCCCCACGTGCAGCGACCCGGAGGCCGTGGGTGGGGGAGTGTCGATCGAGTACACCTGCTCGCGCGTGGTGTTCGCGTCGAAGGCGAAGGTGCCCTGTTCGCGCCACTGCTGGGAGTACTTCTCTTCGAGGCCCTCCAATGCGGGCTTGTCGGGGACGGTCACGGTGGTGGGCGTGTCTGTGCCCTGCGTGTTTTCAGCCATGCGGGCCAGTCTTTCATGTTTGGCCCGCTACTCCGGGTGCGGTGACCATGCGTCGGGGGGTGACCTGAGTCAAGACGTGGGCCGGTGCGGGTGCGTACGGTGGGCAGATGACTGAGATCGTGACCAAGCGAGTCCGTGAGGAACCCTCCGACGACGACGGCCAACGCCTTCTTGTCGATCGGTTGTGGCCTCGCGGTGTGACCAAGGACCAGGCCGCGTTGGACGGGCACCCGAAGGACGTGGCGCCGTCGAACGAACTGCGGAAGTGGTTTCACGGTGGGGGCTCCTTTGAAGAGTTCGCCGACAAATACCGCGCGGAACTGGACGACAGCCAGGCGGCGGCGGACTTTGTCCAGGAGATCAAGCAGCTCCCCAAGGTGACGCTGCTCTACGGGGCAAAGGACACCCAGCAGAACCATGCTGAGGTGCTCAAGCAGTGGTTGGAAGAACACCTCTGAGATCGTGCGCCTTCCGCCATGGGTAGCCGCGGACCGCCACGCACCCTGGATGCTGCGGGATGCGCTCGGTAGCGTGGGGGCATGACTGAGAACACTGCCGCACAGCAGAAGACCACGGAGTCCGGACGCCAGATGGTCGCCGTCGTGACGGGCGCGTCCACAGGAATCGGCGAAGCGACGGCGAAGAAGCTGCGACAGGACGGGTGGACCGTCTACGCGGTCGCGCGGCGAGCGGATCGGTTGGAGGACCTCGCTGGAGAGACCGGCGTGATTCCAGCCGCCACGGACATCACCGACCAGGATCAGGTGAACGCATTGCGTGATCGGGTGCTGGACGAACAGGGCACGATCGACGCGTTGATCAACATTTCAGGCGGAGCCCGCGGCGTCGACAAGGTCGGCGATGCCAAGGACGACGACTGGAACTTCATGTATGACGTCAATGTCATGGGCACGATGCGCCTGATCCGGGCGTTCCTGCCGGCTCTGCGCGAGAACAGGGAAGGCACGGTCCTCAACCTGACCTCCGTGGCTGCGGAGTTCGCCTACGAAGGTGGTTCCGGCTACAACGCCGCCAAGTTCGGCCAGCGGGCCCTGACGCAGGCACTGCGGCTGGAGGAGGCCGAGAACAACATCCGCGTGATCGAGGTTGCCCCGGGACTGGTCCACACCCCGGAGTTCTCGCTCATGCGGCTGGGCGATCAGGCGGCCGCGGACAAGGTGTACGCCGGCGTGGAGAAGCCACTGACCTCAGAGGACGTCGCGGAGGTTTGCGCCTTCGCCGTGAACCTGCCGCATCACATCGACCTGGACACCATCACGGTCAAGCCCGTGGCCCAGGCTGCGGTCCACAAGATGATCCGAAAGTAGACCCCCTCATCCCGCTGAACCCTCGCGAAACTGCCGCATCAGCACCTGATGCGGCAGTTTCGCGAGGGTTCAGCGGTGGGTAAAGAGGGCGCAGGTCAGCCGAAGACGACCGTGCGGTCGCCGTCCAGGAAGATCCGTCCCTCGCAGTGGGCCTTGACCGCCCGGTAGAGCACGTTGCGTTCGACGTCGGCGCCGGACTTGACCAGTTCGTCCTTGGTGTGACGGTGATCCACTCGGACCACGTCCTGTTCGATGATCGGCCCCTCGTCCAGATCCGCCGTGACGTAATGGGCGGTGGCGCCGATCATCTTCACGCCGCGGTCATGCGCTCGCTGGTACGGATTGGCACCGATGAACGACGGCAGGAACGAGTGGTGGATGTTGATGATCGGGCACGGCGCCTTCTGCAGAAAGTCATCGCTCAGGATCCGCATGTACCGCGCCAGGACGACGACGTCGACGTCCGTGCCGATGGCCTCCAGCACGGCGGCCTCATGCTCTTCCTTGGTCAGATCGGCGTTGGGCACCACCACGTGCTCGATGCCGTAGAAGTCGCACAAAGGGCCGTGGACGTCATGGTTGGCCACGACCTTGACCACCTCACCCGAGAGCTGATCGGTCTGGGCGCGGCGAATCATCTCGACCACGCAGTGATCGGTCTTGGACGCCAGGACCACCACGCGCAGCTTGGACGGATACGGCTGGACCTCCACGATGGAGTCATCCACGGAATTCGTCAGACGCTCACGGAGGCGGTGGAACTCGGCGTCCGCGGCGTCGTCGTCGGGAGTCCGGTCGGCGGGGGAATCCACCACCGACCGGAAGAAGAACGAACCCCCGGAGGTGCCGTGAACCGGGGCGCCCGTTTGGGGGAGCGCGTCCGCGTCCGTGAACTGGTCCAGCTGGAGGATGTTCATACCTCGGTCCGCGAACGCGGTGGTGATGGTGCCCACCAGGCCGGGGCGATCGGGACAGGTGACGCGGACGATGCGCTGGGCCATGAAGCTGCGGCCTCCAAATACGGGACGTGCGGATGATGACTGCCGACCATGGTCCCACAGGTCAATCGCCACGCAGCGTGAATCGCACCCGTTCACCACGTACACTTGACCCGACTTGGCGTTGATCCGGCCATCACCGGGGAGCCTTCGGAAGAAAGGGACGTCCGCACCAGCGGGCCCTCAGTAGAACCGAACGGGTCAGGCCCGTGACAGCCTGCAATCAAGCGGCATCGGCTTAGGGATGAGCGACGACGGCGACCGTCGTCATAAATCCCACGGCCAGTGCAAGCGAGGTGGTACCGCGCCACCCGCCCACCCGGGCGGACGGCGTCCTTGCAGCCCCAGCAGACGCATGAGCAAGGACGGCCAGCCCGTGAACCAGCCGCTGTATCCCAAGGCGAGCACCAACCCCGACGCCCAGGGGGTGCCGACCTCCCCGCGCTTCCCGGAGATCGAGGAGCGCGTCCTGGAGTACTGGAAGAACGACAACACCTTCCAGGCCAGCATCGACCAGCGCCCGGCCGGGGAGAACGGCTCCAACGAGTTCGTGTTCTACGACGGCCCTCCCTTTGCCAACGGCCTGCCCCACTACGGCCACCTGCTCACCGGCTACGTCAAGGACCTGGTGGCGCGGTACCAGACCCAGAAGGGCCACCGTGTGGAGCGGCGCTTCGGCTGGGACACCCACGGTCTGCCGGCCGAGCTGGAGGCCATGAAGCAGCTGGGCATGAACGACAAGAAGCAGATCGAGGCCATGGGCATCGATCGCTTCAACGACGCCTGCCGCGAATCCGTGATGAAGTACGCCGGCGAGTGGCAGGATTACGTCACCCGCCAAGCCCGCTGGGTGGATTTCGAGAACGACTACAAGACGCTCAACGTCGAGTACATGGAATCGGTCATCCACGCCTTCGCCGAACTGGACAAGAAGGGCCTGGTCTACAAGGGCTACCGCGTGCTGCCTTACTGCTGGAAGGACGAGACCCCTCTGTCCAACCACGAGCTGCGCATGGACGACGACGTCTACCAGGACCGCACGGACCAGACCGTCACCGTCGCCTTCCGCTTGACCGGCGAGTTGGCCACGGCGGGCAAGATCGACGACGACGCCGTTGCAGCCGCTACCGCCGAACTGGCTGCCGAGCTCTCCGGCGCCGAGGCCCTGGCCTGGACCACCACGCCCTGGACGCTGCCGACCAACCAGGCGCTCGCCGTCGGACCGGAGATCGACTACGTGCTGGTTCCGGGCGCCGGTGACTTCCAGGGGCGCACGTTCCTGCTGGCCGAGGCGCTGCTCCCGGCGCACACCAAGGCGTTGGGCCACGAGGACTCGGAGGCGGCGGGTGCCGCCGTCGTGAAGCGGGTCAAGGGCGCTGAGCTCGAGGGCCTGAAGTACGAGCCCCTGTGGGACTACGTGGGCCAGCTGCCGTCCACCCTGGTGGAACTGGCGCCGGGGCAGGACGTCGCGAATTCGTGGCAGATCATCGTGGCGGACTACGTGACCGTCACGGACGGCACGGGCCTGGTCCACCAGGCGCCCGCCTACGGTGAGGACGACCAGAAGGCCACGGGCGAGTACGGCATCCCCGTGGTGCTCTCGCTCAACGAATCCGGCGAGTTCCTGCCGTGGCTCGCGGACACGGGCGTCTCCGCGGAGGCTCCGCTGGCGTCCATCGCGGGACTGAACGTGTTCGACCCGGACGTTTCGCGCACGATCATCCGCAACCTGCGGGAACGGAACCTGCTGGTCAAGCAGGACTCCTACCAGCACTCCTACCCGCACTGCTGGCGCTGCCGGAACCCCCTGATCTACCGCGCGGTGGATTCGTGGTTCGTGGAGGTCACGCGGTTCAAGGACCGCATGCTCGAACTCAACGAGGAGATCACCTGGATCCCCGGCAACGTCAAGCACGGGCAGTTCGGGCGGTGGCTGGAGAACGCGCGCGACTGGTCCATCTCCCGTAACCGCTACTGGGGTTCACCCATCCCCGTGTGGGAGTCCGACGACCCGCGCTTCCCCCGCCGGGACGTCTACGGCTCCCTGGCGGAGATGGAGCGCGACTTCGGGCGGCTGCCGCTCAACGCCCACGGTGAGGTGGACCTGCACCGCCCGTGGATTGACGACCTCACCCGGCCTCACCCGGACCCGGAGGCCGCTGCCGCCGGTGCCGTGATGCGGCGTGTTCCGGAGGTCCTGGACGTGTGGTTCGACTCGGGCTCCATGCCCTACGCCCAGGTCCACTACCCGATGGAGAACGAACAGTGGTTCAGCACCCACAACCCGGGTGACTTCATCGTGGAGTACATCGGCCAGACCCGCGGGTGGTTCTACACCCTGCACATCCTGGCCACCGCGCTGTTCGACCGCCCGGCCTTCCGCAACGTGATCTCCCACGGCATCGTGCTGGGCTCCGACGGGCAGAAGATGTCCAAGTCGCTGCGGAACTACCCGGACGTCAACGAGGTCCTGGACCGCGACGGCGCCGACGCCATGCGGTGGTTCCTCATGTCCAGCGCGATCCTGCGCGGCGGCAACCTGATCGTCACGGAGGAGGGGATCCGCGAGGCAACCCGCCAGATGCTCCTGCCCTTGTGGAGCACGTGGTACTTCTTCAGCCTCTACGCCAATGCCGCGAACAACGGTTCGGGGTACCAGGCCTCCAAGCGCTACGACTCCGAGAACGTCATGGACCGCTACGTCCTGACCCGCACCGGAGCAGCAGTCCGCGAGGTCGGGGAGAAGTTCGACGAGTACGACATCTGGGGTGCCGCCGAAGCGCTGCGCAACCACATGGAACTGGTGACCAACTGGTACGTGCGCCGCTCGCGTGACCGGTTCTTCGACGAAGATCCCGTGGCCTTCGACGTGCTCTACACCGTCCTGGAAACCACCACGCGCCTGTCGGCCTCCCTGCTGCCGCTGATCTCCGAGGAGGTCTGGCGTGGGCTGACGGGCGGGCGTTCGGTACACATGACCGACTGGCCGGATGCCGACCTGTTCCCGCACGGGGAGCAGGACCTGGCGCTGGTGGACCGCATGGAAACCACCCGCACCGTGGCCTCGGCCGGCTCGGCACTGCGCAAGGCCCACAAGCTGCGCGTCCGCCAGCCCCTGGCCGGACTGACCGTTGCCGTGCCCGGTGGCAAGGACCTGGCGGGGACGTTCGAGCAGATCATCGCCGACGAGCTGAACCTCAAATCCGTGACCCTCCTGGACGCCGCGGACACCAGCCCCGCGGACTTCGGCATCTCCCAGCAGCTCAAGGTCAACGCCCGCGCCGCCGGCCCGCGCCTGGGCAAGGGGGTCCAGGCGGTCATCAAGGCCACCAAGACCGGGGACTGGGAGATTTCCGACGACGGCGTGGTCACCGCCGGCGGTGTGGAACTGGTCGAGGACGAATACGAACTGGAAACGGTCGTGTCCGACGACGCGGCATCCGGTGCGGTCTCCGTGCTGCCCGGCGGTGGGTTCCTGGTGCTGGACACTGAGCTGACTCCGGAACTCGAAGCCGAAGGCATTGCCCGCGACCTGATCCGCACCATCCAGCAGGCGCGGAAGGAAGCGGGGCTCCACGTGTCGGACCGGATCCGTACCGTGGTGACGGACACCGCCGAGGTGCTCTCCGCCGTCGAAGCCAACCGGGATCTGGTGTCCTCCGAGACCTTGACCGTGGAGCTGGTCCTCGAGCCCGCCGTCGACGGCGAACCCGCAGTGAGCGTGGAGGTGCAGCGATGACCGATGCCTGGGACCTGCCCGACGCGCAGACCGTGGAGGACGTGTACCAGCTCCTCCTGGATCGCGCGCCCGAGAACAAGATGGCTCCGCGGCTGGACGCCATGCAGCAGATCGTGGAGGTGCTGGGCGACCCGCACCGTTCGGCTCCGGTCATCCACATCACGGGCACCAACGGCAAGACCTCGACGGCGCGCATGATTGAAGCGCTGCTGCTCGCGCAGGACCTGCGCGTGGGGCGTTACACCTCCCCGCACCTGGAACGGGTCACCGAGCGCATCTGCGTGGACGGTGAACCCGTGGACGACGAGACGTTCGTCCGGGTGTTCAACGAGATCGCGCCGTACGTCGCTGTCGTGGATGCCCGTCTGGCCGAGGCGGGGGCCCCGTCGTTGACGTACTTCGAGCTCATGACCGTGTTGGCGTTTGCGGTGTTCGCGGACGCCCCGGTGGACGTCATGGTGCTGGAAGTCGGACTGGGCGGAGTCTGGGACGCGACGAACGTGGCCGACGCGGCCGTGTCCGTGGTGACGCCCATCGACCTGGACCACACCGACCTACTGGGCGACAACGTTGAGGACATCGCCCACGAGAAGTCGGGCATCATCAAGCCGGACGGCTTCCTGGTCTCCGCAGCCCAGGACCCCGATGCGGCACAGGTGCTCCTGGAGAAGGCTCAGGACGTGGGCGTGCCCTTCCGGTTCGAGGGTGTGGAGTTCGGCGTCGAAGACCGCCTCCCCGGGGTCGGTGGGCAGCAGATCACCGTACGCGGTCTCGCCGGAACCTACGAGGACCTGCTGTTGCCGGTCCTGGGTGCCCACCAGGCATCGAATGCGGCACTGGCTGTGGCCGCCGTCGAAGCCTTCGTCGGTGGGGGAGAGAAGCCGCTGGCACGGGACATCGTGGCCGACGGTCTGGGGGCCGTGAGCTCGCCGGGCCGGTTGGAGCTCATGCAACCGTCCCCGCCCGTGGTGATCGACGCCGCGCACAACCCGCAC
The DNA here is from genome assembly GCF_011602805.1 of Kocuria sp. JC486. NCBI lineage: Bacteria > Bacillati > Actinomycetota > Actinomycetes > Micrococcales > Micrococcaceae > Kocuria > Kocuria sp. JC486. The sequence goes on along the minus strand of NZ_JAAOZS010000001.1, from coordinate 254,440 downwards.
GGGATTGCGGCTTCCACCGCTGCCCTGGTGGAAAGTTTCCATCCCGAACGGCTCTACGCCGTGGTGGGTGTGCTGGGAGACAAGGACGTGGACGGGATCCTGAAGTCGCTGTTGGACGGGTACTCCCACGTGGACGCCCAGTGGTGGTTCACCGCCTCCGATTCACCGCGGGCCGTGCAGCCGGAGGCCCTGGCCCAGGCCGCCGTGGACCTCGGGTTCCCGGAAGGTGCCGTTCACTCGACCGATTCCGTGGGGGAGGCCGTGTCTCAGGCTCTGGAGGCCGCCCGTACGGAGAAGGCGGAGAAGGGCGAATCCACCGTTCTGATCACCGGATCCGTGACCGTTGCCGGTGAAGCTCGCCGCATCCTGAAAGGCTGACCGGATGGCACGTATGACCAAGGCCCAGCGGGAATGGCGGCCCAATCAGATCAAGAAGCCCCGGTCGATCAAGATGATGTTCGCCTCCACCGTGCTGACCATGGAGGCCTTCGTGGTGTTCTTCGGGGCGCTCACGGTGTTCGGGCTCTGGGGTCCGGAGCATCCGCATCGGTTGTGGGTGCTGATCGGCGGTGCCGTGTTCGCGGTGCTGTTCATCCTGTGCTGCGCGGTCCTGCGGAAGCCCTGGGGCGTTGCCGCCGGGTGGGCTCTGCAGGCATGGATGGTGCTGACCGGATTCTTCCTGCCCGCCATGTTCGTGCTGGGTGCGCTGTTCGTCGTGCTCTGGTGGTACGCCGTGCGCAAGGGAGCGCAGCTGGACCGGGAGAACGCGGAGCGGTATCAGGCCGAGCTGGATTGGCGGGCGGCGCACGGGGGTTAATGCTGGTCAGCGCCCAGGAGCCGTCGTACCGCCTCGGCTACCTCGCCCTGATGGATGGAGCGGGTGCCCAGAGTCAGACCGTGGAGCAGAACCCCGTCGACGTGGTCGGCGACCATACGAGCGGCGCTCTCGGGTGCGGCCACACCGGCCGACCTAATGACGGTCACCATGATTTCGCGAAGTCGGTCGTGGTGCGCGCTGAGATCCACGCCGGAGTCCGTGGCCAAGGCAAGTCGTGCTCGCTGAGGATTCGGGTGTGCAAGTTGAGCCATGACGAACGCATCGGCGAGCTGCGCAACAGCATCGCCCGTCCGTACGGAGGCCAGGTCGAAATCATCGGACATCCGAATGTCGCGGCGTTCCAACTCATCGGCCACGGCCGTGGTCAAAGCCGATCGGGTACGGAAGTGATTGGAGCACGTCCCCGGTGGGACGCCAGCGGTCTGGTCCACCGCGCGGTGCGTGAGTGCACGTGACCCGCCCTCGGCGAGGACACGAATGGCCGCCTCGATCAGGTTGTCACGGTGTGTGGGCATGCCTTGAATCTACTATCACTACAAATGTAGTATTTGGTGATGGTCACCATCGACATCATCGGAGGCGGAGTAGCCGGGCTCGCACTGGCCGCGGGCCTCGACCCGCATCGTTTCGAGGTGCGCATCCACGAGCGTGCCCCCGAACGTCATGACCTCGGAACCGTGTACGGGCTCTGGCCCCACGCGCTCCGGTCGCTGCATGACCTCGGCCTTGCTGACCCGGTTCGAGAGTGTGCTCGACCAGCCACCGGGGTGCGTGTGTCCACGTCCACGGGGCGTCGCCTCGGAGGAGGCACCGCTCCGGCGGACTCCTGGTTGATTCAGCGTCCGGACCTGCTGGCTGTACTCGGCAGGGCCAAGCCGGCTGCGGTGCAGAGCTTCGATGGCGCTGTTGAGGATCCGACCACGCTGACGGGGGACCTGGTGGTTGGAGCCGACGGTGTGCATTCCGTGACGCGGGCTGCTGCATGGGGATGTCCGGGGCGTCGAACGGGGGCCATGGCGCTGCGTGGAGTGGTCAACGGCGACATCGATGAATTTGCCCCCGGTGACCCATGGCTGCAGGAGTTCTGGGGGCGGGGCAGCCTGTTTGGCATCTCCGCGAACACTCGGGGTGTGACGAACTGGTTTGCGTCAATGCCTGAGTTTCGAGCCACAAAGTCCGAGGTGCTGGCGTGGGCGCAACACCACTTCGCACAATTCCCGGCCCCCGTTCAAGCAGTCCTGGAGCGTGTAGATCCGGAGCGTGTGCTGCTCAATTCGATCATGGAAACGCCGACGCTCACGCGGTACGTGCGGAGGCGGTTCGTGCTCGTGGGCGACGCCGCCCACGCCATGTCACCCAACATGGGGCGTGGAGCGTGTGAAGCTCTGGTGGATGGAGCCACTTTGGCGCAGTGTCTGAGCGATTTCCCGCTGGACGTGGCACTGCGGGAGTATCAACGGCGTCGATGGGGGCGTAGTCAGGCGGTGCGGGCGGCGTCGGGGGTGGTACGTAGAATTGCACTGAACTGGCCGTAGAGGCCAACGCCAAGGTTTGGCGTCGCCAGTGACCTCGGTGCAGCCACCCGACTGGTTCAGATGGTCGCCTTCTTGTTGGCGATGTAGCTGATGACGAGACAGGCCAGGGCGAATGTGGCGGCGAGGATCGTGGGAACCCATTGTCCGAGGTTTGCTGCGGCCTCCAGGACGAATTCCCGTTGCCACACGAGCCCAGCTGTGACACCCGCGATGACCAGCACCGCAGCGATGATCGAGAAAGTTACTGCCGTCGCTCCGAAGGCTCTGAAGATCGTGCCGAAGGCTGCACCCGTGAACAGTGCGGCCAATGAGTATGCCAGCACGGCCAGGAACGTGATGAGGTACTTGCCGTCTCCCAACAGGTGACTGTCGAACACGGGTAGTCCGATGAACCATCCGTCGGTCAGGCGCTCCACCGTCAGCAGGATCGTGGCGCCGACCGCAGTGATCATCGCAGTGACCAGAAACCCCAAGGACGTGCCGGTCCAGAAGTCCCGGCGTGTCCCGCCAAATGCCAGGAATGTGGCAAAAGTGCGGTTGACTGCCAGGGCCGAGGACGAGATGAAGAACCCGATGAGCACGCTGATGAGCATGCCCAATCCGCTGAAGATCGTCCGAGTCTCTCCGGGAAGTGGCAGCCCGGTCACCATGCCCACGATGAGTCCCGCAATGACGGTCAAAGCAATCACGGCAACGAAAATCATGGGAGCCACGTACACCGAGTAGGTGCGTTGGGCCATGTAGAGACGGAAACTGCGCATGGGGTAGGTCATGACATGGCTCCTTCATTATGAGTATCGTGCACGTCGGCCTGACGGGCATCGTGGTCCAGGATTCCCAGGGCGGCCACGATCTCCTGGAGCCCGGGGGTCTCCACGGACAGGTGCAATCTGTCCGCCCGCTCGCGTTCCCGGGGACTCAATGAGCCTCGGACCAGGACGGACCGGATGCGCCCCAAGGATTGCGAGTTCACGATGTCGTAGGACGCCGTGAACTCGTCCACGGCGTCCTCAATGCCGCGCACGGCGGTCATGCTGGAGGTGACGGCATCGGAATCGGCATGGAGTTCGATGCGGCCCTGTCGCATGAGGATCACCTCCTCCATGAGATTGGCTGCCTCGTCGATCAGGTGGGTGGACATCAAGACGGTTCGGGGATGTTCGGAGACCTCCCGCATGAGTTCTTCGTAGAAGATGTTCCGGGAGGACGGATCCAGGCCAAGATATGGCTCATCCAGGAAGGTGTATTCGGCACGGCTGGCCAAGGAGATGCTGACCGCGAAGGCCGAACGCTGACCGCGGGAGAGTTTCTTCAGTTGGGTCTTGCGGGGAATGGAGAAGCGCTCAAGGAGGCGCTCCGCAAGTTCCGGTTGCCATCCACGGTAGAAAGAGGGCAATGCGCTGAGGATGTGCTTGACCAGATAATCGTCGTGCCACCGCTGATCTTCGTGAATGAAGACCGTGCGTTCCAGGATCTTGGCGTTTTCCGCGGGGTCCTCGCCGTCGATGGTCACGGAACCTGAGGTGCGGAAGATGTGATTGCAGATCAGGGACATCATGGTGGTCTTGCCTACGCCATTGGCGCCCAACAAGCCGTAGACCTTGCCGGGGTCCAGGTGCAGGTCAATGCCTTTGAGGACTTCGGTCTTTCCATAAGACTTCGTGACGTCGCGCAGCACGATGCCACTGTGCGGATCCGTCCGGGCGGTGTCCTGTGGTTCCGGCTGGTGCCGGTGTGCATGACTGGTGGTCACGGTCATCGGGGTGCCTCCGTGGGGTGAGTGGTGGATGAGCGGGATGCCGAGAACTCGACGTGGCTGCGAATCAGGGCGACGACGTCGTCGGGTGTCATTCCGAGCCGTGCAGCCTCGGCCATCAGGGGTGCGAGGTAGGTCTCGAGCAGGTCGCCCTGCCGCTGGGTGCGCAGGATTTCCGTTCCGTCTGCGGTGACGAACATGCCGAGTCCTCGCCGTTTTTCCAGCACCCCTTGATCAACCAGGCGATTCAAGGCCTTGCCGGCTGTGGCCGGGTTGATCCGGTAGTGCACGGACAATTCCGTGGTGGAGGGCACCTGAGTGCCCGGAGCGTACGCACCCGACAGGATGTCGTCGGCGATCTGATCCGCGAGATCCAGAAAGATCGGGCGATCGGAGCGTGGCGCGGGGGGAGTCACGACCACCTCGATTCACTAGTTTATTGGTTAGTTACTCAACTAATGAACCATAGAACACGACGATGCGCAAGCACGGACGAACTGGAGGGGCGTCCCACGGGGATCGATGTCACCGGTCGCGTCCTCGCAGGAGCGAGACGCCGTCTCCCTCCAATTCCGGGTACACCACACAGCGTCCGGCAATGCCCATGGCAAGTGCTTCCGAGGTACCGCGTACGAGCTCTCCTGTTCCCCATGACCAGGCGGAGTCGGTCGACACGAGGCGAAGACCAGCGGTCCTCCCCGTTCCGACGAAGCCACGTTCCGCGGATCGTGCGACCAGGAAGCCGAGGACCGGTAGCCAGTCCACCGGGGCTGGGGAAACATCAAGACCCAGTGGGCGGGCAGCGTCGCGCAGATGGATCGCGGTGTCAGTGAGCGGACCGTACGGCCCCACCACTGGGGCCCTCAACTCCACAGCGGCGTTGTCCCGCAGGTCCGTTACAAGCTCCGCTGTCGGTCGGCGCGCTTGCTTCCGGGTGGTCACGTCCACCATGCGGGCCAGGTCGCCACGAAAACGGGCCACGTCCCAGACCAACCGCAGGATCGAGTGTCCGGTGGACGGTGGCACGAGGTGGGCACAGACCTCCCGGACTGTCCATCCGGCGCAGAGACTGGGAGTTTGCCACTGCTCGTCGGACAGCGCGGAAACATCTCGGCGGCCAGAAGCCGATTGCGCGTGGCGATCGCGTAGACCTGGTGGTGATCAGTTGTCATGACAGGGGACCCCTCGAGGATGTTGTGACCTGTGACGTGTGGTTCAGCTTGTCCGGAACGTATACATGGGGTTCAGTGCTGTTCCCGGAGTTACCGCAGGGACCGAGTACGTCTCCAACGGTGACCTGCTGGCCTCCCACGACCTGGATGCTTCCATGCTGCAGGTGGCAGAGGGTGACGATGATGCCGCCGGTATTAATCACCACGTGGTTCCCTGCAAGAGCGGCCCACCCCTCCGCCGCACGTCGGTGCTGAGTCAGTGCGTAGCGGAGCGAGGGCAGCCCACGGTATGCGGGATGATCGGGCTGACCATCGTGGATGGCAGTGACCACACCGGCGACCGGGGCTAAGACCGGGCAACTGAAACCTGGGAACCTATTTGCGGGTTCGGGCTGCACCACGGAACTCAATGTAACCGGGGCACTGCGCCCGGACTCCGTAACCGGCACAAAGTCAATGGCGTAGGTCGTGGCAAATGCGTGCGTGCCGTGGCTGGGAATTCGGTTTGCGGGGCTGTTTTGGACCAGCCAGTGCCCGATAAAGGGGTACGCCGGATCGATAGACGCCACCATGTCAACAAGATAAGCCCGCCAAGGTCCTGTGGCCACGCGAGAGTCTTCATGCCGGAGGAGCAAATCGCGGTAGCTCAGGGACATTCCGTTCGACCGTGTTCTTGATGGTCTCCTGCGATGCTCGCCTGTGGGTATGCTCAACCGGAACCAGCCGCATGATCGTTGAGCCGCAGGGTGTTTTCCCCTGAATCTCGCCTTTGGGAGCACGGCAGTCGTCACGTGCGGTGGCTACTGCGACGAAGGGTGTTCCATGGCCAAGACACTGCCCGTTCCCGCCCTCGGGGACACACTGGAGCGGTTCGCAAACGCTACCGAGCCCTTGACCGGCGCTGAGGACAGGGACAGGACGGTTGGCTCCGTCACGGACTTCTCTGAGAACGCGGCGCCAGGCTTGCAGGAAGAGTTGACGACTTTCGCCGACGCAGAGAGCGGTCACGGGCGTAGCTACCTCTCCGCAGCCTGGCTCGACACCTACTTGGACACCCGGGAACCACTGCCGCTCACAACCAGCGTCTCGTTCCAACTCTCCGGATTCGACGGAAACACCGGCGTGCCTCGGTGCGCAGATTTCATCCATCGTGCGGCCACGATCCACCTGCAGGAAGTCCGTGGCGAGACGCCTGTGGAGGTCGATCCCCGGGGGACCACGCTGGACATGGACCAGTGGCAGATCCTGGCGGGCGGAATCCGGCACCCCCTGCCGAACCGTGACGAGATCCGATGCCCAGCTGTCTCCGCGTCGGGGGCCACCATTGGCATGCTGGTGGGAGGACGGCTCTTCAGCATGCCAATTGCCGGCGGCGACGGGCTGCCGCTGCCGGTCGATGCCATCGAGGATCTCTTGGAACAGGTCATCGCCGGGGATCGAAGCAAGCAGCCCGCCAGCGACGGGCAGGAGCAAGTGAACTTCACCGACCTGTCCTACCTGGGCAGCGAGACCGCTGCCCCTTTGCTTGCCGAGCTCCTCACCGACCCGCACAACGCGGAGACCTACGGAGACCTCACGGAGATGATCTTCGTGGTGCACCTCCTCACACAGGCGCACGACGACGGCGACGGTTCGGCACCGCAGGACACCGAGCGACTGCGAAACCTCGCCTTCCAGGCGGGACACGCATGGACCTATAAACCGATCACCTATGAGCTGTCGCTGACCACGGACTGGCAGGCCATCCATTTCGAGCACAGCGCAGCAGATGGTGCGACCGTTCGGGCGGCGGTGGCCAGGATGCAGGAACTCGAGCTGCTGGACCCTGCGTCGTCGACCTCCCATGAGCCAAGAGAACCAGCGCCCGAGCCCCGAGAACTGACCTGGATCACGACCCCGGAATTCCGGGGCCGTGTGGCGGGGAACCTGGAGGAGTATGCACGGCAGAGCGCTCAATACCGGGTCACCTCGGTGTTTGCACCCAGGGCTGACATGGACGGACTGGACCTGCGGGTCAGCGACGACGCCGTGGCTCAGCTGCTCATGACTTACGCGCAAGTGGCAACGTACGGCAGTGTCCGGAGCGTGTACGAATCCGTGGACATGCGTGAGTTCCAGGCCGGGCGGACGGAGTGCCTGCGCCCCCTGACGCCGCAAGCCGTGGAGTTCGCCCGAGCACTGATCGCGGGCGACGCGACGCTCGAGCAGTTCGGCGCCGTTCTGGACGCACACCGGGACTGGGTCAAGGCGTGCAAGCGCGGGGCGGGAATCGACCGGCACCTCTTCGGCCTGCGCATGATGGCCGAGCGGGCGGGCACCGGCCTCGAGTTCTTCGACAATCTCGGGCTCCAGGCGCTGAGCAGCGACTTCCTGTCCACCACGTCCTTGGGGGAGTCGCAGCCGATCAACCGGTACGCCTTCGCCCCGAGCCTCGCGCACGGCCTGGGCATCGGCTACATCAAGTACGACGACGGCTTTGAGTACGTGATCAACTACCGCGCCGATCACGCCGAGCGAGTGGAGGAATTCGCGCAGAACCTGGTGGCGGCCGGGGAGGCATTGGGCACCTGGGTCGAGAGCCTCGGCTGACGCGTCTCACCACGGGCGCGGACCAGCGACGACGACCGGCGCGGGCGACCAGCGGCGTCGCGGACACCAGACGTGGACACCAAAAAGGGGAGCTGAACGTGGATCAACCATGCGCACATGACACCGGCGTGACCAGGCGGAAACTGGTCAAAGGCGGTTTGGCGGTGGCCGGAACGTGGACCTTGATCGGGGTCGTGACACCTACCAGTGCCGAAGCCGCCGAGACTCCGCCCGGATTCCCCACCGACATCGCCCTCCACCGCAACGTCTTCCAGAACTGGGACGGCACGATCGTCACGGACGAACTGTGGACCTGCGAGATCACCACTCCGGAACAGGCCGAGACCATCGTCAACTGGGCGGCCGGCGCCGACTACCGTGTCCGCCCGCGAGGCTTCGGACACACCTGGTCGCCGCTGGTCGTGGAGTCCGGGACTTCTGCCGACGCAGCCGTGGTCGTGGTGGACACCACCGGCATGGCCGCCATGAGCATGGTCGACGGCGAACGTGTCCGCCTGCAGGCCGGCGCGGAAATGACCCAGGTTCTGAGTTTCCTGTCCACCCACGGGCGCAGCCTGATCGGTGCGCCTGCCCCGGGGGACGTCACGGTGGCCGGTGTCCTGGCGGTCAACGGGCACGGCACCAACGTGGCCGCATCAGGGGAGGGTCTTGCTGCCGGAGGGACCTACGGGACCCTCTCGAACGCCGTCGTCGAACTGACCGCAGTGGTCTGGGATGAAAGTGCCGGGAAGTACACGCTCCGGACCTTCCAACGGAACCAGCCGGAGATCGCGCCGCTGCTGGCCCACGTGGGGCGGGCTCTCGTCACGGAAGTCGTGCTGCAGACCGTGGCCAATTACAACCTGCGCTGCCGCAACACCACACTGATTCCCGCCAGCGAGCTGTTCGCAGCACCGGAATCGGCGGGGCCCAGATCGCTCAGTGCGCTGCTGGACCGCAGAGGCCGGGTAGGGATCATCTGGTACGCGATGACGCAATACCCGTGGGTCCAGACCTGGCAGGTCACGCCCACCGAGCCCCTGCTTTCCAGCGCCCGCTACGCGCCGTTCAACTACCCGTTCGCCGACCGGCTCTCGGACGAGGTGGCCTCTCTAATCACCCAGGTCACCCAAGGCGCGCACTCCCTGACTCCCAAGGCCACTGCAGCCATGATGTACGCCACCCGGGCGGGCTTGGTTGCCAACGGAGCCCTGGACATGTGGGGCGAAGCCAAGAACTTCATCCACTTCGTACGGCCCACCACGTTGTTGGTGTCCGCCGGAAGCCACGTCGTGATCACCCGCCGCGATCAGGTCCAGCGCGTGGTCGCGGACTTCACCACCCACTACCAGGAGCTCATCAGCACCTACCGCTCGCGAGGGCAGTATCCGGCAAACAACGTGTGCGAGATCCGGGTGACAGGCGTTGACCGTTCGGAAGACGTCACTGTCGACGGTGCCGTCGTGCCGTCGCTCTCTTCGGTCACGCCAGTTCCTGGGCGGCCAGAGCTGGATACTGCCGTGTGGCTGGACGTCCTGAGCCTCCCGGGTACACCGGGAACCGGCGAGTTCTATGCCGAAATTGACGCGTGGTTCAGGAACCTGTCCTCCGAACTCGGCGTCGCGCGGCCGGAATGGTCCAAGCGCTTCGCGCACACGGCTGCCGGCCCTTGGACGGACGACCGGGAACTGAAGGACTGGATCCCGGGCCAGTTCCCTGCCTGGCAGGAGGCCTTGACCGGTCTGGACGCCCTGGACCCACAAGGAATCTTCCGAACTCCTCTGCACGACCGCCTGATGCCGCGCTCGGAGGGATGAGGCCGGTAAGGCGCGCCGGACGAGGACGGGCTGGTCGGCGCCCGAGGCCGACACACGCCGACCATTTCCGGGCCTGTTCCGCTCAGGTGCGTGTTCGTCGTCGTCCCCGAATCGGGGTGCAGGTCCAGTAACCGTCACGAGCGTGCGCCCCACTAGGCTGACCCCTGGACCCGAGGGGCGCTACCGCGCTCACCGCGAACAATGGCCCGGGCAGGGACCCGGGCGTGATCCCCAAAGGAGAGTCACCCATGACCGAACGCACCCTTGTCCTGGTCAAGCCCGACGGCGTCGAGCGCAACCTCACCGGCCAGGTCCTGGCCCGCATCGAGGCCCGCGGTTTCAAGCTGGTCGAGCTCAAGAAGTTGGATGCCACTCGGGAGATCCTGACCGCGCACTACGCCGAGCACGAGGGCAAGCCGTTCTTCGAACCCCTGGTCGAGTTCATGATGTCCGGGCCCGTGGTCGCTGCGGTGTTCGAGGGCGACTCCGTGATCGAGTCCTTCCGAGCCATGGCCGGCGTCTCCGACCCGGTCAAGGCCGCCGCCGGCACCATCCGCGGCGACCTGGGCCGTGACTGGGGCGAGAAGGTGCAGAAGAACATCGTTCACGGCTCCGATTCCCCCGAGTCGGCGGAACGCGAAATCGCTATCTGGTTCGCCTGAGCAGCACCCCTCATAGCGCCGAACCCTCGCGAAACTGCCAGATCAACACCTGATCGGCGAGTTTCGCGAGGGTTCGGCGGTAGGTGGGGAGGTGGGTCAGCCGAACATGGTCCCGGAGAAGCGGACCAGCACGGTGCCGAAGACCACCAGCCAAATCAGGATCACACCGGCGGGCGCCCAGATCTTGGTGGTGTCTCGCAGCGCTTCGGGAGCCGGGAGCGCCCGCGTTCGTACACAACGAGCCACAGTGGCCATGAGGAGGACCGGGTGCACGAACCACACGAGCATGCAGTACAGGCACAGGGCGTTGATCGAGAACGTCGCCTGGGTCCAGAGCCACAGCAAGAACACTTCACCCAGGACCAGGCCAACCAACAGCCCCATCCACATCCAGGCCTTGTAGCGGGCTCCCGCCAACACGCCGACGGCCATCACGATCACCAGGGTGTAGGCGACCAGACCGATGAAGGGGTTCGGGAAGCCGAATAGGTTAGCTTGTGAGGAACGGATCACCGTTCCGCAGGAGAACGCCGCGTTGATGTCACACGCCGTCACGTGCAGGGGGTCCTGCAGGATCGCCCACTTCTCGATCACCAGGGAGATCGATGCGTAGAGAGCCAGTCCTGCGGTGATCACCGCGAGCAGGGCCCAGCTGGCGTCCCCACGTGGTAGGCGCGATGTGGGATCCGACTCGTCCAGGGCGGCCTGGTTGTGGTTTTCGGTGGCTTTCGTCATCACATCGTGATCATAGGCGCGGACGTTGGGTACGCGCTGAACACGTTGCCGCGGTTGCGTGTGCCAGAATGAATCCGGTCGCGCATTGGCTGCACCTGATGCGTGATCCGTACCGGTTCCGATCGCACGCCCGGTGGACCGCAGCTCTCAGGAAGATCGAGCGCGTCCGTCGGGGTCAAGACCGCCCGAGTGCCACTGCTTCCAGGTGGCCCGGTGGCTCGGCCAACCGGACGGCCCGTGCGGCGAGCCGGTTACCACCGCGCCCCGCACGGAGCACACGACGACTTTTGGCAGCCGCGCGACCCGCAAGGGCCCCGCACGGCGCCACCGACCGGCGGGCCACCGGGTGTAGACGGTGCTACCCGCAGGAATATGGCGAATACATGACCAACGACCAGGTGAATCCGGCGAGCGAAGGCTCAGAAGTCTCCGCCGACGAGCACACCTCCGACACGCCCAACGCCGCCGCGAACATGGCGCCCGCCGAGCCCACTGCAGAGCTCCCGAGCACTGTGGCCGCGGAGACCCCTTCCGAAACGCCCGCCGAGATGGCCTTCCAAGCCATGCGGAACGCCGAGGCGCGGGACGGGCAGGATGCAGCGCAGACCGAGTTGCCGCTGAACGAACCCGTCGACGCCCCCGAACGCGAGTCGGCTGACGGTGACGACCAGCCTGCGAAGGAAGCTGAGGACGCGGCCGAGGCCCCCGAGGATTCTGAGGACTCCACCGCTTCTGAATCCGAGGGGTCCGCAGACTCGCCCGATTCCGGGGACTCACCTGAATCAGCGGACTCGCCTGAGTCAGCTGACTCTCCGGACGACGCCAACGACGAAGACGCCAGCGAGTCCACCGACGACGTCGAACCCTCCGCGGAGGAGGACCCCTTCGCCGTGTTCAGCGCCGCATCCGCGACGTCGCTGATGTTCCACGCCCCGGACACGGAGGCGATCAAGGCTGCGGCCGAGCGAGCAGCGGCGGCTCGTGAGGAGGCCCGCCAGGCGGCCCTGGACGAGGCCGACGCCGCCGAGGAAGCTGAGTTCGAGGATCCCGCTCCCGGGGCGGGCGTGACCAGCAAGCGTCGGCGACGTCGTCGTCGTGGCACCGTGGACATGGAACTGGAAGGCGGCAACGACGAGGACCCGCCCGGAACCGTGACCCGGATCCGTACGGGCCGAGTGGTCGACGGGTCCGCGCCGACGACCGTCCAGTCCGTGAAGGGCTCCACCCGACTGGAGGCCAAGAAGCAGCGACGTCGCGAGTCCCGCCAGTCCGGCCGGCGCCGTCAGGTCATCACGGAAGCCGAGTTCCTGGCTCGCCGTGAGTCCGTGGAACGGAAGATGGTGGTCCGGGAGAAGGACGACCGCATCCAGATCGGCGTGCTCGAAGACGGCGTGCTGGCCGAGCACTTCGTGTCCCACACGCAGCAGGACTCCCTGATCGGCAACGTCTACCTGGGCAAGGTCCAGAACGTGCTGCCGTCCATGGAGGCCGCGTTCGTGGACATCGGCCGCGGTCGCAACGCCGTCCTGTACGCGGGCGAGGTCAACTGGGACCAGGCCGATCTGGGCGGCTCGGCCAAGCGCATCGAGAACGCCCTCAAGCCCGGCGACGCCGTCCTGGTGCAGGTGACCAAGGACCCGGTGGGGCACAAGGGCGCGCGCCTGACGAGCCAGGTCTCCCTACCCGGCCGCTACCTGGTGTATGTGCCCGGCGGGTCCATGACGGGTATCTCCCGCAAGCTGCCCGACGTCGAACGCCAACGGCTCAAGAAGATCCTGAAAGACCACCTCCCGGAAGGTGCGGGCGTGATCGTGCGCACCGCGGCCGAGGGTGCCTCCGAGCAGGAGCTGACCAACGACATCAACCGTCTGCGCTCGCAGTGGGAGCAGATCCAGGAGAAGTCCAACCAGGGCAAGACGCTGGCCCCGGAGCTGCTCTACGCGGAGCCGGACCTGACCATCAAGACGGTGCGTGACGTCTTCAACGAGGACTTCACCTCGATGACCGTCCAGGGGCAGGCCGCCTGGGACAACATCGAGGCCTACGTGATGTACGTGGCCCCGGACCTGTTGGACCGCGTCTCCCAGTGGACCGAGGACGAGGACCTGTTCGAGCACTACCAGGTGGACGAACAGATCTACAAGGCACTGGACCGCAAGGTCATGCTGCCCTCCGGCGGTTCGCTGGTGATCGACCGGACCGAGGCGATGACGGTTGTGGACGTCAACACCGGCAAGTTCACGGGCTCCGGCGGCAACCTCGAGGAAACGGTCACCAAGAACAACTTGGAAGCCGCCGAGGAGATCGTGCGTCAGCTGCGTCTGCGCGACATCGGCGGAATCATCGTGATCGACTTCATCGACATGGTGCTGGAAGCCAACCGCGATCTGGTGCTGCGCCGACTGGTCGAGTGCCTGGGCCGGGACCGCACCAAGCACCAGGTGGCCGAGGTGACCTCCCTGGGTCTGGTCCAGATGACCCGCAAGCGCATGGGCACCGGGCTCTTGGAGATTTTCAGCGAACCCTGTGAGGCCTGTGAGTCCCGCGGCGTGGTCATCCACGACCACCCCCTCAAGGGCAAGGGCGGGGTCTCCACTGACTCCCACCGCAGCCAGCGCAACGAACGCAAGCGCAGCCGTCGCTCGGGCTCGGGCCAGGGGAACGCAGATCGCGGCAACGCCAAGGACACCGGTGATTCGGGTCAGTCGGGCGAGAACCCGAAGGATGCCGAGGACGCCAAGCGCGCCCAGGCCACCCGCAACGCCTTCGCGGCCATCGCCTCGGCCTCTCACCACGACGATCCCAAGGGCGAGTCCGCCACCGGCGCCGACACTTCCGGGGAGGCCGCCGACTCGCACCCCGCGGCTCAGTCTTCGAACACGGGGGCCGACGACGCGCGAAGCGCCGGTAACGGTGACACCTCCGCACCGGATTCCGACCGTCCCGACGCCGGGTCGGACTCCTCGGGCGACGGCGGCAGGCGCCGTCGGAAGCGCCGCGGAAAGCGGTCCCGCAACCGCGGCCAGAACGATTCGGGCTCCGAGAACCGGGGAGACGACTCCAGCGCTTCGGAGAACGGCGCCTCGAATGGTGCTGCACAGCCGGGCAAGCCCGCGGAATCCGGGCAACAGAACGACCAGACCACGCAGGAAAAGCAGCCGGAACCATCTCGGAACCAGCCGACGGAACCCCAAGGTGCCGCCAAGGCCTCCGGACAATCCGAGCGTCCGGCCCGCCCTGCTGCGTCGGACTCGGCAACGGTCCCGGACCGCTCGGTGTCCGCGGCGCGTCGTCGTCGCGGGGCTCGACGTGCTGCCGCTCCGGTCGCAGCACCCGACACCGAGTCCCAGCCGACGGCGCCTCAACCGGCCGGCCCCGTGACCTCCGGATCCGCCTCCGTGGTCTCCGGTTCGACGGGCGACGACGGCGCCTCCTCCCGCGTGACGATCGCCGGTGAGGTCATCGAACTGCCCCAGGGCACGTCGTCTTCGAGCGGGTCAGGTGCCGGGAGTTCGGTGCCGTCCTTGGACTCGTTGGCCGACTCCCTGGGAGAGCGGGCACCGGGCCAGACCTCCCCGCAGCGCAAGCGACGGGTGCGCCGGGCGTCTGCACCGACGTCGGCCCCGCGGAGCTCTGACTCCACGGAAGGCTGAGGCGCCACGGGTTGACGACAACCCGGCAAGGCAATCAACAGTCACCGACTGGACATCCGGGGTTTCCGGGGTCCAGTCTTGGTGACACGTGACACGGGGTGCCGCGCACTGCGCGGCTGAGAGCAAACCCGTTGAACCTGATCTAGCTCGTACTAGCGAAGGGATTGTCGCCTTGCCACAGGGCTATGCGTCATCTTCATCATTTCCGTCCGACCGCTTGTCCGTCCTGCTCGCCGATCTGCGCGCGGGCCGTCCGCTGGTCCAGTGTCTGACCAACTCGGTGGTCACCAACTTCACGGCCAACGCCCTCCTGGCACTCGGGGCCGCCCCGGCGATGACCGACATCGTGGGGGAAGCCGGGCCGTTCGCCCAGATCGCCGACGGCGTGTTGATCAACCTGGGCACGCCCACCCCTGAACAACGCGCGGCCATGATCGAAGCGGCAACCGCGTGCAAGGCCACCGGTACGCCTTGGATCCTCGATCCCGTGGCCGTGGGCGCGCTGCCCATCCGGACCGCGCTGGCCGCCGAGCTCCTGGAACTGGGGCCCACGGTGGTCCGCGGCAACGCCTCCGAGGTCATCGCCCTCTGCGGCGGGGCCGGGGGGCGGGGCACAGATTCCACGGTCCAACCGGAAGACGCCCTCGACGCCGCAAGGACGTTGGTCATCCGTCACGGCGTGGGCGCGGTGGCGATCTCGGGGGAGACCGACCTGATCGTGGGTCCGGACGGCGTCTGGACCGTTCCGCACGGACACCCCTATCTCACGCTCGTCACCGGCGGGGGCTGTGCACTGGGCGCCGTCATCGCGGCGTTTGCCGCCGTGGCCCAGGATGCCCAGGAGGCCGCCGTGGCAGGCAGCGTGGCCTGGGAAGTTGCCGCCGAACTCGCCGCGTCCGAAGCGGCCGGCCCGGGGAGCTTCGCGGTGGGCCTGCTGGACCGGCTCCACGGACTCAGCCCCCAGCTGCTCCGCGACCGCAGCGCAGTCACTTCCCTGGAGGTGGCGCAGGCATGACCGGCCACCAGAACACCTCTGAGTCGAGCGGAGAGGCCCGTGCCCGATCGGTGTTCGACCCCGCCGATCTCCTGCTGTACCACGTGACCGACGGCGCCTTGAGTGCCCCGCGGTCCGTGCCCGACGTCGTCGAAGCCGCGGTCGACGGTGGAGTGACCATGGTCCAGGTCCGGGGCAAGGACCTGGGAGGGGCCGAGTTCCTGGACCTGGTCCAGGCCGTGGCGACGCGAGTCGGGTCACGGGTACCCGTGCTGATCAATGACCGCGTGGACGTGTACCTGGCCGCCCGTGAGCGCGGACTGGCGGTTGCGGGAGTTCACGTGGGGCAGTCGGACATCCCCGTGTCCGACGTGCGCGCAATCTGCGGTCCCGCCGCGATCGTGGGGCTCTCCGCCGCCCAATCGACCGAGTTCGACGCGGTGCGACTCCTGCCGGAAGGCACGGTGGACTACATCGGCATCGGAGCTGTCCACACAACCAGTACCAAGCCGGATCATCCCGAGCCCCTGGGCATCGACGGCTTCCGCGCAGCCCGGGCCTGGTGCCCCGTACCGGCGGTGGCCATCGGCGGAGTCCGGGTCGAGGACTGCCCACCTCTGCTGGCCGCGGGGGCCGACGGCGTCGCCGTGGTCTCGGGGATCTGCGCGAACTCGGGAGACCCGCGGTTGGCCGCGACCCAATACAGGGAGGCCCTCGGCGTAGGGAGCGCGTCCGCGTCGGGGGAAGGGACGAACCCTTGAGCACGGACCAGACCATCTCCAGCATCCAGTCGAACGTCCGCAAGGTCCCGCGCGTCCTGTCAATTGCCGGGACGGACCCGACGGGCGGGGCCGGACAGCAGGCGGATCTCAAGACCTTCGCCGTGTTGGGTGGATACGGGATGAGCGTGGTCACCGCCGCCATCGCCCAGAACACCCGCGGCGTGCGGCTCGTGCACTCGGTGCCCACTGAGGTCATCACCGCGCAGCTCCAGGCGGTCTCTGACGACGTGACGGTCGACGCCGTCAAGATCGGCATGCTCGGTTCGGTCGACGTCATTGCAGCGGTCAATGACTGGCTCCAAGCGAACCGGCCACCGGTCGTCGTCCTGGACCCCGTCATGATCGCGACCTCCGGTGACCGGCTGCTGGCTCAAGAGGCCGAGGAGGCCCTGCGCGATCTGCTGCATCGCGCGGATCTGGTGACGCCCAATCTCCCCGAACTCGCAGTGCTTGTAGGGGAGCCGGTGGCGGAGGACTGGTCGACGGCGCTGGAGCAGGGCCGGACCCTGGCCGAGCGCCACAACGTGTTCGTCCTGGTCAAGGGTGGACACCTGGCCGGGGATAGGACCCCCGATGCCCTACTGGCCCCCGGACAGCCCGAACCGGTCTACCAAGCGGCCGGAGCCAAGGTTCGGACCAACAACACGCACGGGACCGGATGCTCGCTGTCATCGGCCGTCGCCGTCCTGGGGGCACGGACCGGTGACTGGTCGGTTGCCGTGGGAGTCGCTCGCGAGTGGCTCCGTGGCGCCCTGACCCACGCCGACGAACTCGAGGTCGGCCAGGGCAACGGCCCGGTCCACCACGGCCACCATCTCGAAGCGCATCTGGTGCAGCTCCTGACCGATTGGGCGAATGGCATGGGACAGGAAGGTGGTGCCGGTCCGGAAAAGGGCGCGGACTCGTCCTTCACGGAGCAGCTCTGGGCCCGGACAGGGGACATCAGGAGCCAGATCGACGACGGCCGTTTCGTCCCCGCGCTCGGTCAGGGCACGCTGCCCCGGGACGTGTTCCTGGACTATCTGTCGCAGGACCTGATCTATCTCCAGGACTATTCCCGAGCCTTGGCCCAACTCGCGGTGCGGGCACCCACCGAGCAGTGGCGGGCCTTCTTCGCCTCCGGCGCGGCCGGCTGCGCCAGGGAAACCGAGCAACTCCACCGCACGCTCGTCGACGCCGGTGTCCCCGTCACTCCCAGCGCGGTCACCGCCGAGTACACGGAGTTCCTGCTGGCCACCACGCAGACGCGGGACTGGGCCGTTGGTGCGGCGGCGGTGCTGCCGTGCTACTGGCTGTACGCGTGGATCGGCAACCGGCTCCAGGAACACCGCGAGCGGATGGCGGCAGAGAGCGGCGACGGCGGCTGGGACCACCCCTACGGTGCCTGGGTGGATTCGTACTCCGACCCGGAGTTCACCGCCTTGGCGCGCCGTGCCCGCGGCGTCGTCGACGTCCTGGCGGGACAGGTCGGTCCTGAGGTACGGGAGGAGATGGCCCGGGCGTTCCGCCGGGCCTGCGAGCTGGAACTACGGTTCTTCGAGGACCCGTGCGAACGTGCCGGGACCACGCAGACCGGCCATCAGGCCAGCTCGCGCGGTGAGCGGGGAACGTGAGCCTGCTCGCATGCGCGACGCGCTGGGCGCCCAATGCTTGCCCGCCGTTGCAACCATGCCGTATTCTCGATCCCTGGTGCGTCCACCGGTGAGCCCCTCAACTACCGTCCATAGTTCGAGCGCGGAGCCCGGCACGCACATCGGGTGTAGTTCCTGACCTTTTGTACAAGCGGTCCTGACCAGCGTCTCCATCCCACTGGCCGGTCAAGACAGGTTTGTGCACGACTCCTTGGTCCGCAGAGGAACGCACTCGCCCAAGACAGTATTTGTTCAGTCGAGAGAAGTGAGTTCCAAGTGGTGTACGCGATTGTCCGCGCTGGCGGCCGCCAGGAGAAGGTTGCAGTTGGAGACCTGGTAACCGTCGACCGTGTCGCCGGTGATGCAGGCAGCACCATCGAGCTTCCGGCAGTTCTGTTGGTCGACGGTGACAAGGTCACCTCCGATGCCAAGGCCCTGTCCGGCGTGAAGGTCACCGCCGAGGTGGTCGAGGATCTGCGCGGTCCCAAGATCCGCATCCAGAAGTACAAGAACAAGACCGGTTACAAGAAGCGCCAGGGCTTCCGTGCCGAGCTGACCACCGTGAAGGTCACCGGCATCGACGCCTGAGCGGCGTTCGGTCTCATCCCAACCAGCTCGGCCCGCCGCATCCCCTGAACACAGGGACGCGGAACCCACGGGCCACCTAGCGAAAGCAGGCATCAGACATGGCACACAAGAAGGGCGCCAGCTCCACCCGCAACGGCCGTGACTCCAACCCGCAGTACCTGGGCGTCAAGCGCTTCGGTGGCGAGTTCGTCAACGCCGGTTCCATCATCGTCCGCCAGCGCGGCACCAAGTTCCACCCCGGCGCCAACGTCGGCCGTGGCAAGGACGACACCCTGTACGCCCTGGCCACCGGCGAGGTTGCCTTCGGCACCAAGCGCGGTCGCAAGGTCGTCAACGTCGTCGAGGCCGTCGCCGCCGAGTGACTTCTGACCGGTCACGGTTCCTCACCCAGTGGGGGTCCGGCCGGTCCCGCGGCGCGCTGGATTCAGCGCGCCACGCTCACCGCATCAGTAGAGGGTGGGTGCCACGTGCGCCCGCCCTCTACTCTTGTTTCAGGACATCTCAGAGATTCAAGGAGCATCCATGGCAGAGTTCGTCGACCGCGTGGTTCTGCACGCCACGGGCGGTAACGGCGGCCACGGGTGTGTGTCCGTCAAGCGCGAGAAGTTCAAGCCCTTGGGCGGTCCCGACGGCGCCAACGGCGGCGACGGCGGATCGGTCATCCTGCGCGTGGACGGGCAGACCACCACGCTGCTGAACTACCACCGCTCGCCACACCGTGCCGCACCCAACGGCGGTCCCGGCATGGGTGACCACCGCCAGGGCTTCCTGGGTGAGGACCTGATTCTCTCCGTCCCGGACGGCACCGTGGTCAAGGACCGCGACGGCAACGTGCTGGCCGACCTGGTGGGCGTCGGCGCGGAGTACGTCGCGGCATCCGGCGGCCAGGGTGGGCTCGGCAACGCCTCCTTGGCTTCACCCAAGCGCAAGGCCCCCGGCTTCGCGCTGCTCGGTCTGCCCGGTGAGGCCCACGACATCGTCCTGGAGCTCAAGTCCCTGGCGGACATCGCCCTGGTGGGTTACCCGTCCGCGGGCAAGTCCTCGCTCATCGCGGCGATTTCGAAGGCCCGCCCCAAGATCGCGGACTACCCGTTCACCACCCTGGTGCCCAACCTGGGCGTCGTGGAGGCCGGTGACTACCGCTACACCGTGGCCGATGTCCCCGGCCTGATTGCGGGTGCCTCCGAAGGCAAGGGCCTGGGCCTGGAGTTCTTGCGCCACGTCGAACGCTGCGCCGCGCTGGTCCACGTGTTGGACTGCGCCACGCTGGAACCCGGTCGGGATCCGCTCTCCGATCTGGACATCATCGAGGCGGAACTCGCGGCCTACGCCGTGGACGGTCGCCTGGACGGCGGACGATCGGTGCCGCTGCTCGAACGCCCCCGGTTGGTGGTGCTCAACAAGATCGACGTGCCCGAAGCCCGCGAGCTCGCCGACTTCGTCCGGCCCATGCTGGAGGAGAAGGGCTACCGCGTCTTCGAGGTCTCCACCGCCTCCCACGAAGGGCTCAAGCAGCTGACCTTCGCCATGGGCCAGATCGTCGCCGAAGGTCGGGAACAGGAACCCGCCCCCGAACCGCAGCGTGTGGTTCTGCGCCCCAAGGCTGTTCGCGGTGGCGCCAAGGAGTTCACGATCACCCGCGAGGAACGATCGCTCGAGCCGATCTGGCACGTCCGCGGGGACAAGCCGGAGAAGTGGGTCCAGCAGACGGACTTCAACAACGAGGAAGCCATCGGCTACCTCGCTGACCGCTTCGCCAAGCTCGGCATCGAAGAGGAGCTGTTCAAGATGAACGCCCGCCCCGGGGACGCCGTGCTGATCGGCCCGGAGGAGAACGGTGTGGTCTTCGACTGGGAGCCCACCATGCTGGGCGGTGCCGAACTCCTGGCCTCGCCCCGCGGGACCGATCCCCGGCTTTCGGAGGACCACCGGCCCACCCGCGAACAGCGGCGTCGGGAGTACTACGAACGCATGGACGCCAAGGCCGCGGCCCGCGACGAGCTCGAGGCCGAACGCGTGGCCGGCGTCTGGACGGAGTCCGTGGACGAACGCCGCGCCCGCAAGCCCCGGGCGGCAGCATCGGACGACGAGGCACAGCGGGACTGACACACCCACACGCCCCGACCACTGGAAACTCAGAGCACCCGAAGCTCACAAGAGGAAAGGACATCGGAGAGCATGCCCACTCGGCTGCAGAAGATCGACGTCGAGACCCTGGAGGGAATCGCCGCCAAATCCGCTTCCCAGCTCAGCTCCGAGAACCGCGGGAAAAACCGCCGTTCCCCGATCGAGGAGCGGAGCCAGATCCCGATGGCCAAGCGCATCGTGGTCAAGGTGGGGTCCTCGTCCCTGACCAGCATCCAGAACTCGATCGACGAGGCCGCCGTGCAGCGCATCGTGGCTGCCTTGGGAGCACTCAAGGCCTCCGGCAAGGAAGTCGTGTTCGTCTCCTCGGGCGCGATCTCCGCCGGCCTGGCACCGCTCGGCTTCTCCCGCCGACCCAAGGACCTGGCCTCCCAACAGGCCGCGGCCTCCGTAGGACAGGGCCTGCTCATGGGCCGCTACATCGACTCCCTCGCGCGGTACGGCGTGACCGTGGGGCAGGTCCTCGTGACGGCCGAAGACCTCATGAAGCGCCACCACTACAAGAACACCCACCGGCAGATCGAACGCCTGCTGGACCTGGGTGTCATGCCGATCGTCAACGAGAACGACGCCGTCGCCACCCAGGAGATCAAGTTCGGCGACAACGACCGCATCGCCGCTCTCACGGCGCATCTGATCAAGGCCGACGTCCTCCTGCTGCTCTCCGACGTGGACGCGCTCTACACCAAGCCCCCGCAGGCCGGCGGTGAGCGGATCTCCGTGGTCCAGGACCCCGTCAAGGATCTGGAAGGCGTGCAGATCGGGACCGTGGGCCGCGCGGGCGTGGGGTCCGGTGGCATGGTCACCAAGGTCCAGGCGGCCCGTATCGCCGCGTCGTCGGGCATTCCCGCCGTGGTCACCTCTGCGCAGAACATCGACTCCGCGCTCAGGGGGGACGACGTCGGAACGTGGTTCTCCACCACGGGTGGCCGACGCAACGCCCGCCTCCTGTGGCTCGCCCACCTGGCCGACATCAAGGGTTCCCTGGTGCTCGACGACGGCGCCGTGCGCGCCGTGGGCGACCGCAAGTCCTTGCTGGCGGCCGGGGTGACCGCGGTCAAGGGCGACTTCGAGGCAGGGGACCCGGTGTCCCTGTTGGACCAGAACGGGCGGGAAGTGGCCCACGGTCTGACCAATTACGCCGCGGATGAGGTTCCCGAGATGCTGGGCAAGAGCACCGCCGAGCTCTCCGAATCCCTGGGCCAGCGCTTCGAGCGGGAACTGGTGCACGTGGACAATCTGGTCACCATGCGCCAGAAGTCGGCCAAGACCAAGGTTCGCCGCGGGCGCGCCGCCGAGCGAAACTTCGAGACCCGAGAGGTCCCGAAGGTCGAGCCCGCCCGGTGATCGCGGTCTTGCAGTAGCCCCACGTTCCGAGTACAAAGCAGGCAGTCGCACCACCTGACGGATCAGGAGCAGGAACCATGACGGAGAACACCGCCGCGAACACGGCAACGCTGACCCACCAGACCTTCGGCGAGGACCCGAACGTCGGCGTCGGTCTCATGGCCGATGACGCCCGCACCGCAGCGCGGACTCTGGCAAAGGCGACCCGAGCGCGCAAGGACGCGGCGCTGCTGCACGTCGCCGAGCGCATTGAGGCGCAGGCCGGGTTGATCATCGAGGCCAACCAGAAGGACCTTCGGCGCGGCGAGCAGGACGGTACCTCCAGTGCTCTGCTGGACCGGTTGAAGCTCGACAAGGACCGGATCAAGGGTCTGGCGGATGCCCTGCGTGAACTGGCCGCCCTGCCCGATCCGGTCGGAACCGTGGTCCGCGGGCAGACCCTGGCCAACGGGTTGCGGATGCGTCAGATCCGCGTGCCCCTGGGCGTGGTGGGTGCCATCTACGAAGCACGGCCCAACGTGACCGTGGACATCGCGGGCATCGCCCTGAAATCCGGCAACGCCGTGTTGCTGCGCGGTGGCTCGGCAGCGCTTGAATCCAACAAGGCGTTGGTCGGCATCATCCGCGACGCGGTGAGCGACCAGAAGCTGCCCGTGGACGTCGTGCAGTCGGTCGACGACTACGGACGCGACGGCGCCAATGCGCTCATGGCCGCGCGGGGCAAGGTGGACGTGCTGATCCCGCGTGGTGGACACGGCCTGATCCAGTCCGTGGTCCAGAACGCCCAGGTGCCTGTGATCGAGACGGGTGAGGGCAACGTGCACGTGTTCGTGGACGCCTCGGCACCCGAGCGGATGGCGGTCGACGTCGTCGTCAATGCCAAGACCCACCGGAACTCCACCTGCAACACGGCCGAGACGCTGATCCTGCACAAGGACGCGGCCGCGGGCCCGGCCGTGCTGGCGGCGCTGGCCAAGGCCGGTGTTGCCCTGCACGTGGACGAGCGGGCGGCGGCCATGCTGCCCAACGGTGCTGACCACACGAAGGCCACGGACGAGGACTGGGGGACGGAGTACCTGGACGCCCAGATCGCCGTGAAGGTCGTGGACAACCTGCGCGAGGCGATCGAGCACATCGAACGCTGGACCACGCGCCACACGGAGGCGATCGTGACCAACAATCTGGCCAACGCGGAGGAGTTCATCGCCTCGATCGACGCCGCCGCTGTCATGGTCAACGCTTCGACCCGGTTCACCGACGGCGGTCAGCTGGGCCTGGGGGCCGAAATCGGGATCTCCACCCAGAAGATGCACGCCCGCGGCCCCATGGGGCTGGAGGAACTCACGACGACCAAGTGGATCGTCCAGGGGGACGGGCACATCCGGAAGTGAACGACACCCGTGAACCGCGCGGGCGCGCCACGTGGGTGACGTCCGTGCGGTTACCATGGGTCTCTAGCCGATCAGCCGGTTGTCAGGGCTGACCCGCTACCGACTTCACACCACGGCACTGGTTCTGCTCACGAAGGGACTCTCATGTTGCAGGCGAATCCGCTGATCCAGGCGGCAGAAGAAGGCGCGCACGTCGTCAACGAGCTTCCGATCGAAGCGCACTGGTTCGGCATCATCGCCTTCGTGCTCTTCACCGCCATGTTCCTGGCGACCATGACCTTCAGCCCGCGCAGCTCCCTGCCGGACGCCTCGGACCACCACGAGAACCCGTCCGCTCTGCCGTCGGATGAGGCTCACGCCGTCGCTTCCTACGAAGCCAAGCGGAACCGCTGAACCCTAGCGTTCACGTGAACCCGGCTCACGAGATCAACGTGCCCCCTCGGGTGGCCGACCGCACCCGCGTGGGTGTCATGGGCGGCACTTTCGACCCCATTCACCACGGGCACCTAGTGGCCGCGTCGGAAGTCGCGGCGGTGTTCGACCTGGACGAAGTGGTCTTCGTTCCCACGGGGGAGCCGTGGCAGAAGGCCGGCAAGAAGGTCTCCCCGGCGGAGCACCGCTACCTCATGACGGTCATCGCCACGGCGTCGAATCCTCGGTTCAGTGTGTCCCGGGTGGACATCGACCGCGGTGGGCCGACCTACACGATCGACACCCTTCGTGATCTGCACGAACAGCGCCCTGATTCGGACCTGTTCTTCATCACGGGCGCCGACGTCATGAGCGAAATCCTCAGCTGGCACGGCGCGGAACAGATGTGGGATCTGGCCACGTTCGTGGGCGTGACCCGTCCAGGACACGAACTGGCGATTCCCGACGGCGCCCGCGGCGTCACGCTCATGGAGGTGCCCGCGATGGCCATCTCCTCCACGGACTGCCGGGACCGCGTGGTTGCGGGAAAGCCCGTGTGGTACCTGGTGCCGGACGGCGTGGTCCAGTACATCGCCAAGTACGGCCTGTACCTGGGGTCGCGCAAGGACCGACGAGCGTCAACGGAAACCAGCCCACCCGTGACCGATCCGGTCTAGGAAACGAAAGAGGCCACAGCATGAGTCAGGACCGCTACCCGGAACCGGACGGGACGTCCCCGGTGAACGCGGACGTTCCCGATGAGATCGTCAACATCCCGTCAGGGGATGCCGAGGCGCTGGACCTGCCCGCCCCGGAGATCGACCTGGGTGGCACCCCGAGCGAAGCGGCCGACAAGCCCCTGGGCCCGCGCCGTCTGGCGCTGCTGCGCGAGCAGATGGAGCAGCACCAGAAGGAACTGGAACAGAACCAGTCCGATGATCCGGAGCACGTGGACCCGGACCTGGCCATGAAGCAGCGCCGGATGGCCGAGCTGGCTTCGCGCGCCGCACTCGCTTCGGAGGAGGACCGCGCCACCGCTGAGCGGGCTTCCGCTTCCAGGACGTCCGACGACGGCGCCCCCGTGCCTCCCGTGCCGACCCCCGCATCGGCTGGCTCTGGTTCCACCGCCACGGGTGCACGCGCGGCTGACCGCGCGGAGTCCGACGGCGAATCGTCGGGTCCCGCATCCGACACCGACACCCAAGAACCCGGCCAGCCCGTGAGCGCCCTTGACGCCGAGGGCCTGGAACTGCTGGAACCGTCCAAGTACCGGGAATCCGGTGGCGGAAAGACCTTCCTGCTGGTGCTGGCCGCCGTCGTGCTGCTGGCATTGGCTGTTGTGATCCTGTTGATACTGCTGTGAGAAAGGCGCCGACCGCCGCATGACTCTTCCCGAAACCTCCCTCGCGTACCTCCGTACGGCTGCACGAGCAGCCGACGACAAGCAGGCCGAGAACATCGTTGCCCTGGATGTCAGTGACGCCCTGGGCATCGTTGACTCCTTCCTGGTGGCTTCGGCCTCCAACGAGCGGTTGGTGAGCGCCGTCGTCGATGCGATCGAGGACGCGCTGATTGCTGAGCACGACCTGCGACCCATCCGCCGCGAAGGCAAGGGGCAGGGGCGTTGGGTGCTGCTGGACTACGGCGATGTGGTGGTGCACGTGCAGCACGACGAGGACCGGGCGTTCTACGCGCTTGAGCGGCTCTGGAACGAATCTCCCGTCGTGGACCTGGGGCTGACGCCGGCCGCGGACGCTTCGACTGGTGATGCCGCGGAAGGCGCTGGGTCGGAGCAGGACGATTTGCACGGGGCGGCGGATCCGTCCTAGTATCTACATCGTTGTCCGGACGGGACGCGAACACGGAAGTGAACGCGATGTGTTCCGCAAACTACACCGAGTGATCCTGCAAGGGTCAGTCATGGTAGAGTTTCCGGGTCGACGACATGGGGCTGTGGCGCAGCTGGTAGCGCATTTGCATGGCATGCAAAGGGTCAGGGGTTCGAGTCCCCTCAGCTCCACCAATGTGATCTTTTAGGAGATCAGCAAAATACCCGGATCCCGGTTGGGATCCGGGTATTTTGCTGTCCGGGGTGGTCCTGGGGCCCCGCGAGGGTTGGTCGTGGGGGTTTAGGTACCCGGGGTTCTAGCTGTGGCGAGACTTGTTGATCAAGGTTGGCAGCTCGGTCAGCGTGGCCGGTTGAGGTGCCTGTCGGGTAAGCCAGGCCTTCAGAATTTGTTGAAATCGGGACTGCCGGACGGCGTCGCTGGTGATTCTCCGGCGTCGCGTCCTTTGCCGGTCGGCCAAGGATACGCATTCCAAGCGCTCGACAGGATCGGATTCTCGGTATCAGCCTTCCTACCGATGTCACGCAGGCTGACGACACCGCTTGCACTCTTCGCGATCTCCGCGAGGAGCAGCGGCTCAACGTCTTTGCCGTGCGTCACGAGCCACTCGACTTCACGCGCGCTCGCTGCGGCTACAGGAACATCTGGGAGCTTCCCGCGACGGATGACCGCAACGTCATGGTCGAGAAGGTACGCGGCACCGGTATAGAACGGCTCCGCCGTGACGATCAACCCCAACATGGGGCGGTCGGTTGGGATGTTGGTGAACGCTGAATGATTGTCAGCAAGATGGCCGACCGTACGGGCCAACTGCTGGTGTGCGCCGCCTAGGGTCTTGCTGAGCGAGTTCATCAGCGTGGCATCGCCGGCCCGTGCTGCCGGGCCGAGGCGGCGAGACTTGACCTCAACCAAGATGACCAGATTCGGCAGGATCACAAACCAGTCAACGCTCTTGCGACCGCCACCCTTGCCGAAGACAATCTCGGGTTCAACCTCCGCGTCCTCGATCAGTCTGAGTTGTCGACCAATGTAGTGCTCGAACAGACCTCCGAGATCATCCGCGAAAGCCTCGCCGTGCTTGCTCATCCCGGCGTAGTACAAGCCTCCCGGCGTGACCGTCCGCATGATCAGACGCGTCGCTGGAGCAACCGGTTCCCCGTCGCCCATGTCCACGAACGGCGTCGCCAACAACGGGTTGTAATCGAATCGGGCCGCTGTGGCTGTTCCGACCGAGTGGTCGTTGAAAGCAGTCCGAAACGCTGCGGGTGTCGTGGTGAGTCGCGAGGCGATCTTCTCTATGTTCGTCCGCGGATAGAGCTTCAGCACTTCAGTGAAGTTTGGCTGATCCAGCCAGCCAGGCTTGTATGCTCCACCGTTCTGGAAGGCACCCACTTGGAGGAAGAACGTCGCGCCTATCGCCTCGCGGAACGGAACTCCGTCGAGCATGTCCGCCAGCGAGTCCTCGGTAATCACTCGGGTCTCGACGTCGGGCAGGCCCTCGACCATCCAGGCGTGTGAGCGAGCAAGTTCCTCGAAGATCGACTCCTGGTAGGGGAACTGCTCGTACGTGACTCGAGTCATCAGTCTGACGAGAAAGTCCGCGGCCCCGACATCGTCGATGTCCATCGCGTTCGGGAACTTGTGCATCAGCTTCTGTAGCGCCGTCTCATCGACGGGCTTCGAGCGATACTCATTGCCGTAGAGAAGCGAATCTCGCGCGGCCGCAGCCAATCCCCAGGGCGGCATCCGATGTTTCACAGCATCTGAATACGGCGGTTCGCCAAGCGCTGCCGAGGCCCGCGCGATCGCCGGGATCAGCTCGCTGGGTTTGAAAGCGCGGCACGCTTGAGTGAATGCCGAGTAGGGCAAGCCTGGGTCGCGCGAGAAGCTCATAGACCGCACGATCACCGCCTGCAAGCCACTGTTGAGGGCCACTTGCTCTTGTTCGCGTTGGGGCCACGTAATAGGGGAAGGCGTCGAAACCTGGATCGTCGATCCCGTGGATGGTCAGCACCACAAGACGCCCGACATCCGTCTCTTTGCATGAAGCAACTATGTGATTGGCGCCTTGCACGGTTGCGACAACCTGCGACAGCTTAGCATCGGGGCATTCGACGCGTCGATCAGGGGGGGCTTTCCGACGCGTGTCAACCCTTGCGAAACCGCTGGTGTTCGGGAGCGTACCAACGCTCGAAGCACTCTCGTCGTGCGGCAAGAACGGACGTCGTCGTTCCCCCAGGCGTTCGTTCTCGTGCACTGATGCCATTCCGTTGCCACGGCCTGGGCGTGGACTAGGTGCGCCGACCCGACGCACCTAGCGTGTTATATGGACGCAGCGCCGCACAGGAGGTCGTCGTGGATGGGAGAGGCCCCGTACAGGGGCGGGAGCTTCTGCTGGTCGGTGGCATCGCAGCATGGGCATCCGTGGGATTGCTCGTGGTGCAACTGGTGGTCTTCGTGATCTGGCCACCGGTCCACACGGTGCCGGAATTGTTCGACCTGCTCCACGCTTCTCCGGTCATCGGGTTGCTGTCTCTGGGCGTGCTGTACCTGATCAACAACGCCTTGGTTCTGCTGTTCTACTTGGGCCTGGCGGCTCACCTGTGGCACGTCTCTCCGTCACGAGTCGTACTGGTCGTCATCCTGGGAACCATTGCAAATGGCGGCCTACTACGCGTCCAACCCGGCGGTGGAAATGTTGGTCCTGGCCAATCAGCATGCCGATGCCGCTGATGCGAGTGAGCGCTTGCCCTACCGGGCGGCGGGCGAAGCGGTGCTCACCGCGTGGAAGGGCACGGCCTTCCTGGTCTACTACCTTCTCGGGGCCGCTGCGTTCCTGATCCTGACGTCGCTGCTTCGCCGGACCACCGAGATGGGTGCCAAGACATGGTGGTGGGCACTCGGCGTCGGCGTGCTGATGCTGGTGCCCTCGACCTTCGGCATGGTGGGGATGGTCTTCGCGATCACGTCCCTCGTGCCGTGGAGCGTGTTGTGCATCCTGGCGGGCCGCAATCTGATCCGGCTGGCCACGCAGGAGCAGACTTAGGGCGCAACCCCGGATGGCCTCGGCCGGCCGGCCACTGGCACGAGGCCCGCCTCAGTCGATCGCCTGTCCTCGCTTCTCCGGCAGCAGGAACGCAGCCGTGGCGGCGATGGCGAAGGCGGCCGAGAACACTCCGAAGGTCAGGCTCAGACCACCAGAAGCCACTAGGACGGGTACCAACAACGGGGCGATGATTGACGCAATGCGTCCCACGCCCGCAGCACTTCCGGTGCCGGTGCCGCGGACCGACGTCGGATAGAGCTCCGGGCCGATCGCGTACAGCGCGCCCCAGGCACCCAGGTTGAAGAACGACAACGCGCAGCCCGCAGCGATGATCGTGACGGGTGAACCCGCCAGGCCGAAGGCGACGGCCGCCCCCGCGGAACCTGCCAGGAACAGAGCCAGGGTGATCCGCCGTCCGATGACCTCGATCAACCAGGCCGCCACGGCGTACCCGGGCAACTGCGCCAGCGTCATGATCAGCGTGAACTCGAAGGAGCGCACCAGCGTGAAGCCCTGAGCCGTCAGCAGGGACGGGATCCAGGTGAAGGCCCCGTAGTAGGACAGGTTGATGCAGAACCAGACCACCCACAGGGCGATCGTCCGGCGTCGCAGACCGGGGGAGAAGATCGTCTGATCGGTCTCGTGGATCGTCGTCGTTCCGCCGGTGCTCGGCGCGACGGCGACGTCGTCAGGCGTCGCCTGGGCTGAGCCCACGCCGGCGGCTTCCTCGAACTCCCGCACAACGCTCTCGGCCTGGTCGTGGCGTCCCTTGGCCTCCAGGAAGCGGATGGACTCGGGTGTCTTCCACCGGATCACCAGCGCCCACAGGGCGGGAACAGCACCCAGCGCCAAGGCCCAGCGCCAGCCGTCGTGCGATCCGGCCACCACGGTGTACCCAATGACGGCCGCGAGGATCCACCCCAACGCCCAGAAGGCCTCCAGAAGCACGACCACGCGGCCGCGGATCTTCTTGGGCGCGAACTCGGACACCAGGGTCGAGGCCACGGGAAGTTCGGCACCCAGACCCAGGCCCACCAGGAACCGGAGCACGAGCAGCGCGCCCACGGACGTGACCAACGCGGTGGCGCCCGTTGCCAAGCCGTAGATCAGCAGCGTCAGGGCGAACACCGATCGCCGGCCGATGCGATCAGCGAGCAGGCCGCCCAACGTGGCTCCCAGGGCCATGCCGACGAACCCCATGGAGATGATCCAGGACTTGGTGGTGTCATCCAGCGCCCACTGCTGCCCCAGGGCTGCGATGACGAAGGAAATGAGCCCCACGTCCATCGCGTCCAAGGCCCACCCGACGCCGGAGGTACCGAGGAGTCTGCGGTGCTTGCTGGTGAAGGTGAGGCGTTCGAGCCGTTCGGTGCGGGTCAGCATGTCGGATCCTGGGTGTCGTCGGGCGCGGAGGATGCGCGGGCGAGGGCGCCGTCGTCGGCGTAGGTGAGCGAGCGGTCGTAGCGGTAGAGGCGCGGAGGGCGGAAGGGGGTGCCTTCCCGGTGCCGGCCTGTGTCGATGAGTGCGGGGGAGGACCGGAACTGCCGGGCGAAGTTGGCCGGGTCCAGCGCGTGGCCCAGGATCGCCTCGTGCGCTTCCCTCAGTTCCGTGAGCGTGAAGGTGTCCGGCATGAACGAATGGGCGATGCGGCTGTAGGCCACTTTTCGGCGCAGGCGGGTGACGGCGTAGTCCAGGATCTCCGCGTGGTCGAAGGCCAAGGACGGCAGGCCGTCCACCGAGAACCAGGCCACGCCCTCTGCCTCCTGGTCCGGCATGCTGGAGAGCGCCGCCCAGTAGACCACCGAGATCACGTGCCCGTCCCCGCCGGAACGCTCCGGATTGCCCCAGGCGTAGAGCTGTTCCAAGTACGACGGCGTCAGCCCGGTTGTGGATTCGAGCGTGCTCAGCGCGGAGTCTGGCAGGTTCCGCCCGGGGGAGAGCGGACCGCCGGGGAGCGCCCAGGATCCCTTGTACGGCTCGCGTTCGCGGCGGACCAGCGGAACCCAGAGCGCGCGCTCCTTGAGAGCGAAGATCACCGTGGACACGGCAAGGGACACGGAGCCGTAGAAGTCCTGCGCTGCCATGGGGCCTCCTTGCACCACGGTTATGGTCCGAATGACCAGAAGTCATCCGAGACTACACCTTTGAGTCAAGATGACAAGAAGGTGGTGTGCAAAGAACCTGGGGCGATCTGGCGGGCCGACTGCATGCCCAGCGGCCCGCCAGGTACCCTCAGCGCGCGCGGAGGGCGCGGCCCATCCGCTCGAAGGCCTCCCGAAGAACGGCCGAGGACGTACCGAAGTTGAGCCGGACGAAACCCTCTCCACCGGACCCGTACCTGGCGCCGTCGTTGAGCCCCACATGAGCGTGATCGAAGAAGAAGGCGGCAGGCCCGGCCAGGTCGAACCGCTGGGAGACCGAGCCGGCCTCGGCCGGAGGCAGGTCCAAGGCCCGGCAGTCCAGCCATGCCAGATAGGTGGCCTGGGGCCGGTTCATGGTCACTCCCGGCAGGTGTTCCTCCACCAGGGAGGCAACCAGGTCCCGGTTTTGCTCCAGACCGGAGAGCAGGGCATCGAGCCAGGGCACACCGTGCTCGAGTGCTGCGCAATGGGCGATGACCGCCACGTGACTGACCCCGGCGTTGACCGTCCAGGGCACGCGACGGAGATCCGCGGCCGCCTCGGGGCCGGCCGACAGCACGGCGGCCTTCAACCCCGCCAGGTTCCAGGCCTTGGACGCCGAGAACACGGCAAACGCGTTCTCCGCTCCGGGGACGCTCAGGAAGGGCGTGAAATCGGCCCCGTTCAGGACCAGTGGCGAGTGGATCTCGTCCGCAACCACCCGGGCCCCGAGTTCCCGGGCCACGGCGGCCACGGCCGTCAGTTCCTCGCGGGTGTGGGCGACACCTGTCGGATTGTGCGGGTTGGACAGCAGCAGGACGGGTTGGCGGGTCGTGGAACGCGCCTCGGTCAACGCCGCCCGGACGGCTTCCGGATCCAGGCGACCGTCGTCGG
This sequence comes from Kocuria sp. JC486, assembly GCF_011602805.1. NCBI lineage: Bacteria > Bacillati > Actinomycetota > Actinomycetes > Micrococcales > Micrococcaceae > Kocuria > Kocuria sp. JC486. Next base: position 222,487 of record NZ_JAAOZS010000001.1, on the reverse strand, counting down.
TCAGCAGTGCCTCCAGCACCCGCCGGCCGGCCTGACTCATGTACCCGTAGAACGGCGGATACACGGGGGAGCAGACCACCACGGCGTCGTCGCGTTCGGTGAGGACCTCCACCGCGGCAACCAGCCCGGTCATGACATCCGGAACCGTCAGCATGCGCTCGGGATCCAGGCCGGCCCAGCCCCACCGGTCGCTCGCGAACCGGCTGAGCGCTCGCGGATAGGCGTCCCCGGACGGATAACCCGTGTCGCCCAGGGTCATGGCCGCGTGCACGGCCTCAATCACGGGCTCGGGCGGCACCACGTCCATCTCCGCCACCCACAGCGGAAGGATGTCCGCCGGGTAATGTCGCCACTTCTCACTGGTTCGCCGGCGCAGCGCGTCCAGGGTGAGCGTTTCCAGCGGGTTCGGTACCGAAGCGTTCATCGTCCCAGCTTAGGCAGCAGACGACGGCGCGGGTTCCGGCGTCGTCGGGCGTTGCTGCCGTGCGGCCAATGTGCTGCCGATGCTGGCGGTCATCACCAGGGCGACGGCCATCAGCTTCCACCCGCTGGCCTCCTGGCCCAGCAGGATCCATCCGGCGAGCGTTGCCACCGCGGGTTCCAGACTCAGCAAGATGCCGAAGACCGGGCGGGGAAGCGTGCGGAGGGCGCTGAGTTCCAGGACGTACGGCAACAACGACGCCAGGATTCCCGTACCCAGCGCCAGGAACAGAAGGTGCGGGTCGCTCACGATCTGAGGCAGTCGGGCTGCACCGAAGGGCAACAGCAAGAGGGCTGCGATCAGCAGCGCGACGGCCAGGCCGCCCGGTCCGGGGATGAGTTGCCCCACATGCGAGCTGGTCAGGATGTACAGGGCCCAGAAGCCGCCCGCGATCAGCACCAGGACGACGCCGACCGGATCCAGGCCGCCGGAACCCAGCGCGGATTCCAATCCGAACAGGGCCACTCCGGCCAAGGCCAGGCCGACCCAGATCAGATCCCGCGGGCGGAGGGACAGCACTGCAGCCAAGACCAAGGGACCCAGGAACTCGATGGACACCGCCGGTCCCAGCGGAATGCGGGCCAGCGCCGCATAGAAGAACCCGTTCATGAGCGCCATGGCAATGCCGAAGGCGATGGCTGCCCGCCACTGGCGTCCGGTCCAGGCGCGCACTTTGGGCCGGACGATCGCCATCAACACAACGGCAGCGACGAGCAGGCGGATGGACGTGGTGCCCCAGCTGCCCAGGACCGGGAAGAGCTGCATGGCCAACGCGGCGCCGGTCTGCAGGGAGACGCAGGACCCCAGGACCAGAAGCACCGCGGTGCCCTGCGAGCCCGGCCGGTCACCGTTCACGGAACCGGTGGTGCCGGAGGTGGTTTGGGTAGACGTTGTCCCGGCCTGGGGAATAACGGGAACGGGAGCGGTCGCGGTCATGGATTCAGCATGGCCGCCGCCGTTTGATTAATCTAGCGAAAGATTCTTACGCGCACGGTTTAGGAAAACTGCAACATGCTGAACGTCAACCGACTCCGGATGCTCAGTGAGCTGCACCGGTACGGGACCATCTCGCGCGTGGCCCAGGTGCTGTCCTACACCCCGTCGGCTGTCTCTCAGCAGTTGGCGCTGTTGGAGCGGGAGGCGGGCGTCGCGCTGCTGGAACGTGTGGGGCGCGGCGTCCACCTGACGGATGCCGGCCGCGCCCTGGTGGAGCACGCCGACGCCGTCGTCGCCCGGTTGGAGCGGGCCGAATCGGAACTGGCCGCTGCCGATCAGGAGGTCCGCGGAGTCCTGCGGGTGGCCTCCTTCCAGACCGTGGTCATGACCGTGGTGCCACCGGCCCTGACGTTGCTGGCGGAGCGCCACCCTGAGCTCCGCGTGGAGATCACGCAGCGGGAACTGGACCCCGCCTATGACGGGCTGTAGTCCCACGAGTTCGACCTCATCGTGGGGGAGGAGCTTCCCGGGTTCCCCGTGTCCCCGCGGGCCGGTACGGACCGGGTGGAACTGTTGCTGGACCCCCAGGTGCTGGCCTTGCCTGCGGAGGGTCCGCTGGCGGCACGGGTCCGGGACCTCTCCGACCTTGCTGATGCCCCGTGGGCGCTGGACTCTTACGGGACGCAGATGGGTGTGTGGTCCCATTCCATGTGCCGCCGGGCGGGGTTCGAGCCGCGCACGGTCCTGCAATCACCCGATCCGCTCCTGCAGATCCACATGGTTCGGGCGGGGCACGCGGTGGGCTTCGTCCACGGCCTGGTGGGCAGCCAATACACGTCAGGCACGCAGCTGATCGAGCTGCCGGGGCACCCGCACCGCAACATCTTCACCGCCACGCGGTCGTCCCGGGCGGGGCTTCCGGGTGTCGTCGCGTTCCGGCAGGCCATGGCCGACGCGGTGGCTGACACCGGAGATTCCTCAGGTGCCCCCGTCACCGTGGTCATGCCCACGGTCGCCTACGCGCTCGGCTCTACGGCGCGCCGCGACAGTAGTCTGCAGTCATGACCCAGCAAGCGCGCAGGAACCCCGGTGCGGGCCGTACCAAGAACCGCATCACGAGTGTCACCCGCAACGGACGGCCGTACCCCGTGGCCTCCGACAACCGGGCATGGGGTGCTCGGATCGTCGACGGCGGCCTGGTCGTCCTGCTCACCGCGACCGGGTTCACGCTGGCAGCGGTCCTGGTGTCCAGCGGAGGCCTGGACTCGGACCTCGGCCTGATGATCGGGCTGGGTGTGTACCCCCTGGTGCTCGTGTTCCTGGGCGTGCTGTACGGCTGCCGCTGCTCACCCGGGCAGCTTCTGTTCGACGTCGTGTCCCTGCGGGCCTGGACCGGTCGACGAGTCGGCGTCTGGCGCGGAGCCTGGCGGTATCTCGGGGTGGGACTGGCGCCCCTGTGGGTGGTGGTCGGCATCGTGTGGCTGGTGCTCTTCATCCTGAGCATCTTTGACAGTGCGGGAGCCGGAGACCCTGGCAGCATCGGGTACAGCGAACCCGTTGCGGTGGTTCGCCGCCGCCTGCCGCCCGGCTCCAGCTGGGTCTGAACCGACGACCTCTTGACTTCAAGAGCCGACACGCTGCCCCTGAGGGAGATCCGATGAACGACGACGGTACTGACGCCGAGGTGGTGATCGTCGGGGCCGGCCTGGCCGGGGCGGCCACCGCGTGGCGGTTGGCCCAGCGGGGCGTGGACGTCCTGATGTTGGAACGAACCCGCCCGGCGAATGCCGAGGGCAGCTCGCACGGTTCCGCCCGGATCTTCCGCCTGGCCTACGACACTGAGCTCTACACCCGCATGGCCGTGGCTGCCGGGGACGGGTGGGCGGAGCTCGAGGACACGCACGGTGAACCGCTCATCACCTGGACAGGAGCCCTGGGCTTCGGTGACCGACGCGAGGCACCGAAGGTGGCGTCCTGGCTGCAGTGCGCCGGCCAACCCCATGAACTGCTTTCCGAAGCCGAGGCTGCCCGACGGTGGCCCGGGATCGAGTTCCGCGGCCCCGTCCTGTGGCATCCGGGGGCGGGTGTGTTGGACGCTGAACGCGCAGTGGAGGCCATGCTCCGTGCGTCCCAGGCTGCTGGCGCACGTCTGCTCACCGACTGGCCGGTCGAACGGATCGAAAGGACCCCACACGGTTTTCTGGTGAGGTCATCCGCGGGCGATGCCGTGCGGGCTCGGCGGGTCGTGGTGGCGGCGGGTGCCTGGCTTCCCATGCTGTTGCCGGGCCTGCCCCTGCCGGTTTCCCTGCTCCCGGCCTTCGAGGTCCGGCAGGAGAACGCCTTCCACTTCCCGTACCGGGACAACCGGAACAGCCCGGAGGATGCGTCCTGGCCCACCCTGATCAACATGTCCCGGGAGATCGTGCTCTACGGCCTGCCGGGTGGACGGGATGCCCAGCACAGGGGCCAGAAGATCGCCGAATTCAACGGTGGCAGGCGCCTGTCCTCGGCCAGCCGACGCGACGGCGTCGTCGACCCGGCCAACAGGGCGCGCGTGGTGGATTTCGTCCGCCGTCGGATCCCGGGGCTGATTCCCGAGCCCTACGCGGAGACCACGTGCCTGTTCACGAACACGCCCAGCGAAGACTTCGTGATCGACGCCTGGGAGGGCCTCACGGTTGTGTCGGCCTGCTCGGGACACGGTGCCAAGTTCATGCCCGAAATCGGTCGGATAGCCGCAGATCTTACCACCGGGGCCGGTAAAGCGCCCCCACAATTTCAGGTGTTCCTCGCGTAACATCTCGACCATTTCCCCGGTCGCGATGCAACATTCGCCACGAATTGACCCCTGTTGCGGCGATACCTAGCCTGACAGGCAACTATCCACGGGAACTCTAGGGGAAATCATGAAACCGCTCGTTTTGCGCAGCGCCATAGTTGCCGCGCTCGGGGGATTGTTGTTCGGATTCGACACGGCAGTCATTTCCGGTACAACGCAGGCATTGACGGAAAAGTATTCCCTGGGATCTTTTGCGTTGGGATTCACGGTCGCCACCGCCCTCATCGGCACGATCATCGGCGCACTCACGGCGGGCAAGCCGGCCGACACCTACGGTCGCAAGAAGGTCCTGTTCGTGATCGGGGCGCTGTACTTCCTCTCCGCGATCGGTGCCGCGCTGTCGGAGAACTGGTACCTGTTCATGTTCTTCCGCCTGATCGGTGGAATCGGTGTGGGCGGTGCGTCCGTGACGGCACCGATCTATACGGCCGAGATCTCACCCCCGCGGTTGCGGGGCCGTTTGGTCGGCCTGGTCCAGTTCAACGTGGTCCTGGGCATCCTGCTGGCCTACCTGTCCAACTACGTCCTGGCGCAACTGCTGAGTGAGGACGTGGCCTGGCGCTGGATGCTCGGTGTGCAGGCCATTCCGGCTGCCGTGTTCGTGCTTTTGCTCTTCACCGTCCCCGAATCTCCCCGGTGGCTCTTCCTGGCAGGCAAGACCGAGGCCGCGCGCACCAACATGGAGCGCCTCGCCTCCAGCCCCGAGGAGGCCGCGGAGCTCGAAGGCGAGATCCAGGAGGCCATCGCGGATCTGGCGCAGGATTCCCGTCCCGCCCCGTTCTTCACCGCAAAGTACCGCCGCGTGATTCTGCTGGCCATCGCCATCGCGGCCTTCAACCAGCTCTCCGGCATCAACGCGATCATGTACTACGCACCGGACATCTTCCGGATGGCCGGTGCCGCGGAGGACTCGGCCTTCCTGCAGTCCATCGCCGTGGGCGGTATGAACCTGGTGGCCACCATGGTGGCTCTGACCGTGATCGACCGGTTCGGACGCCGCAAGCTCATGCTGATCGGGTCGATCGGCTACCTGATCAGCCTGGGCGTGATCGCACTGCTGTTCTTCACCCAGGGGCACAACTTCTCCGGGCTCAGCAGCGCCCTGGTTCTTGCCTCGCTGCTCCTGTTCATCGCGGCGCACGCCTTCGGCCAGGGTTCGGTGATCTGGGTGTTCATCTCCGAGATCTTCCCCAACAGGGTGCGTGCGCGTGGCCAGGCCCTGGGCTCGTTCACCCACTGGTTCGCCGCTGCGGTGATCACCTGGACCTTCCCGTGGATCGCCGGTGGCCTGGGTCCGGGCATGGCCTTCGCGGTGTTCTTCGTCTGCATGGTCGGGCAGCTGGTGTGGGTGCTCAAGGCCATGCCGGAAACCAAGGGCGTCCCGCTGGAGGAGATGGAGGAGCGGCTGGCCATCCGCTGAGGCTCCTCGGCACAGGTCGGTTAAGCCCTACGCATGGCGACGGCGGCAGGCCACCTGCCGCCGTCGTCGTGTGTAGGGCTCCATCCGGAATTCAGGCCCGGGGCTCCACCCGGGATCCGGGGAGATCAGGACTTCTTCTTGCCCTTGCCGCCCTTCCCGGACTTACCGGTCTTCTCGGCCTTCCCCTTGCCGAGGGCTTCCGCCTCGACCGCCGCCGAGTGGTCGAAGACCTCGTGCTGCAGGGAACGATCGGGCCTGCGGTAACCGTTGGTGGACGGGCGTTCGGGCAACGTGATCTCCGGACGCTCCACCCGCGACCAGGGGACGCGGTCCAGGAGGTCCGCGATCATGTTGATCCGGGCGCGGCGCTTGTCCTCGGCCTCCACGAAGTTCCAGGGGGACTCGGGGATGTCGGTGTGCACCAACATTGCATCGCGGGCGCGGGAGTAGTCCTCCCAGCGGGTGATGGACTCCAGGTCCATGGGGGAGAGCTTCCAGTGCCGCATGGGATCGGACATGCGGGATTCGAAGCGCTTGTACTGTTCGTCGCCGGAGACGGAGAACCAGTACTTGATGAGGATGATCCCGTCCTCCACCAGCATGCGCTCGAAGATCGGGCACTGACGCAGGAACCGGCGGTACTCCTGCGGCGTGCAGAAGCCCATGACCCGCTCCACGCCGGCCCGGTTGTACCAGGAACGGTCGAAGAGCACGATCTCGCCGGCGGCCGGCAGATGTTCGATGTAACGCTGGAAGTACCACTGCGTCTTCTGCCGCTCGGTCGGGGCAGGCAGAGCCGCGATGCGCGCAATGCGCGGGTTCAGGTACTCGGTGACCCGCTTGATCGCGCCGCCCTTGCCCGCCGCGTCACGGCCTTCGAAGATCACGACGACGCGCTGCCCGGTGGAACGGACCCACTCCTGCATCTCCACGAGCTCTGCCTGGAGGCGCAGCAACTCCGCTTCGTACACGTCCTTGTTCATCCGCGCCTGACGCTTCGGATGGGCGTCGTCCTCGAGATCGAGGGCGTCGTTGTCAGCCGCCGGAGCGGTGGATTCAACCGGGTCTTTAGCCATGCACGCACAGTAGCGCTACGGTGCGAATGTGACCTAGTTCAAGTTCTTGATTGCGGACAGCAGCCGCAACCAACACCAGGAGCACCACGACGGGAGAGCACCGTGCGAAAGCTGATCAATGACCCCGAGGACGTGATCGAGGATCTCATCACCGGGTTGACCACGCGCAACCGAGCCCTGACCCGGGTCCGGGACTGGCCTGTCGTCGTCCGGGCCGGTGGGACGGGGACGACGGCCGTGATCTCCGGGGGAGGCTCCGGCCACGAACCAGCCCATGCCGGCTTCGTGGGACAGGGCATGCTCGACGCCGCCGTGTGCGGACCCGTGTTCACCTCGCCCTCTGTCGACGCGGTGGAAGCAGCCATCGAGGCGGTGGGCCCGGACCGTGACGTCCTGCTGGTGGTCAAGAACTACACCGGGGACTGCCTGAACTTCGGCTTGGCCGCCCAGAACGCGCGCGCTCGCGGGCGGACGGTCGAGCAGGTGGTGGTTGCCGATGACGTCGCGCTGGCCGATTCGGCCGGTGCAGGGCGCCGGGGAATCGCCGGGACGGTCCTGGTGCACAAGTTGGCCGGCGCCATGGCCGAGCAGGGTGCCTCCGCCCGAGAGATCCGTCAGGAGGTGGAGGCCTTCCTGCCCGGCATGGGCAGCATGGGTATCGCCCTCGGCGCGGCCCTGGCCCCGGGCGCCGAACAGACGAACTTCACGTTGGAGGACCACGAGGTCGAATGGGGTCTGGGCATCCACGGCGAACCGGGCCGCGAACGCGGGAGCGCCGAGTCAGCTCGGCACGTTGCGGAAAGCCTGGTGTCGGCCATCGTCCGGGACCGCGAGCTGACCGCCGATGACGACGTGGTGGTCCTGGTCAACGGGCTGGGCGCCACGCCGCCCATGGAACTGGAGATCCTGGCCGGGGAGGTGCTCACCGCAGTCCGGGCACATGGACTCCACCCCGCCCTGGCCCTGGTCGGCAGCTTGCTGACCAGCCTGGACATGCCCGGTGCCTCCGTGACGCTGGCCAAGGTCACGGATTCACAGGTGGCCCAACTGACCGCCGCGACGGAGGCGCCCGCCTGGGTGCTACCCACGGTCCCTGCGGACATCGCTGCCGTGGACGTGACGGTGGAATCCCCGCTCAAGGTACTGGGGAATGGGCGGACCTCACCGACGCTGCTGGCCGCGACGGATCGCGCGGTCGATGCCGTGCTCGACGCCGAATCGCAGCTCACCGACCTGGACCGGCAGGTCGGCGACGGAGACCTGGGCACCAACCTGGCCCGCGGTGCCCGTGCCGTCCGGGACCACAGGGAGCAGTTGTCGACGGCGCCGGATGCCCGGACGTACTTCCTGGCCCTGGCCCACATCCTGCGCAAGGAGGTCGGTGGAACCTCCGGGCCCCTCTACGCCCTCATGGCGCTCGGCCTGGCCGATGCGGTCGCTGAAGGCGTGGAAGACCCCGATCGGGGGACCCTCGCGCAGGGCTTGCAGACGGCGGTCGGGCGGATCCAGGAACTCGGCGGGGCGCAGCTCGGGGACGGAACCATGCTCGATGCCCTGATTCCGGCGGCCCAGGCGCTCGCGGACGGGGAGGCCGATGACGTCGTCGTCCTGCGGGCCGCCCGGGACGGTGCCCAGGCAACGGCCGAGGGAGCCGCCTCCAAGGGACGCGCGAGCTACGTCGGCCAGCGGTCGGTCGGCGTGCCGGATCCGGGCGCGGTGGCCGTGACCGTGTGGCTGGCTGCCGTGCTGGGACAACCGCAGGCCGTCTAGCCGCTCCGAGAGGCCGGGGAGCCCGTGGGGAGGCCGCTGGGTGGGTGCTCCCAGTTTTCGGTGAGACTCAGCACGTTTCACCCCGTGGGCCCACTGGTGGGAGCATCATCTCTCCATGGACTTTTTGCACCAGGTGACTTCAGCCTTCAGCGACCCCGGAGCGATTCTCGAAGCGGCCGGGCCCTGGGCGATCGCCATCATGGTGGTGTTCATCTTCATCGAATCGGGACTGCTCTTCCCGTTCCTCCCCGGTGACTCCCTGCTGTTCGCCGCCGGAATGCTCCTGCCCGCCATGGGCACGCCCTTCTGGCTGGTCTGGGCGCTGGCGGCCGTTGCCGCCGTCGCTGGTGACCAGGTGGGGTACATGCTCGGCAAGAAGTTCGGCCGAGGCCTGTTCGCGGACAACGCCCGCATCCTCAAGACCTCCCACCTGCTGAAGGCCGAGGAGTTCTTCGTGCTCCACGGCGGCAAGGCCCTGGTCCTGGCGCGGTTCGTGCCGATCGTGCGCACCTACGTCCCGCTGGTGGCCGGTGCCAGTGCCTACCGGTACCGGAAGTTCGTCGGCTGGAACGTCACCGGCGCCGTGCTGTGGGTGACCGTCATGCTGACTGCCGGACGTCTGCTGGGCGGTGTGCCGTTCGTGGCCGAACACGTCGACCTGATCGCCGTGGGCATCGTGGTGCTGTCGATCCTGCCGATCATCGGGCACGTCCTGGCGTCGCGCCGGAGCAGTTCTGGCCAGCCGGCCGAGGGCGCGGAGTCGAAGCAGCTCTGACTCCGAGTCACAACGGACTGAAGCGACGTCATCGCACGTCACACAGTGGACCGGCTCCACGGTTGGGCGTAGGCCTGGTTGTATGGAAATCGTCCTCAGCTCAGTCGCAGTGGTGGTTGCAGTCCTGGCCTTCATCGAATCAAGGAAGCTTCGGCGCATCGAGGACGGACGCGACCGCCGGGAATCAGCCGTCAAGCGCCGTTCCCAGGCCGAGGGTTTGCTGGCTTGGATGTCGGCGGAGATCCCCGTCGACGCCCCATCAACTTCGGTCATCGAGGTGCAGAACCGCACCGCTGCGCCGGTCTTTGACATCGAAGTCCACGCCATCGATTTGAATTACGTCGACGGGCAACGGTCCGGGTACCGCGAACTTGCACCGCTGAGGATCCGGATGCTGCCGCCGGGGCACCTCGTCTACGGGCCCGGCAAGGGTTCCTACGCTTGGGACCTCGGACGCTTGCCGGGAGAGTGCGAACTTCTCCGACCCGTCACCAAATCCGTGGACCGACGTGTGGTGTCGTTCAGCTTCACGGATGCCCACGGAGTGACCTGGCACCGTGACCAGGACGGGGCGCTGACGGAAGTGGCCGGCTGAGCGGGCGTCGTCGTCCTGCTGTGCAAGACTGATTGACATGTCGCTCAGCCGCACCGAAACGGACCAGATGCCCGTGGACCTGGCCACGGACCTTCGGCAGACCGTGGACCAGGTCACCAAGGAAGCGCTGAACCTCGGCTACCGGCTGGAGTTGCGGGTGGCGCAGGCGCGGGAGCGTCGCGCCGAACGCCACGGGGACGTGCCGGTCATGGTGGCCTTCGACGGGTACGGGACCACGTCCCACGTCCGCGTCCTGGGCCGCGCCCTGCTCAAGACCGCCGGCCCGGAGGACCCCACGGACGAAGACGAGTTCTCGATCCGCGGGTGGCGGTCCTTCACCTCCTTGCCCATCACCTTCGCCCATGTTGACGTCCGTCTGGGCGGCCGTGAATTCCACATGGTCGCCGACAAGGGGGGGGTGATCGACGCCGACCTGGAAATCTCGCTCGAACCCGGCGTGCACGAGGCGCAACTGCGGACCGACGGTTCTCAGTGGGCCACGTCCCGGATCACCGTGGTCGACGACGCCCAACGGATCGGCGTGATCTCCGACGTCGACGACACCGTGATGGTCACCGCCCTGCCCCGCCCCATGCTCGCGGCGTGGAACTCGTTCGTGCTCAACGAACACGCACGCGCGCCAACGCCCGGCATGGCCGTCCTGATGGAACGGCTGTCCAAGAAGCACACGGGGGCGCCCTTCCTCTACCTGTCCACGGGAGCGTGGAACGTGGCACCCACGCTGCGCCGTTTCCTCAACCGCAACGCCTACCCCTCCGGAGCGCTCCTGCTGACCGACTGGGGCCCGACGACGGACCGCTGGTTCCGCTCGGGGTCGCGGCACAAGGTGGAGAACCTGGAGCACTTGGCGCGGGACTTCCCGGACGTGAGGTGGATCCTGATCGGCGACGACGGCCAGCACGACCCCGAGATCTACGGCGGATTCGCGCGCCGCTACCCGCAGAACGTGGCGGCTGTGGTGATCCGAAACCTTTCGCCCACGGAGGCTGTGCTGGCGTCCGGGCAGTTGTTGACCGGCAAGCGGGCGGAGATCCCGGAGGGCATTCCTCTGATCGAGGCGAACGACGGGGCCACGATCTCCGAGAAGCTCGCGGAGATCGGCTTGCTGTGACCCGGTTCCCGTGACGGTTCTGGCGGTGCACTGTGTTGTCGGTCCCGGGGCATAGCGTGGGGACATGGATAACAACGGTCCCAGTCATGCCAGTACCAGCACACGAGGATCCGAACACACGTCCGGTCCTCTCCAACTTCCTCACCAGAAGGATCTCGACTCTCAGCTGAGCCCCGTGGAGGGGTTGGAGCCAGAGGCCCAGGCGGCGGTCGACTCAGCGGTGTCCGCCGCCCGGGCTGCGTTCACGGCGCCCGTGTCCCTCGCGGATCGGACGGAACGGTTGGACCGGCTCGAGGCCATGGTGCGGGAGCGGGCGGACGACTTCCTGGAAGCACTTGCCCTGGACCTCGGCAAACACCCCACGGAGGGCTGGACCACGGAGCTCGGGACCGTGCTCGCGGAGATCGGACATCTGCGCAAGCTCCTGCCCGAATGGTTGCGCCCGAGGAAGGTCCCGGCGGCAGGGTCGCTGGCGCCGTCACGGTCCTGGGTGGAGAACCAGCCCTTGGGGACGGTGTTGGTCATCGCGCCCTGGAACTATCCCGTCCAGCTTGTGCTCTCGCCCCTGGCCGGTGCGCTGGCCGCCGGGAACACCGCCGTCGTCAAGCCGTCGGAAGTCACCCCGCACGTCGCCAAAGTCCTGGTATCGGCACTGCGTGACTACCTGGGGGACGTCGTGGGGGTGGTCACCGGTGGCGTGCCGGAGACCACGCGCGTCCTGCAGCACCGTTTCGACCATGTCTTCTACACCGGTAACGCCACGGTGGGGCGCGTGGTCATGCGTGCCGCCGCGCAGTACCTGACCCCCGTGACCCTGGAACTTGGCGGGAAGTCCCCGGTGTGGATCGACGACACCGTGGACCTGGGCACGGCTGCGGACAGAATTGCGTGGGCCAAGTTCCTCAACGCCGGTCAGACCTGCGTGGCCCCGGACTACGTCATGGGTCCGCCGGAGGTTCTGACCCGTCTTGAACCCTTGCTGGTTGCGGCGATCCGGAAGCTCTACGGGAGGAATCCCGCGGAGTCGGAGTCCTACGGGCGGATCGTCACCGAACGGCATCTGTCCAAACTGACGGACCTCCTGGCCGACGTGGCCGCGGAGGACGTGGTCACGGGCGGGGCCAGGGAGCTCTCGCAGCGGTATCTGGCACCCACGGTGATCCGCAGCGCTGTGGACGGCCCCTTCATGCGGGACGAGATCTTCGGCCCGGTGCTGCCGCTGGTACCCGTGGAGGATCATCACGCCGCTGTCGGGACGATCAACTCAGGGGAGAAGCCCCTGGCGCTCTACGTGTTCAGCGAAGACGACGACGTGCGGACCGCGTTCAGAGGGGAAACCTCCTCCGGAGGACTTGTCCTGGGCGCGGCCCTGGTTCACCTGGCCCACCCCCAGCTGCCCTTCGGCGGGGTGGGGGAGTCCGGAATCGGGAACTACCACGGCGAGTACTCCCTGGAGACCTTCAGCCACCCGAGGGCCGTCTTGGACAAGCCACTCGCCCCGGACACCTTGAAAGTGATCTACCCGCCGTACGGGCCGCTTAAGTCACGGTTGGCCAAGATCGCGTTGGGGGCACCGGCACCGTCAACCGTCGTGCGCAAGCTGTTGAACCGGTGACCGACACGCCGCGACATGTTTTCCCAAAGTGAATTCTGGGTGCACGGGCGCTGTCTCCGGGTACTCCACACCTGTGGACAAGAGACGGCACGAACGGCCGCCGCGGCGTGAACACGGGGGAGTCCCGCGCAGCACGTTGTGGATGAAAACTGTGACTCTGGGGACAGCATGAGGACAACAGGTCCAAAGGGTCAGACACGACATCTTGGGGTTGCTCGACGCGGGCGACACTAGATGTAGTATCGAAGCTCAGCACAGGAGAGAGGTCCACCAAAGCGGACCGGTCCGCCCGCCCACTCGGCGGAGCACGTACTTCCCCGGCCGGCTTCTCCCCACCGCTCGACAGGCCACCCCATCAGGAAGGGACCCTCGACATGTCCGTGACCGTCTACTCCAAGCCCTCCTGCGTCCAGTGCAACGCCACCTACCGTGCGCTGACCAAGAGCAACATCGACTACAACGTCATCGACGTCACCGAGGACCAGGAAGCCTTCGACCGCGTCGTCGGCATGGGCTACCAGCAGGTGCCCGTCGTCGTCGCCGGCGAGGACCACTGGTCCGGCTACCGCCCGGACAAGATCTCCTCCCTGCGCGTCAGCCTCTCGGCCTGACCCGCCGGGCCGACACCCGAACCTCGTCGGCTCGGTGAGGTCGTCGTGCCACCCGCAACGGTGGCGACGACGGCGACCCACCGGGCCGTCGTCGTGTCCGGCGCAACCCCGCACCGTCACCGAACACCCCGGCCCACCGCCGACGGTCCACGACCTCGGCGGGAAGCTCCAGAGACACCACGTCGTTGCCTCACCAAGGGACTGAATCCACCCCACTCGCATTACGGAAGTGATCTCACATGTCCGCCCTTGCCGCTCTAGTGGAGGCCGCCCGCCAGCGGGAGGCACACCAGGACGACGCTCGGGGAGCCCCGGGGCAACGACCGGACGGCGCGGATGACCCCGTCGTCGTCTACTTCTCCTCCGTTTCGGGCAACACCCGCCGATTCGTGGAGAAGTTGTGGGCACGCAAAGTCGCCCTGCCGCTGCACACAGCGGAGGACGTGCCCGTCATGGAAGAGCCGTACGTCCTGGTCGTGCCGACCTACGGGCGGCCGGAAGGGGCGGGAGCAGTACCACCTCAGGTGGTGAAGTTCCTCAATGTCGAGGCCAACCGGAAGCTCCTGCGGGGCGTCCTGGGGGCCGGCAACACGAATTTCGGTGAGAAGTTCTGCATCGCCGCCGAGAAGATTTCCGCCAAGTGCGGGGTGCCCGTGCTCTACAAGTTCGAGCTCATGGGTACGGAAGAAGACGTGAACAAAGTGAACGAAGGACTGATGAACCTGTGGCAGTAACCACGCACACCGCGCACTCCGGCATCGCCGAATCCGGTCACGACGACCCCACCGTGCCCGAAAAGTTCCGGGGCATGGGCTACCACGAGCTCAACGCCGTCCTGAACCTTTACGACGCCGACGGCAACATCCAGTTCGAGGCCGACCGGCAGGCAGCACGCCAGTACTTCCTGCAGCACGTCAACGAGAACACCGTGTTCTTCCACGACCTCGAGGAGAAGCTCAAGTACCTGGTGGACCACCAGTACTACGAGCCGGAGGTGCTGAACCAGTACTCCTTCGAGTTCGTCAAGAAGCTCTCCAAGCAGGCTTACGCGCACAAGTTCCGCTTCCAGGCCTTCCTGGGCGCGTTCAAGTTCTACACCTCCTACACGCTCAAGACCTTCGACGGCCGCCGCTACCTGGAGCGCTTCGAGGACCGCGTGGTCATGGTCTCGCTCTACCTGGCCGACGGCGACGAGCAGCTGGCCGAGAAGCTGGTCGAGGAAATCATCACGGGCCGTTTCCAGCCCGCGACCCCCACGTTCCTCAACGCGGGCAAGAAGCAGCGCGGCGAAATGGTCTCCTGCTTCCTGCTGCGCATGGAAGACAACATGGAGTCCATCGGCCGCTCCATCAACTCCGCCCTGCAGCTGTCCAAGCGCGGCGGCGGCGTGGCCTTCGCACTGACCAACCTGCGCGAGTCCGGTGCCCCGATCAAGAAGATCGAGAACCAGTCCTCCGGTGTCATCCCGGTCATGAAGCTGCTGGAGGACTCGTTCTCCTACGCCAACCAGCTGGGTGCCCGCCAGGGCGCAGGTGCCGTCTACCTGCACGCCCACCACCCGGACATCTACAAGTTCCTGGACACCAAGCGGGAGAACGCGGACGAGAAGATCCGCATCAAGACCCTCTCCCTGGGTGTCGTCATCCCGGACATCACGTTCGAGCTGGCCAAGAAGAACCAGGACATGTACCTGTTCTCCCCGTACGACGTCGAGCGGATCTACGGCATGCCGTTCTCCGACGTCAACGTGACGGAGAAGTACCACGAGATGGTCAACGACGCCCGGATCTCCAAGACCAAGATCAACGCGCGTGAGTTCTTCCAGACCATCGCGGAGGTCCAGTTCGAGTCCGGTTACCCGTACGTCATGTTCGAGGACACCGTGAACAAGGCCAACCCCATTGAGGGCAAGGTCATCATGTCCAACCTGTGCTCCGAGATCCTCCAGGTCTCTGAGCCCTCGGTGTACGACGCCGACCTGGGCTACTCGACCGTGGGCAAGGACATTTCCTGCAACCTCGGGTCCCTCAACATCGCGATGACCATGGACTCCCCGGACTTCGGGCAGACCGTGGAGACCGCGATCCGCGGCCTGACGGCAGTGTCCGACAAGTCCGAGATCGATTCCGTGCCGTCGATTCAGCGCGGCAACTCCATGTCCCATGCCGTGGGTCTGGGCCAGATGAACCTGCACGGGTACCTGGGCCGTGAGCACATCCACTACGGCTCCGAAGAGGGCGTGGACTTCACGAACATGTACTTCTACACCGTGGTCTACCACGCGGTGCGGGCCTCCATGCTCATCGCCAAGGAGCGCGGTGAGACGTTCGTGAACTTCGAGAACTCGGACTACGCCAACGGGTCCTACTTCGACAAGTACACCGAGCAGGAATGGGTCCCGGCCACCGACCAGGTGCGGGAGATCTTCGCCCGCGCCGGGGTGCACATTCCCACCCAGGAGGACTGGCTGGAGCTCAAGGGTCTGGTGGCCGAGCACGGCATGTACAACCAGAACTTGCAGGCCGTTCCGCCGACCGGTTCGATCTCCTACATCAACAACTCCACGTCCTCGATCCACCCGATCGCCTCGGCCATCGAGATCCGCAAGGAAGGCAAGCTGGGTCGCGTGTACTACCCGGCTCCGCACATGGACATGGACAACCTGGAGTACTTCCAGGACGCGTACGAGATCGGGTACGAGAAGATCATCGACACCTACGCCGCTGCCACGCAGCACGTGGACCAGGGCCTGTCCCTGACGCTGTTCTTCAAGGACACCGCCACCACGCGTGACATCAACAAGGCGCAGATCTACGCGTGGCGCAAGGGCATCAAGACGATGTACTACTCGCGCATCCGCCAGCTCGCGCTGGAGGGCACCGAGGTCGAGGGCTGCGTGTCCTGCATGCTCTGACGCTCCGCCTGCTCGCCGAGTTCGGAGTTGTTCCGCCTATTCACCCGAATAGGCGGAACAACTCCGAACTCGGCGGCATCGGAAGGTCCGCAGGATCGGACACACCCGCGTCGAGCCCACTTCCTAGCCTGAAATGACCGTGTAGCGGACAGAGAGGCTCAGACATGCGCAAGCTCGTGATCACCCAGAACATCACCATCGACGGTCGCATAGACATGCTGGGGGACTGGTTCGACCCCACGGACCAGGACCCGGACCTGCTGGCTGAACTGCGCAGACAGGACGAAACCTGTGACGCCGTGCTGCTCGGCCGCGAGACCTTTGAGGCCTTCCGCGGCTTCTGGCCGGCCCAGGACGACGACGCCACGGGCATCACGCACCAGTTGAACACTGTGGACAAGTACGTGGTCTCCAGGACCATGACCGACCCCCGCTGGCAGAATTCCACCGTGATCACCGACGACGTCGTGGGATCCGTTCGCCGGTTGAAAGACCGGACCGGCCAGGACATCGTGTGTACCGGGTCCGTGTCCCTGTGCCACACACTTCTGGCCGAGGGACTGGTGGACGAGCTGCGGCTGTTCACCTACCCCGTGATCCAAGGGGAGGGCCGAGGGCTGGTGCCGGAGGGCTTTTCCATCACGCCCGCCGTACTCACCGAGAGCAAGAGCTTCGGCAACGGTGTGACCTACACGGGATGGCGCCTGGACCGCCAGGAGCGTCGTCGTCGTTAGAGTCGGACCCGAAGACCGACACACAGACAGACCAAACCCCCACGGCCACCCCGGCCGAACAGTCTGAGCCAAGCAGTCCGAACAAGGAGAGACGTCCACGATGATGAGCGAGAAGGTCGCGCTGGTCCGCCACCACGCCGAAGCGATCAACTGGAACCGCGTCCAGGACCCCAAGGACGACGAGGTCTGGGACCGGCTGACCGCCAACTTCTGGCTGCCCGAAAAGGTCCCGCTGTCCAACGACGTCCAGTCCTGGAACACCCTCACGGACGAGGAGAAGGACCTCACCATGAAGGTGTTCACGGGCCTGACCCTGCTGGACACCATCCAGGGCACCGTGGGTGCCGTGTCCCTGCTCCCGGACGCCGTGACCCTGCACGAGGAAGCGGTCTACACGAACATCGCGTTCATGGAGTCGGTCCACGCGAAGTCCTACTCGTCGATCTTCTCCACCTTGGCCTCCACCAAGATGATCGACGAGGCCTTCCGCTGGTCCAACGAGAACGAGTACCTCCAGCGCAAGGCCGACATCATCCTGGACCGCTACGTGGGGGATGACCCGCTCAAGAAGAAGGTGGCTTCCACGCTGCTGGAGTCCTTCCTGTTCTACTCGGGCTTCTACCTGCCCATGCACTTCTCCTCGAAGGCCAAGCTGACGAACACCGCGGACATCATCCGCCTGATCATCCGCGACGAGGCCGTGCACGGGTACTACATCGGGTACAAGTACCAGAAGGGTCTGGAGAAGGAGACCCAGGAGCGTCGCGACGAACTCAAGACCTTCACCTACGACCTCCTGGACGAGCTCTACGAGAACGAGATCGCGTACACCGAATCGCTCTACGACGGCGTGGGGTGGACCGAAGAGGTCAAGAAGTTCCTGCACTACAACGCCAACAAGGCGCTCAACAACCTGGGCTACGAGGCGCTGTTCCCCAAGGAGATGACCGATGTGTCGCCCGCGATCCTTTCGGCCCTGTCGCCGAACGCGGACGAGAACCACGACTTCTTCTCCGGTTCGGGTTCCTCCTACGTGATCGGCAAGGCCGTGAACACCGACGACGAGGACTGGGACTTCTGACGGTCCCTTCCCAGACGGCGCCGTCGCCCCGGCCCCACCGAGACCTCCGTTAAGACCTGAATTCGCGCGAGATTCGGGCCATAACGGAGGTCTCGGCGCATGGAAGGGACCTGGAAGGGCAAATCGGGGTCAGAAACGGGCCGGGGACAGGGCCTCTGTGGTCTCCGGGCTGCACCACGCACCGATACAGCCGTCCAGTAGACAATCCGCGGCGGCGCGGGCCAGAGCCGTGCTGGTCTGGAAGCCGTAACCGGACTGACCGGCCAGCCACAGGAACCCGGGCACGCGTGGGTCGAACCCGCAGACAGGGACCCCGTCCGGCGCGGTGGTGCGTTGACCCGTCCATGCCCGCTTGACCCCCGTGATGCGCAGATCCGTGGTCGAATTCAGTTCGTCCACGAGTGCCTCGATCTGCCCGGGGTGAGGGACGGAGTCGCAGGGTTCCTCGGGCTCTGCCTCGCCCGTGGAGATCATCGCCCCTTCCGGATCCGCTCGGTAGTACCAGCCACCGTCGGCAGTCACGACGACGGGATGGCCCGGTTCCAGGGGACGTTCCAGTTCCACGACGGCGGCGGTCCGTCGCAGCGGTTGCAGCCCGAGCGTCGACGCGCCGAACAGTCCTGCGACCTTGTCCGCCCAGGCCCCGGCTGCGTTGATCACGATCTCCGCATTCAATCGATGGTCTCCGGCAAGAACGGTCCAGACGCCGTCGTCGTAGGACGCCGAGCGGACGGGGGAGTCGGTCAGTATGCGCGTACCGGCCTCGGCCGCCTGGCTGCGGTGCCACTCGAGGATGGCGGGTGCGTCGGTGCGTACGGCGTCGTCCTCGAACAGTCCGCCCTGCAACGCCCGGTCCGGTACCCCGGCCAGCTCCGGGCACAGCTCGAGAACCCGGGCGCGGTCGATCTGTTCGGAGGTGAAGGTCGTCTCGGCAGCCAATTGGTCGTCACTGCCGATGACCACGGTCGGTGCCGGCCAGACCACCGGGCCGGATGCACCGGGCAGGCCGTCGCGCAGTTGAGCGACGGTCAACCGGGTCAGTTCCCGCACCGCCGGTGGACCGTAGCCCGGACTCAGGTGCTGCGCCGACCGGCTGGACGTGTGGTGGGCAAGACGCGGCTCGGCTTCGACGAGGGTCAGGCCCATGCCCGTCCTTCGACGGCGGCACAACTCGGAGGCCACGGACAGCCCTGCGATGCCACCGCCGATGATCAGGATGCGGGTCTGTGGAGTCATGGAACCATGGTCGCATCGAGTCCGACGGTATGGGGCGTGTTGGGGGACGTGGGCGAGCCGACCAGGCGCGTTGCCCGCACATTCCCGGGCCGGATGCACGACCCGTCCGCCGACCGGGGGACGTGTGCATGCACACGGAAACAGGCGCCCGCGAATCGACCGTTGACGTGGGAAAGTGCACGTGGAACCTCCGTCGCCGGTCGCCTCACCGGCTCAGTGACCGCACTCGAGTGTCCACCGACTCTCGACCGGCGGACTCCACACGATGGGGGCCTCCCTCGTTTGACCCGTCTCAGATCCGACCCCGCGGACAGGAGTACCCGTGGCCTCCTTCGTGTCCGGTGCCTCGCAGGGGCATGAACCCGCCCTCGGTGTCGGTGCTGCTCCCGCAACCGCGTCGGGGTCGTTCCCTCTGACGCTCACCCGCGGCCAGCGGGCCAACATCACGGCACTGTCCACCGTGCTGGCAGCCGGGTTCCTCCTCTGCCTGGCGATTGCGACGACGGCGCCGGGCGGGGCAAGCTCCGCCGATGGCAGAACCACGGACCCCACGGTGGCTGTCCCGGGTTGGAGCATGCCCGGGCTCGTGGGAGAGATCGCACTGGGGGCATTGTTCGTGCTCTCGGGAATCCTGGTCACCCACCGCCATGTGTCCGAACCTGAGAGTCGGGCCACCCACGGGTCCTTCGCCCGCCTGGTGACCTCCGGAGCCGCCACCTTCGGGCCGGGCCTTCTGCTGGCACTGGTCCTTCAGAACCCGTCCGAACCGTCCCCGGTGTTGACGGCGTTCTGCACGGTCCTGCCGGCCTGGGCCATTGGCTGCCTGGCAATGACCGCGCTGTCGCGTTGGCGCTGGACCCGGGCGCATGCGTCCACCGTCATCCCGGTGCTGCTGGCCATCACCATGTGGGCCTCCTGCGTCCTGGGTGCCAGCGCACCGGAGTGGCGGCTGTTGATCGGTGGATTCGCTCCGGCAGGCCCCGTCACGGATGCAGGCACGACCGACCTTGCCACGCTTCGCGCCAGCGTC
This sequence comes from Kocuria sp. JC486, assembly GCF_011602805.1. Taxonomy (NCBI): domain Bacteria; kingdom Bacillati; phylum Actinomycetota; class Actinomycetes; order Micrococcales; family Micrococcaceae; genus Kocuria; species Kocuria sp. JC486. The sequence goes on along the minus strand of NZ_JAAOZS010000001.1, from coordinate 202,242 downwards.
CTGTGCATCCTCCACCTCATCACCTACTTTCTGGCGGGATCGCTCCTGGTCGCCCGGGGTGGAGGACTCGCCGAGTCGGGACGCGTGCAGAGGTTCCTGGTTCCTGTCCTGGGCACCACGCTGTTCGCGCTGTCAGTTCCCTTGGCCATGGGCGGTATGGACTTCGGCCAACCGTTCCTGGCCCTGGCGCTCGCCCCGTTGATCGCGCTGCCCATGCCGTCGTTCCTGGCCGGTCGCGACGTCTGGGTCGGAGTGGTTGCCTACGGATGGCCCGTCCACACCGTCCTGTTGGCGCCGGCCGGCACTGGGTGGGACCGCGGAACAACCGTCGTGCTTGCAGGCCTGATCACGGCCGTGTTGGCGGGCCTGTCATGGTTCTACATCCAACGGCCGGTGTTCCGAGTGATGCGCCGCGTGCGGTGGGGGAGCACGGAGACTGCCGATCGGTTCGTGCCCCCGGCCGACCTGGCGTCCCGCCGACCGGCCCGTTTTCGGCTGCTCGACGCCCTTGAGAACGAGCAGGACTCGACCGCCCGTGTCCGGACGGAGGCTTCCAGGCGAATACAGTGAAGGCCATGAATCGCCTGCTGGTCGTTGCCGCGCACCCCGCGGAAACCGCTCATCTTCCCGCCGGTACCGACGTGGTCCTGACCGGCATCGGAATGTCATTGGCCGCGGCGGTGACCACCCGCGCCGTCATGGAACGAGTCCCGGACCCCCAGGACCGGGCAGAGCTGACCGTGGTCAACCTCGGCAGTTGCGGCGCACTCAAGTCGGGAACCGACGGCCTGTTCGAACCCTCCACCGTGATCAATCGCGACGTCGACGCGGACCTCATGCGAGCCATGGGTTCCGATCCCGCGGACACGATGGCATTGGTTGACCTGGGACAGGTCGGGGACGGCACCGTGTTGGCCACGGGGGATTCGTTCGTGGCCGGTGGCCCGGTCCGGGACGCGCTGGCGCAGCGTGCCGACCTGGTGGACATGGAGGGCTTTGCCGTGGCCGTCGCCTGCCGGCACCTGGGCGTGCCCTTGCGGATGGTCAAGCACGTCTCCGACGACGCGGACGCCCAGGCACTGAACTGGGCCGATCGGGTGGACATCTCGGCCAGGGCGTTGGCCGAATGGTTCCGCGCCTACACCCAGAGCCATGATCAGGATACGGACCGCGTCACTTCCCGTTCCGCCGAGCCGGTCGCCACCCAGGGAGGACACACCGCATGAAACTCATTCGGCAGCGCGAATCCCTGGGCGCTGAGCAGGACTACCAGGCCGGAGAGAACATTCTGCGTGCCGTCCGCTCCGGTTCGGCCGGTCCCGTCCTGCGTATCTACCAGCCGCGGCCGACCGTGGCCTTCGGTCGCAGAGACGAACTGCTTCCCGGCTTCGCGGCCGCCCAACGTGCAGTCAAACGAGCCGGGTACACACCCGTGGTCCGCAAGGTCGGGGGGCGGGCGGCCGCGTATCACCGCGGATGCCTGGTGATCGACCACATCGAACCGGCGTCGGACCCCAAGGCGGAAATCCAGCAACGCTACGCCCTGTTCGCCGACATGGTGGTGGCCGCCATGGAGGAACTGGAGATTGCCGCCGAAGTGGGTGAGATCCCCGGGGAGTACTGTCCCGGCGAGTACAGCGTTCACGCAACGGGTCGGACCATTGATTCGCCCATGGCCACCATCAAGCTCTCCGGTGCCGCGCAGCGGATCGTTCAGGGCGCGTGGTACTTCTCGACGGTAGTGGTCGTCGAGCAGTCCGAGCCGATCCGGGCCGTGCTCACGGACGTTTACCGCTCCCTGGGCCTCGAATGGAACCCGGCCACGGCAGGGGCCGTGGAGGACCTGAGGCCGGGGACCCGCGTCAGCGACGTCGAATCGGCTCTGCGAAAGGTCTACGGCATGTACGCACGCCACATGGGTTACGGGTCCCTCCAGGAACAGGCCTTCTGATGTGTGGCCGGTACGTGATCGCCCGGTCCGTGGACGATCTCCTGTTCGAGGTCGGTGCCGTTCCCGGTGCACCCCTGCGCGGCACCGACACGTCGGCCGTACGCGAGAACTGGAACGTGGCCCCCACCGCCGAGGTTCCCGTCGTCCTCGAGCGGATTGCCGGTGACGACGACGAGACCCCCGGAGCCGTTCTGCGGGAACTGCACGTGGCGCGATGGGGCCTGGTCCCCGGGTGGGCCAAGGACCCCTCGATCGGTGTCCGAGCCTTCAACGCCCGCTCCGAGACCGTGGTGGACAAGCCCATGTTCCGCTCCGCGGTCCGCCACCGTCGTTGTGCGGTGCCCGCCAACGGGTACTACGAGTGGAGGAAGCGGCTCGGCCCGGACGGCGCCCCGGTGAAGGCCACGAAGGGCGCTCCCGCCAAACAGCCGTACTACGTCCATCCGCAGCACGACGGGGCGACCGTCTGGTTCGCCGGGCTCTACGAGTGGTGGCAGGAACCGTCGGGTTCATGGCTGCTTTCGTGTTCGATCCTCACCACGGACGCACCCTCCCCGGAGGCGGAAGAGCCCGTGCTCCAGGAATTGGGCGCATTGCACGACCGCCTGCCGATCGCGCTCAACCGTTCCACGCTGGAGGACTGGCTGGATCCCGCAGCGGATTCCAAGGACGAGGCCGTTGGTCTGGTCGAGCGGGTTCGGGCGGAAGCGGACATGGTGGCTGCCACGTGGCAGCTGCATGCCGTGGGGTCGGAGGTCGGCAATGTCCGGAACAACACCCCGGACCTGGTTGCGCCCGTCCAGGCGCTGTTCTGAGAGGTTCGCGTGGAAGATCGAAACCAACAGATTCCCTCGGGGACTCGGCGACGTCGAGCGGCACCCGTACTGCCGACGCCGACGGCACCCTTGCGCGACCAAGTGGCGGCGAGCCTGCGGCACGCACTGATCGTGGGCGACTTCGAACCGGGGGAGGTGCTGAGCGCTCCCGGGCTGGCGGCCGAGTTCGGTGTGTCCGCCACGCCCGTGCGTGAGGCCATGCTCGACCTTGCGCAGGAGGGCCACGTGAGCCCCATCCGGTACAAGGGCTACCGGGTCACGGACGTCTCGGCCGAAACGCGCCGTCAGGTCATCCAGTTGCGCACGCTCATCGAGATTCCCCTCATGGGGGATGTGGCTGAACGGGGAGTTGCCGACGAACTGCTCGAGCGCTGCCGCGGCCTGGCCGAGCAGTCGGTGGTGGCGGCGGTCGACGGCGACCTGATCCGGTTCATCGAGCTCGACATGGACCTGCACCTGAGTCTGCTCGAGCAAGCGGGCAACGACATCGCCGTCAAGCACGTCCGTTCACTGCGCTCGACCACCAGGCTGACCGGGCTCAAGGCCCTGGCGGAGCAGCGGCAGCTCGAGTTCACCGCCCGGGAGCACGTGGAACTCGTGGAGGCTGTGGCGGCCCAGGACCGGAGCCGCACCGAGGAGATCATGCAACGGCACCTCGGCCACGTTGCGGGAGTCTGGGCGGGCAAGAGCGAGTAATCGCCCGAGGCGCACCACCGAACACTCTTGTGACCAGTCCCGACGACGAATCGATGGCTTCTGGCAATGTAACATTGTACTGTGCTGGGCATCACATGATGCGCCGCACGCTGGAACCCCTCCGCGGTGACGCGTCCCGATCGATCCACGTCTGGAGACGACCGTGAGCCGTCCGAAACCACCTGAGTCCGCCACGCACCGGGAGCAGCACCTGAACGGGCAGTCGACGACCGAACAGGTCCGCCCCGATCAAGTGCGCACCGAGCAGGTCCTCACCGAACAGGAACAGCGCGAAAACAAAGCCACCCAGGTGGGCGCCAAGGCGACCAACCTCAGGGTCTTGTCCGGCTCCCTGGCCGGCAGTTCGATCGAGTGGTACGACTTCTTCCTCTACGCCACGGCCTCCGCGCTCATCTTCAACGAGCAGTTCTTCCCGACGGACGATCCGTACATCTCGCAGATGCTGTCCTACCTGACGCTGGCGCTGACGTTCTTCATCCGTCCCTTCGGCGGCATCGTGTTCTCCCACTTCGGGGACCGCGTGGGACGCAAGGTGACCCTGGTGGTCACGTTGTCCATGATGGGCGGAGCCACGGTGGCCATCGGCTTCCTCCCGACCTACGACCAGGTCGGCGTCCTGGCGCCGATCCTTCTGGTGATCTGCCGCATCATCCAGGGCCTGGCCATTGGCGGCGAGTGGGGCGGTGCCCTGCTGCTCGCCTATGAATACGCCCCGCGTGCCAAACGTGGACTCTTCGGGTCCGTTCCGCAGATGGGAATCACGATCGGCATGCTCCTGGCGGCCGGTGCCTTTGCCCTGGTGTCCGCGCTGGGGGAGGAGTTCCTGGTCGGTGTCGGGTGGCGTCTGCCGTTCATCGCCTCGGTGCTGTTGGTGATCGTCGGGCTGTGGATCCGCGGTGGCCTGGGGGAGACGCCCCACTTCAAACAGGCAAAGGCGGCGGGCAACGTGGCCAAGGTGCCGCTCCTGGTGACTCTCAGGCACCACTGGCGTGCTGTCCTCGTGGCGGTCGGCGTCAAGGTGGTGGAAACGGCGCCGTTCTACATCTTCGCCACGTTCGTGGTCTCCTATGCGACGGGACTGCTGGACTACGCGCAGTCGACTCCGCTCAACGCGGTGATGCTCGGTGCGGGCCTGTCCACGGTGCTCATTCCGGTCATGGGGGCGCTGTCCGACCGGGTGGGTCGGTTCCGGGTCTACTCGACGGGTGTCGTGCTGATCGCACTGTTCGCTTTCCCGTTCTTCATGCTGGTGAACCTGCAGAACAACTTGGCGCTCTACGTCGCCGTCGTCGTCAGTCTGGGGGTTGTGTGGCCGCCGGTCACGGCCACCCTGGGAACCATGTGCTCGGAGATCTTCTCGGCCGAGGTCCGCTACACCGGCGTGACGCTGGGGTACCAGATCGGCGCCGCCCTGGCCGGTGGCACGGCGCCGCTGATCGCCACGTTCCTGCTCAAGGAGTTCAACGGCGCCTGGCAGTCCATTTCGGTGTACCTGGTGATCACCGCCGCGGTGTCCCTCACGGCGTTGGTGTTCGCGCCGTCGATCGCACGCAAGGAGGCGCAGGCGGAGGTCGTGCCCGTGGCGGCACAGGATGCGGATGCCCACATCGCGCCGAGCACGTCGGAGGCCCGCAAGTGAACGCTCCCGACCTGACGACTCGGACGACGGCGGCACCCTGGTTCAGCGGCGAGGACATTGCCGCTGCGGTGTCCCCGCGGCGCGCCCGGGAACTCATCGAGCGCGCTCTGCGCTCGGGCTTCGACCCGGCCTCCGATCCGGCCCGGACCCATGTTGCGGCCGGGGAGGGGCACCTGTTGCTCATGCCCTCGGTCATCGGGCCCTGGACCGGTACCAAGGTGGCCTCCGTGTCCCCGGGCAACCCGGAGCGCGGTCTGCCGCGGATCCAGGCGGTCTACGTCCTGATGGACACACAGACCCTGACCCCCCGGGCCCTGTTACAGGGAGACGGCCTCACGGCGCTGCGCACCCCCGCGGTGTCTGCCGTGGCCGCGGACCGGATGACCGTGTCCGATGCCCGCAAGCTGGTGGTCTTCGGCACTGGACCGCAGGCGCTGGCGCACATCGAGGCCTGCGCGGACATCCGGGACTTCCGTGAGGTCGTGATCAACGGTCGTCAGGAATCCGGGGTGCAAACCGCCGTGGACTTTGCCCGGGGCCTCGGCCTGGCGGCGCGGGCCGGATCGGTGGAGGACGTCGCCGATGCCGATCTGGTGGTGTGTGCGACGTCGTCCGGGACTCCGCTGTTCGACGGCGGTGTGGTTCCCGACTCCGCGTGTGTGGTGGCCATGGGGTCCCACGAACCGGACCGACGCGAACTGGACACCGGGCTCGTGACCCGGTCCCAGGTGGTGGTCGAGGACACCGGCACAGCACTGCGGGAGGCCGGAGACGTGATCATGGCGGCCGAGGGCAGCGGCGATCCGGCGCGTGCGGTCGATCTGGTCGAGCTGGTGGACCTGGTCAACGACCGGGTGGCGCCCGACTGGTCGCGCCCGCGCGTCTTCAAAGGGGTCGGGATGAGCTGGCAGGACCTGGCGGTGGCCGGGGGTGTGGTGGAGACCATGCCGTGAGCTGCGTCGTGGTGCCTGCGAGCCTGATGACGTGACCGGCGGGCGGGTAGGATCGCTCGAGTCGAGCGCGACCCCGGTACGGCCGTGCCCCCATCAGCGAAAGGCAGTACACCTCACATGAGCGAGCAGGTCCTGGACTCCGGATCCCCGATCACCGTCGTCGTCGACGGCGAAACCCGGGAGGTCCCCGGCGGCAGCACCGCGGCCGATCTCTACACGGACAACCGTGACGTCGTGGTCGCCCACGTCAACGACACCTTGAAGGACCTCTCGACCCCCCTGACCGACGGCGACACCGTCACCCGGGTGCTCATCTCCGATCCCGAGGGACTCGAGGTCCTGCGGCACTCGACGGCGCACGTCATGGCCCAGGCCGTCCAGGAACTCAAGCAGGAGGCCAAGCTCGGCATCGGCCCGTACGTCACGGACGGGTTCTACTTCGATTTCGACGTCGAGGAGGCCTTCACCCCCGAAGACCTCAAGGCGATCGAAAAGCGCATGCAGAAGATCATCAACACCACCCAGTCGTTCCGACGCCGGGTGGTCACCCCGGACGAGGCCGTGGCCGAGATGGCGGAGGAGCCGTACAAGCTCGAACTGATCGGCCTGGCCCACGGCCCCGGGTCGGGATCCGAGGGCTCGCAGGGTGGCGAGGTCGAATCCGCAGCCGAAGGTGCCTCCCAGGAGGTGGGCGCCGGTGAACTGACGATCTACGACAACGTGGACCGCAAGTCCGGTGAGATCGTGTGGCGCGACCTGTGCCGCGGCCCGCACCTGCCCAACACCAAGCTGATCGGCAACGGGTTCGCCCTCATGCGCTCCGCCGCCGCGTACTGGCGCGGTTCCGAGAAGAACAAGCAGCTCCAGCGCATCTACGGCACGGCCTGGCCCACCAAGGACGAACTCAAGGCCTACAAGGACCGGCTGGCAGAGGCTGAACGCCGTGACCACCGGCGCCTGGGCACCGCACTGGACCTCTTCTCCTTCCCGGACGACATCGGTTCGGGCCTGGCGGTCTTCCATCCCCGCGGCGGCCTGATCCGGATGGAGATGGAGAACCTGTCGCGCGAACAGCACGTCAAGGCCGGGTACTCCTTCGTCAACACGCCGCACATCACCAAGTCCAACCTGTTCGAACGGTCCGGTCACCTGGGGTTCTACAAGGACGGCATGTACCCGCCCATGCACATGGACGAGGAGGTGGACGCGGCCGGGAACGTCACCAAACAGGGCGCGGACTACTACCTCAAGCCCATGAACTGCCCCATGCACAACCTGGTCTTCAACTCGCGTGGCCGCTCCTACCGGGAACTGCCGCTGCGGATCTTCGAGTTCGGCACGGTCTACCGCAACGAGAAGTCCGGCGTGGTCCACGGGCTGACCCGCGCCCGCGGCTTCACCCAGGACGACGCCCACATCTACTGCACGCGCGAACAGATGAAGGACGAGCTGTCCCGCACCCTGCAGTTCGTGCTGGACCTGCTGACCGCGTACGGGCTCACGGACTTCTACCTCGAGTTGTCCACCCGGGATCCTGAGAAGTCCATCGGGGACGACGCGACCTGGGAGGAAGCCACCAACACGCTGGCCGAGGTCGCCCAGGAGTCCGGGCTCGAACTGGTCCCGGACCCGGAGGGAGCCGCGTTCTACGGCCCCAAGATCTCCGTCCAGGCCAAGGACGCGATCGGGCGCACGTGGCAGATGTCCACCATCCAGCTGGACTTCTTCATGCCGGACCGCTTCGAACTCGAATACACCGCGGCCGACGGGACCCGGCAGCGCCCGGTCATGATCCACCGCGCACTGTTCGGCTCCATCGAACGGTTCTTCGGCGTGCTGACCGAGCACTACGCCGGGGCCTTCCCGGCCTGGCTCTCACCCGAGCAGGTTCGCGCGATCCCGGTGGCCGACGCCTTCGACGACTACCTCCGGGACGTCGTCGACCGTCTGCGCACCGCCGGGGTCCGCGCGGAATTGGACGCCTCCTCCGACCGGTTCCCCAAGAAGATCCGCACCGCCTCCAAGGACAAGGTGCCCTTCGTGCTCATCGCCGGTGGCGACGACGTCGACGCCGGTGCCGTGTCCTTCCGTTACCGTGACGGTTCGCAGGAGAACGGGGTCCCGGTCGAGGAAGCGATCGCTCGGATCACGGCCCACGTGCAGAACAGGGTCAACCAGGATCCGCGCCCGTCCGCCGTCGCGGAGGACCCCTCCGTCGGCGAGGCACCCGGTTCGACCGAGGCCTGAGGACAGCGATGAACGACGAGCAACGGGCACCCCACCACTGGATCAGTCAGGACGACTTCCGGTTGGCCGGGGTGCCCGATGCCTTCCAACGGCTCTGGACCCCGCACCGGTTGGCCTACGTGCGTGGCGAGGACACTTCCATCGAGACCCGCCCCGGGTGCCCGTTCTGCACGGGCCCGGAGTACGACGACCAGGACTCGCTGATCGTCCACCGCGGGCAGCACTGCTTCGTGATCCTCAACCTGTTCCCCTACAACCCGGGGCACCTGCTCATCTGTCCGTACCGGCACGTCCCGGATCTCACGGACCTCAGGCACGAGGAACTCGTGGAGCTCATGGAACTGACCCGCGACGGGATCTCGGCGGTGCGGGCAGCGGCGAGCCCTGATGCCTTCAACACTGGACTGAACCTGGGTGAAGCCGCGGGCGGCTCCCTGGCCGCGCACCTGCACATGCACGTGGTGCCGCGTTGGGGCGGGGACGCCAACTTCCTGCCCGTGACGGCCGGAACCAAAGCGATGATGGACACCTTGGGTTCCACCTGGGAACTGACCCGAGCGCACTGGCCGGAGGCCTGACGCGTCGTGCGTGAGCGTGCGCTCGCCGTAAGATGGAGCGCATGTCCAGACCACTTGTGAGGCTTCTCGGCCAGGGAGTTCGTGCCGCCACCAAACTTCGCGGGGGCGGTTCCGCGTTCCCCGGGCTGGTGATGGAGAAGCTGCATCCCGGATTCGTGTCCGAACAACTCGCGCGGCTGCCGCACGGCGTCGTCGTGGTCTCGGGGACCAACGGGAAGACGACGACCACCAAGATGGCGGTCCAACTCCTGGAATCCCAAGGGCTCACGGTCTTCACCAACCGCACCGGATCAAACTTCGTGCGCGGAGTGGCCGCGGCATTGCTCGAAGAAATCTCGCTGACCGGTCGGTTCGACGCGGACATCGCGGTCCTGGAGCTCGACGAGGCGCACGCGGTGCACTTCGTCAAGGAGGTCCAGCCCCGCTTCGCGCTGCTGCTCAATGTCATGCGCGACCAGCTCGACCGCTTCGGCGAGATCGACACCACGCGCCGCATGCTCTCGAAGGTCGCCGCGGCCACGACCGAGGCCGTGATCCTCAACCGCGAGGACCCGCGGATTGCCTCCCTGGCCGAAGATGTCCGCCCGGGCACCGAGGTGCTCTGGTACGGGCTCTCCCCGCAGCTACGCCCCATGTTCCCTTCCGACGACGACATGCGGGGTGCCGACGGTCCCGCCGCACCGACCCCGGAGGGCGGCTCCGCCCCCGAAGCTGTTGTGGAACTCACGGACTTCAAAGCCACCGACGTGGACTTCCTGGTCCGTGGGAAGCCGGAGAAGGCCAAGGTCCACCTGTACGGCGTCTACAACGTCTACAACGCTGCCGCTGCCCTGGCCCTTTCCATGACCGTCACGGACGACGGGCGCGACGCCCCGGCCGCCCAGGCCGGTATTCCGTCCCTCCTGGGGGAGCTGTCCGCCGTCACTCCAGCGTTCGGGCGCGGGGAGACCATCACGGTGGACGGTGCGCCGCTGCAGCTCCTGCTGGTCAAGAACCCCGCGGGCTTCCGGCTCTCCCTGGCCTCGGCACGCCCGGAGGCCTACGCGACCATGATCGCGATCAACGACGAGTACGCGGACGGCCGCGACGTCTCCTGGTTGTGGGACGTGGAGTTCGAATCCCTGCGTTCCGGCGGGGTGGACCTGGTGACCGGCACCCGCGCCTGGGACATGGCCCTGAGGTTGGACTACGACCAGGTCCCCGTCCGGGACGTGGAACCCGAGCTGACCGAGGCCCTGCGGAAGTTCATCGCCAGCGCGGAAGGCCGCCCCATGCGGGTGTTCTGCACCTACACGGCCATGCTCGCGCTGCGGCGTGCGCTCCGGTCCGTCGCCGTCGTTCCCGAGATCTGAGGCACCATGACCACCACCACACCCACATTCCCGACGGCACCCGAGGACGGTGCTCCCGCCGTGGACGCCGTGGAACCGGGCGGACGTGGAGAGATCCACCTGGTCCAGCTCTACCCGCGAGACATGAACATCTACGGGGACTGGGGCAACACGCTGACCCTCAAACGGCGGTTGGAGAAGCGCGGGTACGCCGTGCAGCTCACCGACTACAACTCGGGGGACTCGTTCCCCGCGGACGCGGACCTGTTCGTGGGCGGCGGGGGACAGGACTCCGGACAGTTCCGGGTCATGGAGGACCTGCAGAAGATCAAGCCCGTCATGCACGAACTGGTGGCCGACGGCGTCCCGATGCTGGCGATCTGTGGCCTCTACCAGCTCTTTGGCCACGAATTCCGCACTATCGGGGGCGAGGTCCTGCCGGGTATCGGCATCTTCGACCTCACCACGGTCGGCGGCGAGACCAGGCTGATCGGCAACATCGTGACCGAGTCGGAGAAGTTCGGAACGATCATCGGTTACGAGAACCATTCTGGCCTGACCCGCCTGGCCGACGGGCAGCAGCCGTTGGGCCGGGTGGTGTCCGGTGACGGCAACGACGGCGAGGACGGAACCGAGGGCGCGGTGACCAACGAGGTCATCGGCACCTATCTGCACGGGTCCTTGCTGCCCAAGAACCCCGTCCTGGCCGATCACCTGATTGCCACCGCGGTCCGCCGGAGGTACTCACATGAGACCCTGGAACCCCTCAACGACACGCTGTCGCAGAAGGCGCGCGAGGTCGCACGGAACCGTCCGCGCTGACCCGTGCGCCCCCGACCCACGGTCCCGGGAAAGCGGCGACTAGACTGATCCGCGGATTTTCCGGCCGGTCCCGCGGCGCACCCAGCGGGACCACGAACAACGATGCGAGAACTTCCCGGCGGGAAGTTCCGACAGGAGGCATTCATGTCAGGTCACTCCAAATGGGCCACGACCAAGCACAAGAAGGCTGCCATTGACGCCAAGCGCGCCAAGGCCTTTGCCAAGTACATCAAGGGCATCGAGGTCGCGGCACGTCAGGGCGGGCCGGACACCGCGGGCAACCCCGCCCTGGACCTGGCCGTGTCCAAGGCCAAGAAGAACTCCGTGCCCAACGACAACATCGATCGCGCCATCAAGCGCGGTGCCGGTCTGACGGGCGAGGTCATCGACTACTCGGAGATCCTCTACGAGGCCCGCGGTCCCCAGGGTTCGGCCCTCTACATCGAGTGCCTGACGGACAACAAGAACCGCGCGGCCTCCGAGGTCCGGGTGGCCGTGACCCGCAACGGCGGCACCATGGCGGACTCGGGTTCCGTGTCCTTCATGTTCGAACGCAAGGGCGTGGCCGAGGTGGCCAAGTCCGGGGGCCTGACCGAGGACGACGTGCTCATGGCCGTTCTCGACGCCGGTGCCGAGGAAGTCGTGGAGGAGGACGACGTCTTCGAGGTCGTCTCCGAGGCCACCGATCTTCCCGCGATCCGTACCGCCTTGGAGGAAGCCGGTCTGGAGTACAACAACGACGACCCCGTCTTCCGGCCGAACATGAAGGTGGAGCTGGACGCGGAGGGTGCTGCCAAGTTCCTGCGCCTGGCCGACGCCGTGGAGGCCTTGGACGACGTCCAGAACGTGTACTCCAACGCGGACATCTCTCCCGAGGTCATGGCACAGCTCGAGGACCAGGACTGAGCGTCACCCGGTGAGCGCCGCCGAACAGATCATTCTGGGCGTGGACCCCGGTCTGACCCGTTGCGGTTTCGGCGTGGTCCGGATGCGGGCCAACCGCGGCGTCGAGTGGTTGCACCACGAGGTGCAGGGCACCGCGCCCGACCAACCGCTCGAACGCCGCATCCTCAGCATCGCCGAGGCGGCCGAGTCCATGATGGAACGTTTCCAGCCGGACGCGTTGGCCATCGAGCGACTGTTCGCGCAGAACAACGCCCCCACGGTGGTCGGCACCGCCCAGGCCTCCGGGGCGGTGATCGCGGAGGCCGCGCGCCGTCGGATTCCGGTGGCCTGGCACACCCCGTCCGAGGTCAAGGCCGCGGTGACCGGTGACGGGAACGCGGACAAGGCGGCGGTGACCCGCATGGTGGTGCGGATCCTGAAACTCCTGGAGCCCCCCAAGCCCGCGGATGCCGCCGACGCGATCGCGATCGCGATCTGCCACGGCTGGCGCAGCGGCGTGGGCTCCGGTTACGACGCCCAAGCCGCCACCGCGACCCACCAGGGCGCCCAGACCAGGCTCTCGCGGCTGAGCGCGACCAAGGGGCGTGGCCTGACTCCCGCGCAGCAAGCGTGGAAGGCGGCGGAACAGCGGGCTCGACGCGGCGGCTGAGTCGCACCATCCGACTCCGCACCATCCGCCGCCGCAACATCCGCCGATGAGCCGTCCGCGGCTGCGCCACTCACCGCTGAGCCTCGGCGGTGAGGCCACGCGCGGCGTGGAACCCTCCCGCGCCGCGGCACCGCTGCTACGCTGGCCGTCGACTAGTACACATGTTCGACTTGCCGGAGGAGACACGGATGATTGCGGCTGTACGCGGGGACGTCCTGCACAAGGGACTGAACACCGTCGTTGTCGACGTCCAGGGCCTGGGTCTCGAGATCCAGGTCAGTCCGTCCACCGTCGCCGGCCTGCACGAGGGCCGAGAGGCCCGATTGGCCACGACCTACGTGGCGCGCAAGGACGACTCGCCCCTGCTGTTCGGGTTCGCAACCGCCGACGAGAAGGACGTCTTCGAGACCATGCTCGGGGTGTCCGGGATCGGCCCGCGCACGGCCCTCGCCGTCCTGGCGACCCTGGGCCCGGACGACGTGCGGACCGCGATCGCCACCGGAGACCCCAAGGCCTTCACCGCGGTTCCGGGCATCGGCCCCAAGGGCGCCAAGCGGATCGTCCTGGAGCTCGCGGACAAGCTGGTCCCCGCGGACCCGGGCCCGACGACGTCGGCGACACCGGCCGGACCGCAGCAGCCCCTGTGGCGGTTGCAGGTCACGGAGGCCCTGGTCGGTCTCGGGTGGAACGAGAAGGACGCGGGTTCGGCCATCGACGACGCATTGGAAGGTCGCGAGGAGTTGGCCGACGGGGGTGACGTCTCCCTGATTCTGCGCACGGTCCTCGCGTGGCTCGGAGCGCGCGCCTCGACCTCATCCACTCACAACCCGGCCCAGAACTCCTCCCGTCCCGCCGGAAAGGGCGCCTGAGCATGGTCGGTGACCGCGCATCCGTCAACGGCCGGGACCGCTTGGTCGACTCCGGCTCCGAACCCGACGAGAAGACCGTCGAAGCCGCGCTGCGGCCGGGGACCCTCGACGACTTCGTGGGTCAGCCCCGCGTCCGGCGCCAGCTCGGACTGGTCCTCGAGGCCTCCAAGCTGAGGGGGAGGACGGCCGACCACGTGCTGCTCTCCGGACCGCCCGGCCTGGGCAAGACCACGTTGGCCATGATCATCGCCGAGGAGATGGGCGCTCCGCTGCGCATCTCCTCCGGACCGGCGATTCAGCACACCGGCGATCTGGCCGCCATCCTGTCCTCCCTCACCGAGGGCGAGGTGCTGTTCCTGGATGAGATCCACCGGATGTCCCGCCCCGCCGAGGAAATGCTCTACATGGCCATGGAGGACTTCCGCGTGGACATCGTGGTGGGCAAGGGGGCCGGTGCGACCTCGATTCCCCTGGACCTCCCGCCGTTCACCCTGGTCGGCGCCACGACGCGCGCAGGGCTGCTCCCGGGCCCGCTTCGCGATCGTTTCGGCTTCACGGGGCACCTGGAGTTCTACTCGGTCGACGAACTCGTGTCCGTGTTGCGCCGTTCCGCGGGCCTGCTTGACCTGGATCTCTCCACGGAGGGCTTCCGGGAAGTGGCCTCTCGTTCCCGCGGTACACCGCGTATCGCCAACCGACTCCTGCGCAGAGTCCGGGACTGGGCTCTGGTCCACGGGGTCTCGCGCATCGACGCGCGGGCGTCGTCGTCGGCACTGGAAATGTACGAGGTCGACTCCCGCGGCCTTGACCGCCTGGATCGCGGCGTCCTGGAAGCCCTGGTCAAACACTTCGGGGGCGGTCCCGTGGGTCTGTCCACGCTGGCCATCGCCGTGGGCGAGGAGACGGAGACCGTCGAAGAGGTGGCCGAGCCGTACCTGGTCCGCGAGGGCCTGCTTGCCCGTACCCCGCGGGGCCGGATCGCCATGCCGGCCGCCTGGGAGCACCTGGGGCTGGCGGTTCCCGAGCACGCGGCCTTCGGGGACCCCGCCGTCCAGCAGGCGCTGGACCTCACGGAGGAGTGACCGGGGCTCGGTACACGTCGACGGACGACATCCGGGCACCCGAGGGACCGGGCCCGTGGGACGGTCGTCACCTACCATGTTGTGATGACCGCCTTCAGAGGGTGGTCGCCACACAGGCCCTGACCGGGCCGACGGACTGGCGCACAGTGATCGCGTCGGCCGACATCGATGCAGCGAACACGCTGTGGAACCAGGAGACCGAGTGCTTTCCGCCCTCATCACGCCCGAGCTCACGCCCCAGGTCGTGGCCCAGACCGAAACCAGCCTCTCCGCGGCGGAGCAGACGACCGGCGGTCCCGGTCAGTTCCTGTTCCTGGGCGTGATGCTGGCCCTGCTGGTGGCGATGTTCTGGTTCACCTCCCGCAACCGGCGCAAGCAGCAGCAGAAGCTCCAGGACCAGCAGTCGCGCATGGTTCCCGGAACCCAGGTGATGACCAGCTACGGTCTGTACGGTCGCGTGGTGAGCATCGACAAGGACGCCGTCAAAGCCGTCCTGGAGATCGCCCCGAACACGCAGGTGACCGTTCACCTCCAGACCCTCTCGACCGTCGTCGACGAATCGGCAGGGGCCGCGGGGGAGTCCGCCGTCGACCCCACAGCGGATCGCGAGGACCGTGCCGACCGTGGCAGCGACCGCGACCACGACGGCGGCGCCACCAGCACCGACGACAAGTGACCGCTTGACTCGGCGTCCATCGGGATTCCCGCCCGGTGGACGCTTTGTCGTGACCGGGCTCCTGGAGCGCATGACCCCGGGATTCCGGTCTTCATCAGCACGTCCCAGCAGCACATCATCCGAGGTACTTGCCCATGGCATCGTCCACCAAGAGCTCTCCGGGCTCGAAGAACCGCACCGAGGTCTCGCGTGCGTTGAGCACGGCGCGTGCGTCCCTGATCGGGTTGGTCGTGATCCTGATCGTTCTCATCGGGCTGTTGGCCTGGGGAGCGGGCCGGGGGAGCACCAACTGGACCCCGCGGTTGGCGCTGGACCTCGAAGGTGGAACCCAGATGGTCCTCACCCCGCGGTTGCAGGGGGAGGAGGAAGGCAAGGAGATCACCCCGGAGCAGCTCGACCAAGCGGTCGAGATCATCCGCCAACGTGTCGACGGCTCCGGTGTCTCCGAGGCCGAGGTGACCACCCAGGGCGGGTCCAACATCGTGGTGTCCATGCCCGGCACCCCGGACCAGGCCACGCGTGAACTGATCCAGACCTCCGCGGAGATGTCCTTCCGGCCCGTGCTGCTGACGGGCGCCGCCGAAGCCGTTCCGGAGGATCAGCGCACCGCGGAGGAGGACCTCCCGAAGCCCACGGAGGACCCAAAGGACTCCTCTGACACCAACTGGATCACTGCGGATCTCATGAAGGAGTACGAGTCCACCGATTGCACGCAGCCGCAGACGCCGGAGGAACGGGCTGCCCAGCCCACGGACAAGGCGATCGTCGCTTGTGGGCCGCAGGAGGGCGCCAAGTACATCCTGGGGCCCGTGGAAATCGCCGGCACGGAGATCTCCGACTCGAGCTACGGCATGGCTCAGGGGCAGGGCGGAACCACGTCCGGTCAGTGGGGCGTGGACCTGCAGTTCAACGAGGAAGGCACCAAGACCTTCGAGTCGCTCTCCGAACGGCTCTACAACATCGGCCAGACCAGCCCCGGCGACGCACGCAACCAGTTCGCGATCCTGCTGGACGGTGAGGTCATCTCGGCGCCGACGATGGACGCGGTGATCCCCAACGGCAAGGCCCAGATCACGGGCCAGTTCACGGAGGACTCGGCCGCGTTCTTGTCCGAACAGTTGCGCTACGGCTCCCTGCCGGTGAGTTTCTCGATCGCCTCCGAGCAGCAGATCTCCGCGACCCTCGGCGCCGACCAGTTGCGCATGGGCATCATCGCTGGCCTCATCGGGCTGGGGCTCGTGGCGCTGTGGTCGATCATCCAGTACAAGTGGCTCGGTTGGGTCAACATCATCTCGCTGGTGGTCTTGGGCATCATGTCCTGGCTGGCCATCACGCTGCTCGGGTGGGGACTGAACTACCGGCTGTCCCTGGCCGGTGTCGCCGGTCTGATCGTGGCCATCGGCATGGCCGCCGACTCCTTCATCGTCTACTTCGAGCGCATCCGTGACGAGGTCCGGATCGGGCGCACGATTCCGGCGGCTATTGACCACGGGTGGAAGCGCGCCCAGCAGACGATCCTGGCCTCCAAGGCCGTGAACCTGATCGCCTCCGTGGTCCTGTACTTCGTGGCGGTCGGTAACGTGCGGGGCTTCGCCTTCACCCTGGGACTGACGGCCGTGATCGACCTGCTGGTCGTGTTCTTCTTCACCCACCCGGTCATGGTGTTCCTCTCCCGGACCCGGTACTTCGGGCAGGGCAGCCCCGGGTCTGGTCTGGATCCCAAGGCCCTCGACGCCATGCCCTTCTACCGCGGTGGCGGAAAGTTCCGGACCCCCGAGGACCTGGATCCGGCCTCCGGGTCCACCCAGGCCGACTCCGACGTCGTCGACGCGCCGGGAGCACAGTCTCCTGACTCCGACGACGGATCGGTTGCCCGGTCCCGCACCAAGGCCGCCCGCGCCGTGCCGACCGGGGTGGACGACGGCCTGACCCTTGCCGAACGACGACGACGCGCCCGCCGCGAGGCCGCCGACACCAACGAGGAGGTCTGATGTCACGCTTCGCTGATTTCGGAAACGATCTCTACAGCGGACGGAAGTCCTTCCCGTTCGTTCCCAGACGCCGGCTGTGGTTGAGCATCGCAGCGGTCCTGGTGGTCATCTCGGCCCTGATTCCGGTGGTGCGCGGAGGCTTCAACCTCGGCATCGATTTCACCGGTGGCTCGGAGTTTGTGGTCTCGGACGTGTCCGACGCCAGCGTGGAGCCCGGCGAACAGGCCGTCGCGGACACCGGGCACGACGGACAGTCCACGGTGACCAACATCGCCCCCGGCACGGTACGCGTGCAGACCGAGCAGTTGGACGACGACGAGACCCTGGCCGTCCGCGACGCTCTGGTTCAGGCCTACGACGTCTCCGAGGACCAGGTCGCCTCCAACTTCGTGGGGCCCACCTGGGGAGCCGGCATCTCCCAGCAGATGATCCGCGGACTGGCGATCTTCCTGGGGCTCACGGCGATCATGATGGCCCTGTACTTCCGCACCTGGAAGATGTCTCTGGCCTCCATGGCCGGTGTGTTCGTGACGGTTGCCCTCACGGTGGGCACCTACTCCCTGATCGGTTTCGAGGTCACGCCCTCGGCGATCATCGGGTTCCTGACCGTGTTGTCCTACTCGCTGTACGACACGGTGGTGGTCTTCGACAAGGTCAGGGAGAACACCAAGGGCCTGCTCGACGGCACCGCGCCGCAACCCAGGGCGGGCAAGGGTTTCTCGGACCAGATCAACCTGGCCGCCAACCAGACCCTGGTGCGTTCGATCAACACGTCCGTGGTGGGCCTCCTCCCGGTCGGGGCCATCCTGTTCATCGGCGCCGCGCTGTTGGGTGCGGGCACGCTCAAGGACCTCGCCCTGGCCCAGTTCGTGGGCATCGTGTGGGGCACCCTGGCCACGCTGTTCTTTGCGACGCCGGTGTACGCCGCGCTGCGGGGCATGGAACCCGCCGTACGGAAGCAGGATCGCGAGGCCGCTGACCGTGCCGCTCGCGGCGACGGACCCGACCGTGCGGTCTCAGGCCGTGGGCGTTCCGGAGCGTCAACGGCCTGAACGCGAGCGGGACGCCCCTAGAATTGGTATTCATCCGTTACGGAAACTGCTCCGGGCATGACCCGTCGCCACCGGTGCGGATGAGCTGAAGGAGGCGGACGTGGACCACAACACTCTCCATCCCGGTCCGGGCGGAAGTTCCGGGCCCGACGCCGGGGCGAACAGCGGTGAGAACCAGGCTCCCCGGCCCCAACCTGACCCGGAACAGTCGACCTCCCCGGCGCCGGGTCAGTACCGGCCGGGCGTCGGCAGCCCTGGTACGCACGGTGTGGTTCCGGCCTCCCGTCCGGTGTTCGGACGTCCCGTGTTCCCCGGGCGCTCGGAGCGCACCCGCTCCGCGTTGTCCTATCTGTCGGGGGCATCCATTTCACGCTCGCCCCTGATCGAACCGCTGTTGCGTACGGTCCGGGAGAACGCTCCTGAGGAGGATCTCAGCGTCCTGCAGCGCGCGTTCGCCGTGGCTGATCGGCAGCACGAAGGGCAGAAGCGCAAGAGCGGTGACCCGTACATCACCCACCCGGTGGCGGTGACCACCATCCTGGCCGAACTCGGCATGACCGGTCCGGTCCTGGTCGCCGCGTTGCTGCACGACACCGTGGAGGACACGGACTACACGCTGGACGACCTCACCGCCGATTTCGGTGAGGAAGTGGCTCATCTGGTCGATGGCGTGACCAAGCTCGAAAAGGTCCAGTACGGCGAACACGCGCAGGCGGAGACCGTGCGCAAGATGATCGTGGCCATGGCCCGTGACATCCGCGTACTCCTGATCAAACTGGCCGACCGTCTCCACAACGCCCGGACCTGGCGCTTCGTTTCGCAGGAATCCTCGGCCAAGAAGGCACGCGAGACCCTGGAGATCTTCGCCCCGCTGGCCCACCGCCTGGGGCTCAACACCATCAAATGGGAGCTCGAAGACCTGTCCTTCGCGGCCCTCTACCCCAAGATCTACGACGAGATCGTGCGCATGGTCGGCGAACGCCAACCGCAACGGGAACGCAATCTGGCCCAGATCCGGGCTCTGGTGGCCGAGGACCTGGCGGAGTCCGGGATCGAGGCTGTGATCACCGGCCGTCCCAAGCACTACTACTCCGTGTATCAGAAGATGATCGTGCGCGGTAAGGACTTCGACGAGATCCACGACCTCCTGGCCGTACGTGTCCTGGTGTCCTCGGTGCGCGAGTGCTATGCGGCACTCGGTTCCCTGCACGCCCGGTGGCGTCCGTTGCCGGGGCGGTTCAAGGACTACATCGCCATGCCGAAGTTCAACATGTACCAGTCCCTGCACACCACGGTGCTGGGGCCCGGTGGGCGCCCGGTCGAGATCCAGATCCGCACCCACGAGATGCACCGCCGCGCCGAGTACGGCGTCGCCGCGCACTGGAAGTACAAGGACCACGCCAAACAGGGCGGGGCCGGAGAGACCCCCAAGGCCAGTTCCGAGGACATGGGCTGGCTCAAGTCCCTGGTGTCCTGGCAGGACGAGACCAAGGACTCCACCGAGTTCCTGGACAGCCTGCGGTACCAGATCGACACCAAAGAGGTCTACGTCTTCACCCCGCGCGGGGACGTCATGGCCCTGCCCGCGGGGTCGACGCCCGTCGACTTCGCCTACGCGGTGCACACGGAGGTGGGGCACAAGACCATCGGTGCGCGCGTGAACGGGAAGCTGGTGGCGCTGTCCTCGACCCTCCAGCACGGGGACTGGGTGGAGGTTCTCACCTCCAAGTCCGAAGGTGCGGGCCCGTCCCAGGACTGGCTCAAGTTCGTCTCCTCGCCCCGCGCCAAGTCGAAGATCAAGCAGTACTTCTCCAAGGAACGCCGCGAGGAGGCCATCACCCGCGGCCAGGAGGCGCTGACCCGCGCGCTGCGCAAGCACCACCTGCCCTTGCAGCGGACCGTGACACAGGAGGGCCTGGTCTCGGTCGCCCAGCAGCTGAACAAGTCGGACATCACCGCGCTCTACGAGGCGATCGGCAACGAGGTGGTCTCCTCCCGGGAGGTCATCGACCTGCTGGTGGAGTCCGCCGGTGGTGCGGAGGGCTCGGTCGAGGACCTGGTGGACAACACCTCCGCGATCAGGCCGGTGCGGCAGGGCATCGCGGACTCCGGGGTCGCCGTCGACGGTGCCAGCGACGTCTACGTCAAGCTCGCCCGGTGCTGCACACCCGTTCCCCCGGACGACATCATCGGTTTCGTGACCCGCGGCCAGGGCATCTCGGTCCACCGCACGGACTGTGCGAACATGCGCAATCAGGGTGATTCCGAGCGGATGGTGCCCGTGCACTGGGCGCCAACCCAGTCCTCGGTGTTCCTGGTCGAGATCCAGGTCGAGGCGCTCGATCGGCAGAAGCTGCTCTCGGATGTCACCCGCGTGCTCTCCGAGAACCACGTGAACATCCTGGCTGCCAACGTGCACACGTCCTCCGACCGCCTGGCGATCTCCCGTTTCTCCTTCGAGATGGGGGACGCCCGGTACCTGGACCACGTGCTCAACCAGGTCCGCAACATCGATGGCGTGTACGACGTCTACCGGACCTCCGCCCAGCAGCGCCTGCCGGACACCCCGCGGTCCTTGGCCTGATTACTCCGGGACGGCAACCCGCTCGGTTTCGGTATCCCTGTCGGGAAGGGCGACGATACGGCCTGCGGCGGGCGCTCCTCGCCCTCAGGCGTGCGAGGGGTCAGCTCCGAGACGCCTCGACGGCCTTTTCGACCTCGGCGACGACTACGCGGCGCTGCGTCCACACCACCTCGACTGCGGCCTGACGTACGGCGGCATCCTCACCGAGCATCGCATCGGTCAGGACTTGGGGGACCACCTGCCAGAAGAAGCCGTACGGGTCGCGGATCCACGAGCACTCGAGCTCCTCGCCGCCGGCTGCGAGGATCCCGTCCCAGAAACGGTCGAGCTCGGTCTGGTCGGCGACCGTCAGGAAGAACGAGGACGCCATGGTCGGGTCTCCCATGTGCGGGGCGCCGAGGATCTGGTACGGCGTGCCGGCGATCGTCAGGTCGATGACCACGGGATCGTTCGGGCCGTCGAGCTCGATGACCTTTTCGATCCGGGAGTCGGGCGCGAGCGACGTCCACAGTTCGGCGGCCGCGACCGCCTTTTCACGATCCAGGGACAAGCAAGTGCGGCATGCAGACATGGTGTTCCTCTCTCGGGTCGGTGGGGACACGGTTGCCCGAGCTGGACGCTCGGTTCCACCGTAGGACGGCGGCGGCGCGAGGGGCAACGTCCATGGGGGAAAAGGTAGACGCGATGCTCGGTTACCGACCCCGGAAGGCCCGGGCACGATCTCGGTGCCGAGTTCGGGAACAGGAGGTTCGGTGAGTACCGCTAGTCCGGAACGTCCAGGCCCAGGGCACGGCAGACGCGACGTACGCGCATCACGCCGCGGGCCCGTCCGGGGAGGCGGGGCAGGTTGCGCAGCACGGCAACGACGGCGCCCGGGTCCACCGCCAGATGCGGAGCCGAGAGCAGGAGCCGCAGCGGGGTCTCCGCGGCGGGGTGATCCCAGCAGGCGAGGTCCGCGGCGGTACGCAGGGGCGTGGTCACCTGGATGTCGTGGAACCGGTCGACGTCCTGCGGTGGATAGACCAGTTGACGCACGCACCAGGGGATCGCAGCCCCGACCGGTGACGGGCGCATGGTGGTCCTGTGTCTGCGGTGGACCATGAACCACAGCATCTCGGGGGCGGGAGCACACGAGTGGAACCATGCGGCGGCGTCACGGTGCAAGACCCCGGTGGTGTTCACACCGGCGGAGGTCACCATGCGGACACCTTCCGCGCGGATCTCTCGCGTCACAGGCACCCCGGCCGTCACGAACACGGGGCCGAGCAAAGGTGTGATCAGCCCTTCCCGGGCCATGGACGCCACCTCGGCCGGGCCCACTCCGCGACCGTCGTCCGGGCTCCACAGAACATCTCTGGCCACCGCGGGCGGCCCCGGCCACCACGGCGTTCCCGGGCACCACGGCGATCCCGGGCACCACGGCGATCCCGAGCCCAGCGGAGGGGCGGAAAGGCAACGGGGTTCGACGGTCATGTGACCATCGAACCCCGTGGTGTCCGGACCTGGAAGAACCCCTGGCGTCCTGTGGACGACCGAGCCAGGGGCCGCTCAGATCCCGGCGGCCGAACGCTTGATCATGTCGCGCATGGCCTCGGCGCTCTGCAACTCCCCACCGAGCTTCTTCACCTTGGTGCTGTCACCGGCGGCCTGAGCCGCCTCGACCTGTGCCTGCAGCTCCGTGACCTTGTCCTCCGCCTGGGTCAACAGGGCGTTCGAGCGCACCTCGGGTTCGGAGGCGACCTTCTTGGCCCGGTGACCGGAGTCGGCATCCCGTACCGCCTCCTCGACCGCCTGCAACTCGTTCTCGATCCGCTTGAAATGGGCCCGCGGAACCTTGCCGATGGCATCCCAACGGTCCTGGATTCCGGAGAGCTTCTTGCGGGCCGCGCGAACATCCGTGACCGGGAGCAGCTGCTTGGCCTCCTCGACCAGCTCCTGCTTGAGCTTGAGGTTCTCCTCGAACTCCTGCTCCACCTGCTCGTTGGCGGCCTTCCGGGCGTCGAAGAAGACGTCCTGAGCGGCGCGGAACCTGGCCCACAGGGCGTCGTCGTCCCGCCGCGAGGCACGCGGAGATGCCTTCCAACGATCCATGAGGTCGCGGTACTTGCCCGCGGTGACGTTCCAGTCGGTCGAGGTCTGCAGCGCCTCGGCCTCGGCAATCAGCCGTTCCTTGGCGCGCTTGGCCTCGGCATTGGTCTCGTCCAGGTGCGAGAAAAAGGCCCGACGGTGCCGGTCGAAGGTCGTCCGGGCGTTGCGGAAACGCTTCCACAGCGCTTCTTCGTCCTTACGTGACAACCGGATACCGGACTTCTGGTGGGCCTTCCACTGGTCGAACAGCTCACCCATCCGGGCCGAGGACTGCTTCCACTGGATCTTCTGCGGGTCCTGGCCCGAGATCTTCTCGGCCTCCTGCACGATCGCGTCCCGCTGGGCGAAGTGCTCGGCCTTCGCGGCTTCGGTGGCGCGCTTGTGCTCCGCTTCGAGCTCCGCGATCCGGGGCCGAAGGGCCTCCAGGCGGGCCTCCAGCGCCTTGATGTCGCCGACCAGCTTCCGCTCGGAGAGCTGGGCCAGCACGTGGTCGGCGTTGCGGTTCATGTCCGAGGAGGCGTTGCCCGCCTCCACCCGCTGTTCCAGAACGTCGACGAGCGTACGGGCCTCCTCGAACTTCTTCACGAAGTAGGCCAAGGCCTCGTCCGCCGGAACATCGGGCACCTGACCGCACAGGACCCTCTCCGTCTCGGTTTCTCCGCCCTCGGCGGTGGCCTCACCCTGGACCAGGACGTAAACGTGGCCGTCCTCGGTCACCTCGCCGAACGGGCGCGCGGCCTCCAACTGCTCCGAGGTCAGGGACTCCAGGGCGCTGCCACCGGCTTCCGCGCCGGAGGGGGCTGCCGCCGGAGCCGGGACGGAGGATCCCGGGGCCGTGGGGTGCGATTTCACGATGGAGGGCTTGACCCCCGAGGGCTTCAACGCCGCGGGCGTGGGTACCTGGGGCTGGTTCTGGTCGTCGGATTCGAGACGTTCGGTCACCGCTGAAACTCTTTCACTCGTGCCGACCCGCGACAGTTCACCTGGTGCGGTGAACGGGTGCGTCCGGCAGCTCGTCGTGGGGCTACGGGACACGTCCCGCAGCGCTGTACGGGAACCATGGTAGTCACGGGTCACCGCCGCACGTCGAAGGCACCGCTGAAGCGCGAGTGGGCCCGACGGCGATCGGCACGGGGCGGGCCTACTATGGTCCCGACTCTCGACCCCCTACCAGGAGACACGTCCCCATGGCTTCCAAGACCTCCCTGTCCGGTTTCCCCGAGTGGCTTCCCCAGGAGCGACTCGTGGAGCTGCACGTGCTGGACACGTTGCGGGAGACCTTCGAACTGCACGGCTTCTCCTCGATCGAGACCCGCGCCGTGGAGACCGTCGAACAACTGCTGCGCAAGGGTGAGATCGACAAGGAGGTCTACGGCATCTCCCGCCTGGCCGAGGACGAGGAGGCAGCGGCCGTCGCAAAGGAAGGCAAACTGGCGCTGCACTTCGACCTCACCGTGCCCTTCGCGCGCTACGTCGTGGACAACGCCGGTCACCTGAACTTCCCGTTCCGCCGCTACCAGATCCAGAAGGTCTGGCGCGGGGAACGACCGCAGGAAGGGCGGGCCCGCGAGTTCACCCAGGCCGACATCGACGTCGTGGGGGACGGCAGCCTCCCGTTCCGGTACGACGTCGAACTCGCCCTGGTCATGATCGACGCCCTCAGCAAGTTGCCGCTGCCCGAGTTCAAGCTGCGGGTCAACAACCGTAAGCTCGCCGAGGGTTTCTACCGCGGCGTGGGGCTGACCGACGCCCCGGCGGTCCTGCGGGAGATCGACAAGCTGGAGAAGATCGGCCGCGACGCCGTCGCCGCGAACCTGGTCGAGCACGTGGGGGCCACCGCCGAGCAGGCCGATGCCGCCCTGCAGCTGGCCTCCATCCGGGCCGAGGACACGAGCTTCGTGGACCAGGTCCGGGCGCTGGGCGTGCAGGACGACCTGCTCGAGGAAGGCCTGGCGGAGCTGGGCGAGGTGATCGCCGAATGCGTGCGTCGCGCCCCGGGGCGGGTCGTCGCGGACCTTTCGATCGCCCGTGGGCTGGATTACTACACGGGCACCGTTTACGAAACCGTCCTGGTCGGCCACGAGAAACTCGGCTCCATCTGCTCGGGCGGACGCTACGAGTCCCTGGCCAGCACCGGCAAGAAGACCTACCCCGGTGTGGGCCTGTCCATCGGCGTGACCCGCCTGGTCTCTCGCATCCTGTCTCAGGGCCTGGCCGAGGCCTCCCGCGCCGTTCCCACCGCTGTTCTCGTGTCCCTGACGGACGAGGACTCCTGGTCCGCGGCCCAGGACGTGGCCACCGAACTGCGCTCCCGCGGGATCGCCTGCGAGGTCTCGGCCACCGCCGCGAAATTCGGCAAGCAGATCAAGTACGCGGACAAACGCGGCATCCCGTTCGTGTGGTTCTCCTCGGTGAACGACGACGGTGTGGTGACCCACGAGGTCAAGGACATCCGCTCCGGGGAGCAGGTGGCGGCCGACCCGCGGACCTGGACTCCTCCGACGGAGGATCTGGCGGTTCGGGTGGTCAATGCACAGTGACCTCGAGGACGATCGGCTCCCGCGTCTTCGCGTCCGGTTCCACGCCGCCGGGGCATCCCAGTTCGATCTCCGACCGGAAGCAGTACTGGAGGTTCACCGTCGTGCTGCCCGGTGAGAGCCCTTCCACGACGAAGGAATTGGGCCCGGTGCAAGGAGATCCAGGGGCGTCCCCGCAGTTCTCGTGAATCACCTCGGTGGACACGACCTCCTGGTCGAAGTCACCGGCTGCTCCCCATGTGTCACCGACCCCGATGTTGACTTCACCGAGGTCGATGTACGCCTTCTCTCCCACATCGAGGTTCAGGGACTGGCTGCGCCCCGGCAGCTGCTCGACCGTGGGACTCAGCGGGGGCGTCGGGGTCGGGCTCGGCTCCGGGTTGCTCGAAGAACATCCGCTCACGCAGGACACGACGCCGAGGAGGACAGCTGCCGTGAGCGTCGCACCGGCTCGGCGTACCCGGGGTCCGGCCACCCTCACCGGCCGACGTCGTCCTGCCACCCGTGCTCCTCAGCTCGCCCTGATGATTGCGCGGAACACTATCCGACCCAGGAGGCCCACCGCGATCACCGCGAGCATTGTTGCGACGGCGGTCCAGGGGAGCGCGAACGCCAGCACCAGGCACCCCAACAGTCCCAGCGCGTTGACGGCGCGTGGTGCCCACCGGGGCCGCTGCGTCATGGTGAGCGCGGAGAGATTCGCCAGGGCGTAGTACAGCAGGACCCCGAAGGACGAGAACGCGATCACTGTGTGGACGTCCGTCAGCAGGATCAGCGCCAGGACCAGGACCGCCGTCGTGAGTTCGGAGGCCCACGGCACGCTCCGGGAGGACACCGCCGTGAGGTAGCTCGGGAGGTCGCGACGTCGGGCCATGGCCAGGGCCGTACGCGAGATTCCCGCGATCAGGGCCAACAAGGCCCCCAATGCACCGGCCGCCGAACCCGCGACGACGACCGCCGCCGCCACGGACCGGGCGGACTCGGGCACTCCCGAAGCCCCCAAGGACGCCTCGAGAGCGCTGAGCAGCGCCGTGTCCGTCGCGGCCAGCTGCGCCGGCCCGAGCGTGGCCAGGAGGAGCCCGGCCAGGAGCAGGTAGAGGACCAGGACGAAGGCCAGACCCACCAGGATGGCGCGAGGAATGCTGCGTTGTGGATCCTTGACCTCCTCACCCATCGTGGCTATCCGCGCGTACCCGGCGAAGGCGAAGAACATCAGCCCCGCGGCCGAGGCCACACCCGCGGGAGAGGGTTCCGGTGCAGTCCCTGCCTCCGGAGCGAACGGGAACGGACCGGACCCGGCCAACCCGAGGACGAGGGCGAGCGCCACCGCGAACAGGACCACCAGCACGAGAGCCACGAGCCACCGCGTCATTGCGGCCGTCTTGGTGACACCGCCGAGGTTCACGGCCGTCACGCCCAGGATCGCGACGACGGCAACGGCCCGGGCCCAGGTGCCGTGGTCCAGACCGGGGATCCAGGCAGCAGCCGCCTGTGCGGCGTACAGGCCGACGGTCATGGCCATGGCAGCGGCCGAAGCCGTCTTGCCGGACACGAAACACCACCCCGCCGTGAACCCTGCCCAGGCCCCCAGCCTTTCCGTTGCGTAGACGTACGTCCCCCCGGAACTCGGGTACCGGGCCGCCAGCTGGGCGGTGGAGGTGGCGTTGCACCACGCGATCACACCGGCCAGTGCCACGGCCGCCAGGAGCCATTCACCCGCGTGGGCGGTTGCCGGTCCGAAGGCCACGAACACTCCGGCGCCCAGCATCGAGCCGACCCCGATCACCGTGGCGTCCCCGAGCGTGAGCCGCCGTTCGAGCTGCGTGGGGCTTCCGGGTCCGGCGCCGACTCCGTCGTCCGGGCGGGCGGGGGCGTCGTCATGGTGTGAGGAAAACGGCACGGTGCTCCCGGGCGGTCTGGGCCGGTGGCGCTCCGGCGGTGGGAAGTGGTCTGTAGACTCGGGCACGGTCAATCTAGGGCCGTCCGATGAACCGACGGTAAACGCACCCCGCGAACCACGGCGCGGGGGCGTCGTCGCTGGGACGACTCCCTACAGAACTCGACATGAAGGACGTCATAGGTGCTGCGCACTCACACCCTCGGTGAACTCAACGCCGAGCACATTGGTCAGACCGTCACGCTCGCAGGCTGGGTGGCGCGGCGCCGCGATCACGGCGGTGTGGCGTTCCTGGACCTGCGTGACGCCTCGGGCGTCGCCCAGGTCGTGGTGCGCGACGAGGACGACTTCGACCACCTGCGCAACGAATACGTCCTGCAGGTCACGGGCAAGGTCGAGCGCCGCCCCGAGGGCAACGAGAACCCCAACCTGGCCTCCGGCGAGGTCGAGATCCTGGTGGACCAGCTGACCGTGCTCAACACCGCGGCTCCCCTGCCGTTCCAGATCGACGAGCACGTGGAGGTGGGCGAGGAGGCCCGCCTCAAGTACCGCTACCTGGACCTGCGGCGTCCCGAGCCCGCGCGCATCATGCGCCTGCGGTCCGAGGTCAACCGGGTGGCCCGCAACCTCCTGCACGACCGCGGCTACCTCGAGGTCGAGACCCCCACCCTGACCCGCTCCACGCCCGAAGGTGCCCGTGACTTCCTGGTCCCGGCCCGCCTGGCGCCCGGTTCCTGGTACGCGCTTCCGCAGTCGCCCCAGTTGTTCAAGCAGCTGCTGCAGGTCGGTGGACTCGAGAAGTACTTCCAGATCGCCCGGTGCTACCGCGACGAGGACTTCCGTGCCGACCGGCAGCCCGAATTCACCCAGTTGGACATCGAGGCCTCCTTCGTGGAGGAGGACGACGTCATCGAGCTGGGCGAAGCACTGGTCACCGAGCTGTGGAAGCTCATCGACGTCGAAATCCCCACGCCCATCCGCCGCATGACCTACGCGGAGGCCATGGAGAAGTACGGTTCGGACAAGCCCGACCTGCGCTTCGGCCTGGAACTGACCGACCTGACCGAGTACTTCAAGGACACCCCGTTCCGGGTCTTCCAGGCGCCGTACGTCGGCGCCGTCGTGATGCCCGGTGGAGCCTCCCAGCCCCGCCGCACACTGGATGCCTGGCAGGAGTGGGCCAAGCAGCGCGGCGCCAAGGGCCTGGCCTACATCCTGCTCAAGGACGACGGGGAGATCACGGGTCCCGTGGCCAAGAACATTACCGACGAGGAGAAGGCCGGCCTGGCCGAGGCCACGGGTGCTCAGCCCGGAGACTGCATCTTCTTCGCGGCAGGCGAGGCCAAGCCCTCGCGCGCCCTTCTGGGTGCGGCCCGCGTGGAAATCGGGCACCGCACCGGTCTGATCAAGGACGGCGACTGGGCCTTCGTGTGGGTGGTCGACGCTCCCATGTTCGAACCCGCCTCGGACGCCGTGGCCTCGGGCGACGTCGCCGTCGGCGCCGGGGCCTGGACGGCGGTGCACCACGCCTTCACCTCGCCCAAGCCGGAGTTCCTGGACACGTTCGACACGAACCCCGGGGAAGCACTGGCCTACGCCTACGACATCGTGTGCAACGGCGTGGAACTGGGCGGCGGTTCGATCCGTATCCACCAGCGCGAGGTCCAGGACCGCGTGTTCAAGGTCATGGGCCTGTCCGAGGAGGAAGCACAGGAGAAGTTCGGCTTCCTGCTCGACGCCTTCGCCTTCGGCGCGCCCCCGCACGGTGGCATCGCCCTGGGCTGGGACCGCACGGTGGCCATGCTGGCCGGCAGCGACTCCATCCGCGAGGTCATCGCGTTCCCCAAGACCGGCAACGGCTACGACCCGCTGACCGCGGCACCCGCGCCCATCACGGCCCAGCAGCGCAAGGAAGCGGGTGTGGACGCCAAGCCGGAGAAGGCGCAGCCGACGGCCAAGGCGGAATGAGAACCACCTGAGATCACGCGAACGGCACCCGGGCACCCGCCCGGGTGCCGTCGTCGTCAGATCATCGCGTGCCAGGCCAGGCCGTAGAAGCCTCCGATGAGTACCCCGATCCAGGCCCCGACCACCGTTTGCCAGTAGGTGTGGTCGCCCGTGCGGATGCGTGACCAGGCCACCGCCACGGGAGCGACCCATGTGAAGGCCACCAGCCACCCCGCCACCAGCAACGGGATCGCAACCGCGAAGACGGCTGCCATGGCCGTGTGTGCGGAGACCTTCCACCGAAGCGTGACCAGCATGACGACCACCACGCCGAGGAACAGGAAGGCGGCGGTCAGGGTGACTGAGAAGGGGATGCCCAGCACGGGCCCCAAGACGTAGTGGGCCGCGAGTGTGCCCAGGATCAGCACACACACGCCGATGTAGACCGGGAAGCGGTGCTCTCGGTTCCGGACGTAGCGGGTGTCGACGATGCCCCGGCGCGCCAGCACGATCAGCACCGTCATGGGCAGCACCAGCACCACCGCGGCGGTGATGACGGCCCACATCAGGCCCCACCAGCCGCTGTCCACCAGCCCGGCCGTGCCCAAGAGCACCCCGCCGAGCGTTGCGGGGGACAGGCGCTTGGCGACCAGCGTCGCCCAGCGGTTCGGCGCGGGGTCTACTGCGGTGTCCTGCGGCGATGCTGCTCGGGTGGTCATGCCAGGATGCTAGGCGCTCGGTGCACACCGAACACAACATCGCGTGATGAACTGGTCCCGTGCGAGTCATCCTGCAACGCGTCAGCTCAGCCTCCGTGACCGTCCTGGACCCGGACGGGTCCCGACGACGCACGGGCAGCATCACCGGTCCCGGTCTGGTGGCCCTGGTGGGGGTCACCCGCGGCGACGACGAATCCACCGCCGTCGTGCTGGCCGAGAAGACCGCGGGCCTGCGGATCCTCACCGGCACCGATCCGGAGGGCACCGAGAGGGAACAGGCGTCCTGTCTGGACCTGGACGCTCCGGTGCTGGCGGTCAGCCAGTTCACCCTCTATGCGGATTGCCGGCGCGGCAAGCGACCGTCATGGTCCCACGCGGCACCCGGCCCGGTGTCCGAACCGGTCGTCGAACACTACGTCCGGCACCTGCGTTCGGTGGGGCTCACGGTGCAGACCGGTGAGTTCGGGGCCGACATGCAGGTGGAACTGGTCAACGACGGCCCCGTCACCGTGATCCTGGACTCGGAGGAGCTCAATCGGCCGCGCCGGGGATGATCTCCGCTGCCCACGGGGCTGTCCGAACCAGCCGATAGCCTGGTCCCGTGAGCAGTTCGCTATTCGACATGGACCCGGGAGACGAACGGGACGCGCCGGCAACGGAGGCCGCACGAGTCACGACGTCCAACCGCGCCACCGCGCCCTTGGCCGTGAGGATGCGCCCGCGGTCACTGGAAGAGGTGGTCGGGCAGAAGCACCTGCTCAAGCCGGGGTCGCCGCTGCAGGTCCTGGCCGGAGCGGACCGGGGACCGGCCGGGCCGAGTTCCATCATGTTATGGGGACCGCCCGGGACGGGGAAAACCACCATCGCGCACGTCATCGCCCGTGGGCCGCACCGGAAGTTCGTGGAACTCTCGGCGATCACGGCGGGGGTCAAGGACGTTCGCCGGGTCATGGACCAGGCGTTGACGGACCGGGACCTGCACGGACGGACCACCGTCCTGTTCCTGGACGAGATCCATCGCTTCACCAAGGCCCAGCAGGACGCGCTGCTGCCCGGGGTGGAGAATCGTTGGGTGGTGCTGGTGGCCGCCACCACGGAGAACCCGTCGTTCTCCGTCATCGCACCGTTGCTCTCCCGGTCCCTTCTGCTCACGTTGCAGCCACTGGAACCCGAGGACATCGGGGAACTCCTGGACCGCGCGGTGCTGGACGGCCGCGGCCTCAACGGTGAGGTGAGCCTGGACCCCGGGGCACGCGAACACCTCCTGGAACTGTGCGGTGGGGACGCCCGGAAGGCCCTCACGGGACTGGAGGCCGCGGCCGCCGTCGCACTCTCCGAGGCTGCAGCCGCCGCGGGGGAGCAGGAGCCCGACGTCGAACCGCCGGTCATCACGGTCGAGCACACGACCGAGGCCATGGACCGTGCCGTGCTGCGCTACGACCGCGACGGCGACCAGCACTACGACGTCATCTCCGCGTTCATCAAGTCCATCCGCGGATCCGACGTCGACGCCGCACTGCACTACCTGGCGCGCATGATCGAAGCGGGGGAGGACCCCCGGTTCATCGCGCGCCGACTGATCATCTCCGCCTCGGAGGACATCGGCACGGCGGACCCGACCGCGCTGCAGACGGCGGTGGCCGCGGCCCAGGCCGTCCAACTGATCGGCATGCCGGAAGGCCGCATCCCCTTGGCGCAGGCGACCACGTTGCTCGCCACGGCACCCAAGTCCAACGCGTCCTACCTGGCGATCAACGAGGCGATTGCCGATGTGCGCGCCGGCAAGGCCGGGCCGGTCCCCATGCACCTGCGGGACGCCCACTACAAGGGTGCAGAGCAACTCGGTCACGGCAAGGGCTACGTCTATGCCCACGACGCCCCCAACGCGGTGGCGCCTCAGCAGTATCCACCGGACGAGTTGGTCGGCCGGGACTACTACCGGCCCACCGCCTACGGTCACGACCGGGACCTGGCGGCGCGCGTCGACCGCCTACGGAAGATCATCCGGCCGGGTACGTAGCACCAGCTGGAGTACACGGGCCTGATCGGAGCCGCTGCGGTCCCGCGGATGTTGCTGCGGGAGGCCTCACCCGGCGCGGTCCAGGACCTCCCGGGCGGTGAGGTCGTCGATCACCAGGTCCGTCACGGCACCCGATCGAAGGGCGCCGAGGATGCCGGGGATCTTGTGGCGACCGGACACGATGCACAGGCGCCGGGGGATCCGGGCCAGTTCGGAGGGTGTGGGGCCCGATGCCCGGCGGTTGAGTTCGATGTCGGCGTAGCTGCCGTCCTCGCGGATGAACACCGTGCACATGTCGCCCACCACGCGGTTCTCGTTGAGACTCCGAAGGGTCGCTGGGCTCAGATGGCCCTCCGAGTAGACCTGGGAGACCACGGGCCCGTGGAAGGCGCCCACGCTGAACACGGCTATCTGCGTTGCAGCGCGTACCGCCAGGATCCTTCGGACCGAGGACTCCTGCCAGAGGAGGGCACGCGCTTCCTCCTGGTCGAAGAACGCCGGCGCGGGGAACGGGTAGAGCTGGGCGTTGAAGGCCTTGGCCATCGTGGCCAGGACGGGTGTGGACGTGCCGATGCCCGTCGATCTCGGACCGGCGGCGCCGTTGAGCTGGACCACGGTCACGTCGGAGGTCGTGGACTGTTTCAGGTAGGAGGCGACGGTCGACGTCGTCGTGCCCCAGGCGACGCCGATCACGGTGCCGTCGTCCACCCAGCGGCCCAGCAGGTCAGCGGCGTAGCGCGACACGGCATCCAAGCGTTGGGCGGAGCGCGCGCCCCGCGTGGTTCCTGCGATGTGCGAGCGCACGCCGAAGAGATCCTCGAATCGGCGGGAGATGCGGTCCGACGGCTTGTCGGGCTGTCGCAGTGTGATGGTGACGATGCCGCGGGCCTTGGCCTCGGTGAGCATCCGGGAGATCGTCGAGCGTGAGACCCCCAGGCGTTCGCCCACGGCGTTCGTGGTCATGCCCTGGACGAAATAGGACTCAGCTACTTGATAGAGCAATGAATCGTCGTGCATCGAAACCTCTCCCATGTGCACGTCTGTGCAGTTCGTTTGAGCATACGTGCAGTTGCCTGCAGTGTGGTGGGCAGATGTCGCCATGAGGCCTGGGTCACATCCCGGCTCCGGAACTTGCTGGCGACGTACGACATCCAACGCAACCGCGTAGCTGAGTGAGGGGAACCCCGTGAGAAACACCGTCCTGGATTCTCGATCCCGCCAAGAGGCCTTGAAGGAGATGACCGACGGCCCCGAACTGGACATCCTGGTGGTGGGCGGTGGCATCACAGGGGCCGGAATTGCTCTGGACGCAGCCACCCGCGGCCTACGGGTCGGCATCGTGGAAGCGCAGGACTGGGCCGGAGGGACCTCCCGCTGGTCCTCCAAACTCGTCCACGGAGGACTGCGGTACCTCCAAGCCCTGGACTTCAAGCTCGTGGCCGAAGCCCTCGGGGAACGCGAACGGCTGCTCTACACGCTGGCCCCGCACCTGGTGAAGCCCGTGCCCTTCCTCTACCCGATCACCCACAAGTTCTGGGAACGGCCCTACGTCACGGCGGGCGTCGGCCTCTACGACACCCTGGCTCACCTGGGTTCCAAGGTCGCCTCCATGCCCTTCCACCGGCACCTCGGCGAACGGGGTGTGGCCCGAGCATTTCCCGGCATCCGCCCGGGCTCGATGGTCGGTGCCGTCAAGTACTGGGACGGCAAGGTCGACGACGCACGATTGGTCCTGACCCTCGTCCGGACCGCAGCCGGGTACGGCGCACTCGCGGCATCCAGGACCCGAGTCACCGATTTCGTGAAGAACGACGACGGCGTGGTCACCGGTGCGAACGTCGTGGACCTCGAAACCGACACACAGCACACGATCCGGGCCAAGAAGGTCATCGCCGCCACGGGAGTCTGGACCGAAGAGACCCAGGACCTCGCCGAAACCGATGGCGGGCTGAAGGTCTTGGCGTCGAAGGGAATCCACATCGTGGTCCCGCGTGAGCGGATCGCCGGTGACGTCGGCCTGATCCTGCAGACCGAGAAGTCCGTGCTGTTCGTGATTCCCTGGGAGCACCACTGGATCATCGGCACCACGGACACCCCCTACGAGCAGGACCTGGCGGCGCCCGTGGCGACGGGCGCGGACATCGACTACGTGATCGAACATGCCAACGTCGTGCTGGCCGACCCCCTGACCAGGGAGGACGTGATCGGCACCTACGCCGGCCTCCGCCCGCTCCTGCAACCCGGGGTCAAGGACGGCAGCGAAGAAACGGCCTCCACCAAGGTCTCCCGTGAACACACGGTCACGGAGGCCGCGCCGGGCCTCATCACGATCGCCGGTGGGAAGCTGACCACCTACCGGGTCATGGCGGAGGACGCCGTCGACTTCGCGCTGGGCAAGGACACCGCGGCCGAGGTGCCGTCGGCGACCGATCGCACGCTGCTGCACGGGGCCGACGGGTACGTGGCCCTGACCCGCCAGGCGGAGCGACTGGGAGCGCCCCACGGCTGGGACAAGAGGCGGGTGACCGGTTTGTTGAACCGGTACGGCTCGGGGATTGCCGAACTCCAGGAGCTCGTCGAACAGGACCCGAGTCTCGCCCGGCCCCTCGAAGGGGCTCCCCAGTACCTGCGGGCAGAGATCGTCCAGGCCGCCCGCAACGAAGGCGCCCTCCACCTGGAAGACGTCTTCGAGACCCGCACCCGCATGTCCTACGACCAGCCGCGGCACGGTCTGGACGCGCTCGAGGAAGTCGCCGACCTCCTGAGCCGCGAACTCGACTGGGACGACACCCGCCGGGACCAGGAGAAGGAGGCGTACCGCCGTCGTTGTGCCGCCGAGGATGCCGCAGCGGAAACGTACGACGACGCCGAGGCCGCGGCAGCGCGAGCCGCCGCCCCGGCCACCATCGACCTCTCCGGGACGGACCACCCCGTTCCGGAGCCGACCCTCCGAGAGGATGCCTGAAATGAATGTCTTGTCCGCCGTGCTGCCCATGGAGACGGCCACTGACGCGGTACCGCTGGGAACGGTGTTCTGGTCGGAGGTGCTCGGAACCGCCATGCTGACCCTGCTGGGTGTCGGCGTGGTGGCCAATCACCTGCTCGGGAGGACCAAGGGCAACGGCGGTGGCTGGCTGCTGATCAACTTCGGTTGGGGCCTGGCCGTTTTCGCCGGTGTGTTCGTCGCCTGGCAGTCCGGCGCGCACCTCAACCCGGCCGTCACCGTGGGTATCTGGACTTCCGGCGCGGAGGAGTACGCGCCGGGCGTGGCCGTGTCGATCGGCTCCACGCTGGTGTACTTCCTCGCGGAACTGCTCGGCGCCTTCTTCGGTGCCGTGCTCGCGTGGTTGGCCTACAAGCAGCACTACGACGAGGACCTGGCGCCCGAGGCCAAGCTCGGTACCTTCGCGACCGGCCCCGAAATTCGCTCCCACGCCTGGAACCTGGTCACCGAGATCATCGGGACCTTCGTTCTGGTCTTCGTGATCCTGATGTTCGGTGGTACGCCCTCGGGGTTGGGGCCGCTGGCCGTGGCACTGTTGGTGGTGGGCATCGGCGCCAGCCTGGGCGGGCCCACGGGGTACGCGATCAACCCGGCACGTGACCTGGGGCCGAGGCTGGCCCACGCCGTGCTCCCCATCCGCGGAAAGGGCGGCAGCGACTGGGCCTACGCCTGGGTCCCCGTCCTGGGACCGATCCTCGGCGCCTTGATTGCCGGCGGTGTCTTCCAGCTCTACCCCGCCGCGAACTTCTGACCGGTACCTTCACCCACACGACCCGACCCACCACAACGACGTGAGGAGTCCATCATGAGCAACCAGACCACCCGACCCGGCACCGGTGACCAACCGCAGTCCTCAGCTGCAGGAACGAACGGCACGCCCGGGTACGTCATGGCCATCGACCAGGGGACCACGAGTTCCCGGGCCATCATCTTCAACCATGACGGGGAGATCGTCTCCACCGGCCAACTCGAACACGAGCAGATCTTCCCCAAAGCCGGATGGGTTGAACACGACGCCCTGGAGATCTGGCGCAACGTCCGGAAGGCCGTCGCGGATGCCCTCGCAGTGGCCGAACTCTCCGCGGCGGACCTGGCGGCCGTGGGTATCACCAACCAGCGCGAGACCGCGGTGGTCTGGGACAAGACCACGGGCAAGCCGGTGTACAACGCGATCGTGTGGCAGGACACGCGCACGGCCAAACTCGCCGAGCAATTGGGCGGCGAAGAGGGGGCTGACAAGTACAAGGACCGGGTGGGCTTGCCCTTGGCCAGCTACTTCTCCGGCCCCAAGATCACCTGGATACTGGAGAACGTGGAGGGCGCCCGGGAGAAAGCCGAGGCCGGCGACCTGCTGTTCGGCAACACCGATTCCTGGCTGGTCTGGAACATGACGGGTGGCACGAACGGTGGCGTGCACGTCACCGACGTGACCAACGCGTCGCGCACCCTGCTCATGAACCTGGACACCCTCGACTGGAACCAGGAGATCGCCGCCGACATGGGTGTGCCGCTGTCGATGCTCCCGGAGATCCGATCGTCGTCGGAGGTCTACGGGCACGGACGTCAGGTGGGGTTCCTGCGGGACGTGCCCATCGCGGGCATCCTGGGCGACCAGCAGGCCGCCATGTTCGGGCAGGCATGCTTCGAACCCGGCATGGGCAAGAACACGTACGGCACGGGATCTTTCGTGCTCATGAACGTGGGCAACCAGGTGGTGCACTCCGAGCACGGCCTGCTGTCCACGGTGTGCTACAAGCTGGGGGACCAGGACCCCGTGTACGCGCTGGAAGGCTCGATCGCGGTGACCGGATCCTTGATCCAGTGGCTGCGCGACAACTTGGGCCTGTTCTCGGACGCGTCTCAGGTGGAGGCGCTGGCCCAGGAGGTCGAGGACAACGGTGGGGCGTACTTTGTGCCTGCCTTCTCGGGTCTCTTCGCCCCGTACTGGCGCGACGACGCCCGCGGCGCTCTCGTGGGCCTGACCCGCTACGTCAACAAGTCCCACATCGCCCGCGCCGCACTGGAGGCCACCGCGTACCAGTCTCGTGAGGTCATCGAGGCGATGAACAAGGACTCGAAGGTCGACATGCAGGAACTCAAGGTCGACGGCGGCATGACGGCCAACGAGTTGCTCATGCAGTTCCAATCCGACCAGCTCGGCATCCCGGTCATCCGTCCGAAGGTCACGGAGACGACGGCATTGGGTGCTGCGTACGCGGCGGGCATCGCCGTCGGATTCTGGTCCGGCACGCAGGACGTGGCCGCCAACTGGGCCGAGGACAAGCGCTGGGAACCGAAGGAGGACCCGGAAACCACGGCTAAGTACTTCCGCAACTGGCAGAAGGCCGTGACCAAGTCCTTCGACTGGGTGGACGACGACGTCGACTGACCACCCCGCCCCCTCTTCGTCTCCGCCGAGACCTCCGTTACGGCCCGAAATTTCAATGAGAATGGGCCGTAACGGAGGTCTCGGCGCGTCACAACCGGGTTCGAAGCCAGCGGACGAGGGCTTCACGTCGTGCCGGGTTCCGGAGATCCTCCAAGACCACGACCCGGACTGACCACCCTTGGTCCTGGAGGGCATTGAGTCGGCCCATCTCGTCGCTGTAAGCGGCCCTGTCCCGGTAGTGCACCGCCCCGTTGTACTCGAGCGCCACGAGCTTTGTCCGCCAGGCCAGATCCAGGTAAACCCGGCGTCCTTGTCCCAGATCGACGGGGACGTTGTGCTCACCGGCCGGGAATCCCGCGGCCTCCACGACCAAGCGCAGAACGGTCTCCATGGGGGACCAGACATTCGGGGCCGAGCGCTCGACGGCTTGGGCGAGAAGCCGTTTACCCCGAGTCCCCGCGGGCAAGGACTCCACCTGGAGTTTGAGGTCCGCGGGCTGTAATGGTTCCGGCTCACCGATCGGACTCAGGTTCTTGGCCAGCACATGGTCAACGGCCACGACGGAACGCCAGCCGCGCAACCAGTCCTGGAGAACCAACAAGGTCTCCACAGCACCGGTTGCGCGGCTGCGCCAGGGGCCCGGCTGGGTAGACGGCGGAGCTTGCAGGCGGCGGAGATGCATACCGGGCAAGGGCTTGGCCTTCCGGGGTGCAGGGAGAGCGATCGCCGGACGGTCCCCCCAGGGAGTCCAGGTGCCCGTCTCATTCAGGAGGAGGTCCAGCCACGGCTCCAGTGTTTCGGGTGCAGCGTGGTCATACCATCGCGCCCAGATCCCGTGCGCCAAGCAGACCATGCGTGGATCACGGGTCATGTCACGGGCGCGCACCGCCCAGTTCTGGGTCGAACGTACGTCAGGCGTGGGAAAGCGGGCTGGAAGTGTCGCCAGGTGCATGAGGGAAACCTAGGGCCCTGGAGATGAACCGGCCGGATTCTCCACAGGTACGTGGTGACCCAATGCGCGCTGATGTCCGTGTGGAGCCGCCCCGGCTCCATCAGACGTCGTCGAGACCTCCGTTACGGCCCGATCCGAGCGGGATTCTCGGTTGTAACGGAGGTCTCGCGGGAGAAGGAGGGGTGGGTGATAGAGTGGTGCGTCGGCTGGCAAGGGCCTCATTCGGCGTGTCCACTTCAGCGAGCTTCAACCACTCGCTCGGGCGCCTAGGTCGAGGACCTGTAGCTCTGCGGGATTGCGGCTGATCCCCACCTCTCCGCGTGGACCGAATCATGACGGAGGCCGGACCGAACAGTTCACGACGCCCGTCGTCGCCATGCTCCGGCAAGGACAACGACGGGCGCCACCGCATGAAAGGTGACACATAGTGTCCGACAACGCATTGCGTGCGCGCCGCCAGGTGCGCAAGTCCCGTGCCCTCGGCATCGCCCTGACGCCGAAGGCCGAGAAGTACTTCGAGCGCCGTCCGTACGGTCCCGGTGAGCACGGCCGTGCCCGCCGCAAGGCCGACTCCGACTACAAGGTTCGTCTGCTCGAGAAGCAGCGCCTCCGCGCTCAGTACAACATCCGCGAGAAGCAGATGCACCGCGCCTACGTCGAGGCCAAGCGTCGCGAGGGCCAGACGGGTGAGAACCTGATCCAGCTGCTCGAGTCGCGCCTGGACGCCCTGGTGCTGCGCGCCGGCTTCGCTCGCACCATGGCTCAGGCCCGTCAGATGGTCGTGCACCGCCACATCCTGGTCAACGGCCAGCGCGTGGACCGCCCGTCCTACCTGGTCAAGCCCGGCCAGATGATCCACGTCCACGAGAAGTCCGAGAAGATGGTCCCGTTCCAGGTTGCCGCCACCGGCGCGCACCAGGACGTGCTGCCCAAGACCCCGGCCTACCTGAACGTCGCGATCGACAAGCTGCAGGCCACCTACACGCGTCTGCCCGAGCGCTCCGAGGTCCCCGTGACCTGCGAAGAGCAGCTCGTGGTCGAGTACTACGCACGTATGGCCTGATACACGGCTGATGTGCGGTCCCGCCGCACACGGACAGCCCCCGCGCCGATTTGTCGGTGCGGGGGCTGTCTGCATCTCAGGGGGTGACACTTCAGGGGGATCGTTCAGGCGGGCAAAAAGAGTGTCGACCAGACCGGGACAGCACCCGTGTCCCGGAAGGTCCGGGAATACGGCAACGGCGGGCCGCGCCGGGCCGCCTGTCAGGCCGACCGTGACCCATTGGTTACAGTAGGTTCGCATCATCCCGCGCGTTCGAACACGGCCCGTCGACCCGGACAGACCGTGGAAACTCGAGCGACCACCACCGCGCCGTCGGAGCCCCGAGCACGACCGGCGCCCGAGCCAGCAACAGGAGTCCACGGACCTCATGACCGGAGGAGACATCGCTGGCCTGATCGCGGCCGGAGTTTTTGCCGTCCTGGTGGCGTTGCTGGCCGTGCCCATCATCAAACTGGGGAAGGTCTTCGACGAACTGCGCCTGTGGATCCGCGACCTCAACTCCGAGACGGAGCCGCTGATCGACGAGGTGGTTCGGACCGTGGCCACCACCAACTCCCAACTGGCCAAGGTCGACGGCATCACGGACAACGTCTCTGACGCCTCCGCGAACGTGTCTGCCATGACCTCGCTGGTGGCCTCCACCGTGGGGCAGCCGATCATCAAGGTCGCGGCGTTCTCCTCCGGTGTCCGCAGGGCTTTCAGCCCCGAGGCCGCTCGGTTGCGACGCGAGGAAACTCACCGGATGCGCGCGGCAGCCGCCGCGGAGGCAGCCCGCGAGGAGGCCGCGGACGTTGTCCACCTTTCGGAGCAGCCGACGACGCGCAGTGACGCGGCCGCCGAGGCTCCCACTGACGCACCCGCCGCGGACGACGTTCCCGACGCCTCCACTGGCAAGTGGTGGGAGGGGACCGAATGGGACCAGAACCCAGGTGCCGACGGCGCCGGGGCCCGCGACGCCGAGACGGATTCCGAGGCCGTGGAGGACCAGCAGGCGCGGGACATGGAGGACCACGACGTGATCGATGTCGAGTACTCCCGTGCGGATTCCACTGATGCCGCAACGGAGCAGCCCGAGCGGGCCGGCGCGGGAGCTGACCGGCCGACCAACCGTGCCCCCCGACATCGCGAGGAGGACCGATGAGCACCTGGGGACGAATCGCCCTGATGGCCGCCGGTGCGGCCGCCGGTGCCGTGGCCACACGATGGGCGGCCTCGGAGCAGGGCCGCCAAGTCGTCGGTGAGCTCACCCAACGGGTGTCCGACGCAGGCAAGGGCGGAAGCGCCCTCGAACGCCGGGGCACAGGCGCCGATGTCGGTCGCGAGAACCGCCTCGCCTCCTCCCTGCTGCGTGTGGCCCAGGACGTCAAAGCTGCGATGGACCAGAGGGAAACGGAACTCCGGGACCAACTGGGAATCGCCAGCCCACAACAGGTGCGCTCCAGGCATACGGCACTGTCCTCCCGGACCGATGAACTACACTCTGGCAGTTCGCCGTCGAATCCCGCGGTCCGCGAGGACCGGCGTCGGCCGGATCTGACCTGACCGACCGGCCATGGCCCGGCGTGAGACGCGAGCACTCACGGACGGAGAGAGCCCAGCGCCCACGCGCCCGCAACACCCTTCCCCAGTCGAGACAACCGAAGGACCACGAACCGCACATGCTGACCCACGAGATCACCGAACGCTGGCTGAACTACTTCCAGAAGCAGGGCCACTCGGTCGTCCCGTCCGCCTCGCTGGTCTCCACCCAGCCGGGCTCGATGTTCACGATCGCAGGCATGGTCCCGTTCATCCCCTACTTCCTCGGCCAGGAGCAGGCACCGTGGCCCCGGGCGACGTCTGTGCAGAAGTGCATTCGCACCCTGGACATCGACGAGGTGGGCAAGACCGCACGGCACGGCACGTTCTTCCAGATGGCAGGCAACTTCTCCTTCGGGGACTACTTCAAGGAGAAGGCCATCCCCATGGCCTGGGAACTCCTCACGTCGTCGGTCGAGGACGGCGGCTACGGCCTGGATCCCGAACGACTGTGGGTGACCATCTACGAAGGTGACGAAGAGGCCTTCGAACTGTGGCACAACACCGTCGGACTGCCCGAAGAGCGTATCCAGCGCATGGGCAAGGACGAGAACTACTGGGACACGGGTCAGCCCGGCCCTGCCGGTCCCGACTCCGAGATCTTCTACGACCGCGGCCCGCGCTACGGCAAGGACGGCGGCCCCGCCGTCGACGACGACCGCTACATCGAGATCTGGAACCTGGTCTTCATGCAGTACCAGCGCGGCGAAGGCTCGGGCAAGGACTACGAAATCCTGGGGGAGCTGCCGCGCAAGAACATCGACACCGGTCTGGGCGTCGAGCGCATGGCCATGCTGCTGCAGGGCGTGGAGAACTTCTACGAGACCGACCAGGTCCGCCCGGTTCTGGATGCCGCGGCGCGGCTCTCCGGCCGCACCTACCACGGTGCGGAGCACCCGCAGGACACGGGTTACGACGACGACGTCCGGATGCGCGTGGTGGCCGACCACATCCGGTCCTCCCTCATGCTCATCGCCGACGGCGTGACCCCGGGCAACGAGGGCCGCGGTTACATCCTGCGGCGCCTGCTGCGCCGGGCCATCCGTGCCATGCGCCTGCTTGGCGTCACCGAGCCGTGCCTGAAGGTCCTGCTGCCGACCTCACGCGATGCCATGGGGGAGATGTTCCCCGTGGTGGTTGACGACTTCGAACGCATTTCCCGGATCGCCTACGCGGAGGAGAAGGCCTTCCTCAAGACCATCGAATCCGGTACGTCCCGATTGGACGAAGCGGTCGCCGTCGCGAAGTCCGAGGGCGGTGCCGTCACGGGGGCCGACGCCTTCGCGCTGCACGACACCTACGGATTCCCCATCGACCTGACCCTCGAGATGGCGGCCGAGGCCGGCGTCGCCGTGGACGAAACGGCCTTCCGCTCGCTCATGAAGGAACAGCGCGACCGCGCCCGCGCCGACGCGCAGGCCAAGAAGGGCGCCCACGCGGACCTGTCCGTGCTGCGCGCCCTGCAGGAGCAGCGGGATTCGGTCTTCACGGGCTACACCGAGGTCTCGAGCGCGACGACCATCCGCGCGCTGCTGGTCGACGGCGCCACGGTGCCGGCCGTCTCGGAGGGCGATCAGGTCGAGGTGGTCCTGGACACCACGCCGTTCTACGCGGAGGCCGGCGGTCAGGCCGCTGACACAGGAACCATCACGGGGCACGGTTTCGTCCTCACGGTCTCCGACGTCCAGCAGCCCGTCAAGGGTCTCTCCGTGCACAAGGCGACGGTCACCTCGGGTGAGGTTGCGGCCGGGGCGGAAGCGGTGGCGTCGATCGACGTGCGACGACGCCGGGACGCGGAGATGGCGCACACGGGGACGCACATCGTCCACGCCGCCCTGCACGACGTGCTCGGTCCCGAAGCCGTTCAGCGGGGGTCCTTCAACAAGGAGGGCTACCTCCGTTTCGACTTCGCCTGGGGCGAGGGCATGTCCGAGGCGCAGAAGCAGGAGGTCGAGGGCCTGGCCAACACCGTCATCCGCGATGACCACGAGGTCATCACCCGCGAGATGCCGCTGGCCGAGGCCAAGGCCCTGGGCGCCATGAGCCTGTTCGGCGAGAAGTACGGGGACACCGTGCGCGTGGTC
Organism: Kocuria sp. JC486; assembly: GCF_011602805.1. Taxonomy (NCBI): domain Bacteria; kingdom Bacillati; phylum Actinomycetota; class Actinomycetes; order Micrococcales; family Micrococcaceae; genus Kocuria; species Kocuria sp. JC486. The sequence goes on along the minus strand of NZ_JAAOZS010000001.1, from coordinate 159,081 downwards.
GAACTCAACGGCCCGTGGTCGCGCGAGCTGTGCGGCGGCACCCACGTGGCCGACACCGCGCAGATCGGGTCCCTGTCACTGGTGTCCGAGGGCTCCGTGGGCTCGGGCAACCGGCGTGTGGAAGCCTTCGTCGGTCTCAACTCCTTCGAGCACCTGGCCACGGAGCGCACGCTGGTCAACCAGCTCACCGAGATCATGAAGGTGCAGCACTCGGCCGACCTTCCGGCCCGGTTGCAGGAAACCCTGGAGAAGCTGCGCTCCGCGGAGAAGGAACTGGCCGGTCTGCGCCGGGAGAAGCTGACCGCCCAGGCGGGCTCTCTGCTGGACGGGATGCAGGACCTGGGCGCCGTTTCCGTCCTGACCCACGACCTCGGCGAGGTCTCCGGAGCGGATGATCTCCGCGCGCTGGCACTGGATCTGCGCGGCCGGGTCAACGACCGCTCCGCCGTCGTGGCCGTCACCGGCGTAGCCAACGGTCGCCCCCTCGTGCTCGTGGCCACGACCGAGGCGGCCCGTCAGGCCGGTGCCAAGTCGGGTGCCCTGGTGCGGGTCGCAGCCGGTGTGCTGGGCGGTGGTGGCGGCGGCAAGGACGACCTGGCGCAGGGTGGCGGGCAAGACCCGACCAAGACCGCGCAGGCCCTGACGGCCATCGTCACGGAACTGTCCGGAGGCGTCGGGACCGGTAATGCCTGAGGCGTTGGCCTCTCAGCTTCCCTTGGATCTCACCGTCCGGGGCCGCCGCATGGGCGTCGACGTCGGCACCGTGCGCGTAGGGGTTGCCCTGACCGATCCGGACGCGATCCTGGCCACCCCGTTGACCACCCTGGACCGTGACCTCAAGAAGCACTTCGACGTGAAGATTGCGGCCAAACTGGTCCGCGAGCATTCGGTGGTCGAAGTGGCCGTGGGACTGCCCCTTTCCATGGCCGGCGAGCACACGGCGTCCACGGAGGCGGCGGTGGACTGGGCCGAACGGCTCGCACGCCGTCTGGCCGCTCAGGAGCCCCCGGTGCCGGTGCGCCTGGTGGACGAGCGATGGACCTCGGTGCAGTCGCACCGCCAGCTGCTCGAAGCCGGCGTCTCACGGCGAGAGCACAGGGACAAGGTCGATCAACAAGCGGCCGTGACCATCCTTGAATCCGCGCTTCAGACGGCGCGCCGCGCCATGGAACGGGCCGAACCGGCCGATGGCCGCGGAACAGACAAGAATACTGACACGAAGGCGGACGAATCTGCCTTGTCCGCCAACTCGGAGGGAGACCTCACGTGAGCGACCAGAAGAACGGCCCGGAAAGGCCGGGCCAGTCGCGGACGCCCCAGCGGGGTACTCGAGGGATCTCGGGGGCCTTCCAGGTCGAAGAGCGTTCCGAAGCGCAACTCGACCGACTCAAGAAGCGGCACAACATGTCGCTGGTCGGGGCGATCGCCCTGTTCACCGTGGCCGCGGTTTTCGCCTTTGCGGTGGTCGGCAACAACTTCGGCTGGTTCGAACGCAAGGACTACCGGGGCGAGGGCAAGGAAACCGTCAACTACACGATCGCCGAAGGTGCCTCCACGCAGGAGGTCGCCATGGACCTGGCGAACCAGGACATCGTGGCCAACGGTGAACGCTTCATCGAGACCTTCAACGAAAACCACGAGGGCGAATTCATCCAGCCCGGTGACTACGAGTTACGGAAGAAGATGAGTTCCGAGGCGGCCGTGAGTGTGCTCATGGACGAAGGCGACCCCACGCACTACGCAGCCGTGCCCACCACGGTCCGGATGGACGAAACCTTCCAGATCCTCTCCGATTCCACGGGTATCCCCACGGAGGAGTTCGAAGCGGCGGCGGAGGACACCTCGGCCTACGGCATCCCGGACGAGTTCCCCACGATCGAGGGCTACCTGCACCCCGGCGAGTACAACTTCCCGCTGGACGCCTCCGCCGAGGAGATCCTGCAGGAGATGGTGGACCGCACCAAGCAGACGCTCAAGGACAACGACGTCTCCGACGAGGACGCGTTCCGGGTGCTGACCGTGGCCTCCATCGTGGAGTTCGAGGGCGTCCCGGACATCTACCCCGACGTCGCCGGCGCGATCTACAACCGCATCGACCGGCCCGACGAGGAGACCGGCGGATTCCTGCAGTCGGACGCCACAGTGGCCTACGGTCTGGGTGAGAAGACCTACGAGATCACGGAAGAAGAGAAGCAGGACAAGGACAACGAGTACAACACGTTCGCCCACCAGGGACTGCCCGCCGGCCCCATCGGTTCTCCCGGGAACAGCTCGATCGAGGCAGCGGCGAAGCCGGCCGAGAACGACTACTACTACTGGGTGACAGTGAACCTGGACACCGGCGAAACCAAGTTCGCCACCAACTACGCCGATCACGAGAAGAACGTCGACGAGTACCAGTCCTGGTGCTCCGACAACCCCGGGAAATGCGAATGACGGGACACGCCGGGGTGGTCGGTCATCCGATCGGCCACTCCCGCTCACCGCAGTTGCACACCGCCGCCTACGCGGTGTTGGGGGAGCAGCTGCGGTACGAGGCCGTCGACCTGGACGAGTTCGAACTCACCGGGTACATCGATCGCCTGCGTGCGGACGAATCCTGGCGTGGGCTGTCCGTGACCATGCCGCTGAAGTCCGAGGCTGCGGAACTCTCGGATGAACTTACCCCGCTGGCCGCCGCCGTCGGCGTGGTCAACACCCTCGTGCCTGTGGGGGATGGGAAGGTACTGGGCCACAACACCGATGTCGCCGGGATCGTGGGCGCGGTGCGCGCGGCCGGGAGCCTGCCCGAGCGGCCACGCGTCGCGATCCTGGGTGGCGGCGGAACGGCCACCGCGGCCGTTGCGGCACTTCGCGAGTTGGGTGCCGACGGCATCGACGTGTGGGTGCGCTCGGAGTCCCGCGCCGCACGGACCACGACGGCGGCCCAACAGCTGGACGTACCCGTTCACCTTCGCCCCTGGGACCAGGCCGCTGAGCACCTGGCGGGCTACAACGTCGTGATCGCCACCGCGCCGCCGCACGGGTGTGACGAACTGGCGGCCGCCTTCGCGGCGGTCCGTGGGCGCCGGACCCGCGGGGTCCTGCTGGACGCCGCCTACGATCCTTGGCCCTCCGCCATTGCCCGAGCCTGGCAGGCGGCCGGTGGGGCGATCGCACCCGGGCTGGATATGCTCATCTTCCAAGCGGTTGATCAGATCCGGTTGTTCACCGGAATCGGTCTGGACCGGGAGCTGCCCCGGCGGCGCGAAGTCGTCGCGGCCATGTGCGCTGCCGTGGGTCGTCCCGACCTGTCCGGGGAGCACGATTCCGAACGCTGAGCGGCGGTTCATCGGTCCTTCATGGGCCGCTGAACGGCCGCTGATCGCTCACGGTCCGGGTGGTCACCAATCACGTGGCACATCCGAACTTGTGTTGTTTTCGAACTTGTGTTGTTTTCGATCCTGTAAGGAGAAGATCCACATGCTCCGTTGGCTGACCGCCGGAGAGTCCCACGGTGAAGCCCTCGTCGGCATCATCGAAGGCGTTCCGGCCGGCGTGGAACTGACTTCGAGCGACATCCGGGCCGCACTGGCCCGCCGTCGTCTGGGCTACGGCCGCGGTGCGCGGATGAAGTTCGAACAGGACGAAGTCCGCATCCTCGGGGGCGTCCGCCACGGTCTGACCCAGGGCGGCCCGGTGGCCATCGAGATCGCCAACACCGAATGGCCCAAGTGGGAGCGTGTCATGAACGCCGACCCCGTGGACCCTTCGGAGATCGAGGGCAAGGCCCGCAACGCCGCGTTGACCCGTCCGCGGCCCGGCCATGCCGACTTCACGGGCATGCAGAAGTACGGGCACAGCGAGGCGCGTCCGGTGCTCGAACGCGCCTCGGCACGGGAGACCGCCACTCGGGTCGCCCTCGGCGTGGTTGCCGCCAAGATTCTGGAAGCCCTGGGCGTGAGCCTGGTGTCCCACACGACCGCCGTCGGTGGTGTGGAATCACCGGTGGATGCGGATCGTCCGACCGCGGGCGATGTGGCCGCTCTGGACGCCGACCCGCTGCGCTGCTTCGACGCCGCGACCTCGCAAGCCATGGTCGCCGCAGTGGATGCTGCCCACAAGGACGGAGAGACCCTGGGCGGGGTGGTCGAGGTCCTCGCCTACGGACTGCCGCCCGGTCTGGGTTCGTACGTCCACTGGGACCGCCGACTGGATGCGCGCCTGGCCGGTGCCCTGATGGGAATCCAGGCGATCAAGGGCGTCGAGGTCGGGGACGGCTTCCTGACCGCGGCGCGCCCCGGGTCGGCTGCCCACGACGAGATCATGATCGGCGACGACGGCCTGGTCCACCGCGTGTCCAACCGCGCGGGCGGGATCGAAGGCGGCATGTCGATCGGCGACGCCCTGCGAGTACGTGCGGCCATGAAGCCCATCGCCACCGTGCCCAAGGCGCTGCGAACCGTGGACATCGCCACGCGAGAGGCCTCTCGCGCCCACCACCAGCGTTCCGACGTGTGCGCCGTGCCCGCCGCCGGTGTGGTGGCCGAGGCCATGGTCGCCTTGGTCCTGGCGGACGCCGTCATGGAGAAGTTCGGCGGGGACAACATCGTCGAAACCGTACGCAACCGGGACACCTACCTGGCGGCGCTTCCGGAATCTCTCGGGTCCTCTGCGGAGCCGGGCACCCTGGAGGGGCTCGAAGACATGGCCGAAGAGCGCAACGCATGAGCGAGGGGTTCTCGCCCAGGGACTTCGCGAACTCCTTGGCCCACTCGAGCGTCGGCGCCATCGGTGCGCGCAGCCTCGGACGCGAAGGGGATCTGGGGCCCATCGGATCGCCGGAGGTCGAGGCCCTGCATCGCCCCGTTGTCCTGATCGGTCCCATGGCAGCCGGAAAGTCCTTCCTGGCACTGCACATGTCCAAGTTCTTCGGGTACGACTTCGTCGACGCCGACCAGGTCATCGTCCACCGGTACGGAGTCATCGCGGAGATCTTCTCCGAACACGGGGAGAAGTACTTCCGTGACCTGGAGGCGGACGTGATCGCCGAGGTCCTGGGCGACCCCGAGCACGCGAACGCGATCTTCTCCGTCGGTGGCGGAGCGCCCATGACGGACCGGGTGAACTACATGCTCAAGGACGAACTCGTGGCCTACCTCAAGGTGGACGCCGCGACCGTCCTGCCCCGGATCCGAGGCAACCGCACCCGCCCCATGCTGCAACCCGATCCCGAGCGACGTTGGAACGAGCTGCTCGAGTCCCGCCGGGACCGCTACGAGGGACTTGCCGACATCGTGGTCGACGGCACCGGCCAACGACAGGTGGCGGACATCGCCCAGGACCTGCACAACGACATCCAGCGGCTCCGCGCGGAGGCTGCGAGCAGCCCCACCCCGCACGTCGCGAACACGACTCCCGACTTGGAGAACGAGTGATGAGCACCACCACCATCCCGGTCACCGGCGCACGCCCCGAGGAGAACTACCAGGTCCTGGTCGGCAACGGGCTCATGGGCCACCTGGCTGACGCACTCGGCCCCCGGGTCAAGAAGGTCCTGGTGATCCACCCCCAGGCGTTGGAGGCCAACGGCCAGGTCGTCGTCGAGCAGCTGCAGGCGGACGGTTTCCAGGTCTACCAGGCCGTGATCCCGGACGCCGAGGAGGGCAAGCGACTGGAGGTCGCGGGGTTCTGCTGGCAGGCCCTGGGACAGGCCGACTTCACGCGAACGGACGCGATCGTCTCCGTGGGCGGCGGTGCGGTCACGGACCTGGCCGGTTTCGTCGCGGCCACCTGGCTGCGCGGTGTCAAGGTGGTCCACGTCCCCACCACGTTCCTGGGGATGGTGGATGCCGCCGTCGGTGGCAAGACCGGGATCAACACGGCCGAGGGCAAGAACCTGGTGGGTGCCTTCCACCCCCCGGCGGCCGTCGTGTGCGACCTCGACGCCCTGACCACGCTTCCGATCAACGAATTGCGCACCGGCATGGCGGAGACCGTCAAGTGCGGTTTCATCGCAGACCCCGTCATCCTGGACCTGATCGAACAAGATCCGGAGGCCGCGCAGGACCCCACCTCTCCCGTTCTTCGGGAACTGGTGGAACGCAGCATCAGGGTCAAGGCCGAGGTGGTTTCGGAGGACCTCCGGGAATCGGGGCGTCGGGAGTTCCTGAACTACGGGCACACCCTGGGGCACGCGATCGAGAACAACGAGCGGTACCAGTGGCGGCACGGCGCGGCGGTGGCGATCGGCATGGTCTTCGCCGCGGAACTGGCCCGCACGGCTGGAACACTGCCGGACCAGGTGGTGCAGCGTCACCGCCGGATCCTGGACCTGCTCGGCCTGCCGACCCAGTATCGCTTCGACCAGTGGCCCAAGCTGCAGGAGGTCATGAAGCGGGACAAGAAAACCCGTGGCGGACTGCTGCGATTCGTGGTGCTCGACGACGTCGGGCGTCCGCGGGTCATGGAGGTCCCCGACCAGTCCGTGCTGTACGCCGTCTACCAGGAGATCGCGCACTAGCACCGCGTCTGCCCGTGTGCTTGGTAGGATGGCCCGCGGCCCATTTCCGGGCGAGCACGTCCGGGCGAGACATTCCGAGCACACCCCGAGCACATTTTCGAGCGAACACGAAGAGAGCACCGTGGCAACCACCAACGACATCAAGAACGGCACCGTCCTGAACCTCGACGGCAACCTGTGGAGCGTCATCGAGTTCCAGCACGTCAAGCCCGGCAAGGGTGGTGCCTTCGTGCGCACCAAGCTGCGCAACGTCACCTCCGGCAAGGTCGTGGACAAGACCTTCAACGCCGGCGCCAAGGTGGACACCGCCACTGTCGATCGTTCCGAGTACCAGTACCTGTACAAGGACGGCGACGACTTCGTGTTCATGGACAACTCGACCTACGACCAGCTGACCATCCCCGCAGCCGTCGTCGGCGACGCCGAGAACTTCATGCTCGAGAACACCAACGCCGTGATCGCGCTGCACGACGGGTCCCCGCTGTACATCGAGCTCCCGCCGTCGGTGATCCTGGAGATCACCTACACCGAGCCGGGGCTGCAGGGCGACCGCTCCACGGGCGGCACCAAGCCCGCGACCCTGGAAACCGGTTACCAGATCCAGGTCCCGCTGTTCATCGAGAACAACACCCGCGTCAAGGTCGACACCCGCACGGGTGACTACCTGGGCCGCGTCACCGAATGAGCGGCGCACGCACCAAGGCCCGCACCCGCGCCGTCGAAATCCTCTTCGAGGCCGAACAGCGCGGCGAAGAGCCCCTGACCGTCCTGGAGCGACGGCGCGAGAACTCCCAACAGCTCTTCGGGGCCTACACGGAGGAACTCGTGCGCGGCGTGCTGCTGCGCAAGGGGGAGATCGACGAGGCGATCCAGACCTGGTCGCGCGGGTGGAGCCTGGACCGCATGCCGGCGGTGGACCGCAACATCCTGCGCCTGGGCGCGTGGGAACTGCTGTTCAACGACGACGTCCCGGACACCGTTGCGGTGGACGAGGCGGTCGGGCTGGCCAAATCCCTGTCCACCGACGACTCGCCGTCGTTCGTGAACGGCATCCTCGGTCGGCTCCAGACCGTGAAGCCGACCTTCGTCGACGACGCCGCGGCCGGTGACCTCACCGAACCCGCGGTGGACGCAGAGTCCGGACCCAGCCCGGAGGCCGACCGCGCCTAGCCCGGTGCTAGGGTTTTCGCAGTCGCTCATCCCTTTAAATCCGTCCTGTGAGGCGGGGAAGGAAGGCAGCACCTGTGAGCCGAAAGAACACCGCGGACACTGATCCGCAGGACCCCGGTGAAATCTCCGGGACGACCCGGAGGATCCTCTCCGCCGCGGACATCGACCGTGCACTGACCCGCGTGGCCCACGAGATCCTCGAGTCCAACAAGGGGCCCAAGGACCTGGTTCTCCTCGGCATTCCGCGCCGCGGGTTCCCCCTGGCCCAGCGGCTGGCGGACAAGCTCGCGGCCATTGACGACTTCGACCCGTCCATGTCCCTGGGGCAGATGGACGTGACCATGTATCGCGACGACCTGCGCAGGGGACCCTCCCGCGTGCCGTGGCCGACGGTCATGCCCGCCCGGGGCGTGGACGACGCCACCGTCGTGCTTGTCGACGACGTGCTCTACTCGGGTCGCACGATCCGCTCGGCCCTGGACGCGCTCACGGAACTGGGCCGTCCCGCAGTCGTACGGCTGGCGGTCCTGGTGGACCGTGGGCACCGGGAACTGCCGATCCGCGCGGACTTCGTGGGCAAGAACCTGCCGACCTCCTCCCGGGAGAAGGTTCGCGTCCGTCTCGCTGAGATCGACAGCCCCGCGGCCGCTGAGCTCGGGCTGCGCGGTGCCGCGGAGGCCACGCCCCAGGACCGTGAGCGCTACGACGAGGTGGTGATCGAAGGATGAGGCATCTCCTGAGCACCCGGGACCTGACCCGCGACCAAGCCATCGAGATCCTGGACACCGCCGACCGCATGGCAGAGGTGGGCCAGCAGTCCGTCAAGAAGCTCCCGGCGCTGCGCGGCCGCACGGTGGTCAACCTGTTCTTCGAGGACTCGACCCGCACCCGCATCTCCTTCGAATCCGCGGCCAAGCGCCTGTCGGCCGACGTCATCAACTTCTCCGCCAAGGGCTCCTCCGTCTCCAAGGGGGAGTCCCTCAAGGACACGGCCCAGACGCTCATGGCCATGGACGCCGACGCCGTCGTGATCCGCCACGGCACCTCCGGGGCCCCGCAGCGGCTCGCGACCACGGGATGGATCGACGCCGCCGTGCTCAATGCCGGGGACGGCAAACACGAGCACCCCACCCAAGCGCTCCTGGACGCCATGACCCTGCGGCAACACCGCGCCGCACTGGCAGGGGAGGAGACCACGGGCGCGGGCCTGGACGGCATGCACGTGATCATCGTGGGAGACATCCTGCATTCGCGGGTGGCCCGCTCCAACATGTGGCTGCTGACCACGTTGGGCGCACGGGTGACCTTCGTGGCCCCGCCCACCTTGATGCCGGTGGGCGTCGAACACTGGCCGGCGGACGTCGTGTTCGACCTGGACACCGCGTTGGCGAGGGATCCAGACGCGGTGATGCTGCTGCGGGTGCAGCGCGAACGGATGCACGCCGCGTTCTTCCCGTCCGAAGCCGAATACGCGCGGCTGTGGGGTCTGACGCCGGAGCGTCTGGCCGCACTCGACGCTGCGGGAGCCACGACGGCGATCATGCACCCCGGGCCCATGAACCGTGGCCTGGAGATCTCCTCGGCGGCGGCGGACTCACCCCGTTCCACGGTGCTGCGGCAGGTCTCCAACGGCGTGGCCGTGCGCATGGCCTGCCTGTACCTCCTGTTGACCGGTGCCCGATGAGCGCGCCCGAGGATTCACGAGACGAAAGGTTCTCACCGACCATGAACACTCAGAACGTCGAGTCATCCGGTTCGCACCCGGACACAGGACGTTGGCTCATCAAGGGCGCCGACCTGCTGGGCGAGAAGCGGGTGGACATCCTGGTGGTGGACGGCGTGATCGCCGCGATCGACGCGGAGATCACCGACGCTGAGGCCACCACCGTGGACGCCGCGGGCCAGATCGCCCTGCCGGGCCTGGTGGACATCCACACGCACCTGCGTGAGCCCGGCCGTGAGGACGCCGAGACCGTCGAGACCGGCACGCGCGCGGCAGCCACGGGCGGCTACACGGCCGTCTTCGCCATGGCCAACTCGAATCCGGTGGCCGACACCGCCGGTGTGGTCGAACAGGTGTGGGGTCTGGGCCGCGACTCCGGCTGGACCCAGGTGCAGCCCGTGGGTGCCGTGACGGTGGGCCTGGAAGGCAAGCAACTCTCCGAGATCGGTGCCATGGCCGAGTCCCGGGCGCAGGTCCGGGTGTTCTCCGACGACGGCAAGTGCGTCCACGACCCGCTGCTCATGCGACGCGCCCTGGAGTACGTCAAGACCTTCGACGGCGTGGTCGCCCAGCACTCCCAGGAGCCCCGTCTGACCGAGGGCGCCCAGATGAACGAAGGGGCCGTCTCCGCGGACCTGGGCCTCACGGGATGGCCCGCGGTGGCCGAGGAATCGATCATCGCCCGCGACGTCCTGCTGGCCCAGCACGTGGGATCCCGCGTGCACATCTGCCACCTGTCCACCAAGGGGTCCGTCGAACTGGTCCGCTGGGCGAAGGAACGCGGCATCGACGTGACGGCCGAGGCCACTCCCCATCACCTCCTGCTCACGGACGAGCTGGTCCGGACCTTCGATCCCGTCTACAAGGTCAACCCGCCCCTGCGCACGGACGACGACGTCCAGGCCCTGCGGGCGGCAGTGGCCGACGGGACCATCGACGTCATCGGCACGGACCACGCTCCCCACCCCACGGAGGACAAGGAGTGCGAGTGGACCTGCGCGGCGATGGGCATGACCGGCCTGGAAACGGCGCTCTCGGTGGTCCAGCACACGCTGGTGGGCACCGGCGCCGTCACCTGGCGTGACGTCGCGCGGATCATGTCCGCGACCCCGGCGCGAATCGGCCGACTGGAGGGCCAGGGCCGACCGCTCGAGGTCGGTGAACCCGCCAACATCGTGCTCTTCGACCCCGCGGCGGAGACCTTGGTGGACCCGGAGAACCACGAGAGCAAGGGCCGGAACAGCCCGTACCGCGGTTTGACGCTGCCCGGGGCCGTGCGCGCCACATTCTTCGCGGGTCACCCGGTGGTACTCGGCGGCACGCTCATGCGTCCCCACCCGGCGGCGGGGGGTCGGTGACCCATGGTGTTCGGCATGGATCCCAAGATCTTCACCGCAATCATCTCGGCGGCATTCGTCCTCGTGGTCTTCACCCTCATGGCCCGCAGCTGGTTCCGCAGGACCCGACGCCAGGAGGCCGACGGGGCCCTGCCGCCCTTACCGGCGGACCTGTCCGAGCGTGAGCCGCTTGCAGCGGTCGAAGGCATGTACGTGGCCACCTGCCTTCGCGGTAACCACTTCGATCGCGTGATGGGCCACGGCCTCGGGCTGCGGACCTCCGCCCGCACATTCGTCTACCACGACGGTGTGCTCTACGACCGGGACGGCGCCGAGCCGCTGTGGGTCCCCGCCGAGTCCGTCCAGGGCCACGGGACGACCTCCGGAATGGTCGGCAAGTTCGTCGAACGCGACGGCATCGTCCTGCTCGGCTGGCGCCTGCGCGACCAGGAGGTCGACACCGGAATGCGGACGAAGTCCCGCGACGGCAAGGCCGCGTTGATTGCCGCTTTCGACCACCTGCTGGCGCAGCGCGACGGCAGTGCGGACGGGCAAACCGCCACCGGCTCTGACTCCACGAACCCCGGGACCACGAACCCCGAGACCACGAACACCGGGACCACGAACCCGGGTGCCACCCACCTCGAACCCACCGGCCACACGAAGGAGACACCGTGAATTCGCCGCTAACCGCTTCCGCCGCGCTCGTGCTCGAGGACGGCCGGATCTTCCGCGGTCGATCCTGGGGGGCCACGGGTCAGGCACTGGGTGAGGCCGTGTTCAGCACGGGCATGACCGGGTACCAGGAAACCATCACGGACCCGTCCTACGCGGGCCAGATCGTCATCCAGACGGCACCACACATCGGCAACACCGGTACCAACACGACCGACGACGAGTCGCGGCGCATCTGGGTCGAGGGCTACGTGGTGCGTGACTCCTCCCGGATCGCCTCCAACTGGCGCAACGAGAAGCCCCTGGACCAGCTGTTGGCAGAGCAGGGCATCGTCTCCATCTGCGACATCGACACCCGCGCGGCCACGCGGCACCTCCGGGACAAGGGCGCCATGCGCTCCGGGATCTTCTCCGGGGAAGCACTCGAGGGCAAGACCGACGCCGAACTGGTCGCGATCGTCTCCGAGCAGCCGTCGATGGCGGGTCGCCAGCTGGCCGAACTGGTCAGCGCTGAGGAGCCCTACGTCGTCGAACCCGCGGAGCACGGGTGGAGCGGCGAGCCGCTGTGCGACGTCGTCGCCGTCGATCTGGGAATCAAGGCGATGACCCCGCAACGCATGGCCGAACGTGGGCTGCGGGTGCACGTGGTGCCCGCGACCACCACGTGGGAACAGATCCGGGAGATCGCCCCGGACGGGGTCTTCATGTCCAACGGCCCCGGTGACCCGCAGACCGCCGAACACCAGATCCAGGTGCTGAGGGAGGTCCTGCGCGCCCGCACGCCGTTCTTCGGCATCTGCTTCGGCAACCAGATGCTCGGACGGGCGCTGGGCTTCGGCACCTACAAGTTGCCGTTCGGACACCGCGGCATCAACCAGCCCGTCATGGACCGGCGCACCGGTCGGGTCGAAATCACCGCGCAGAACCACGGCTTCGCCGTCGACGCACCGCTCGACGGGCCCGTCACGGCTCCCACCGAGGAGTTCGGTCGGGTCGAGGTCTCGCACATCGGCCTCAACGACCAGGTCGTGGAGGGGCTGGCCTGCCTGGACCTGCCGGCATTCTCCGTGCAGTACCACCCGGAGGCCGCGGCCGGTCCGCACGACGCCGCGTACCTCTTCGACCGATTCGTCGAACTCATGCGCAACCCGGAACAGGCCGGCCCCGCGGAGCAGACCCGGACCGAGCAGGACACCCAGAACCAGACGGAGGCCACGAACTGATGCCGCGCAGGACCGATTTGAACAGCGTGCTCGTGATCGGCTCGGGTCCGATCGTGATCGGACAGGCCGCGGAATTCGACTATTCCGGAACCCAGGCCCTGCGGGTGCTCAAGGAGGAGGGCCTGCGGGTCATCCTGGTCAACTCCAACCCGGCGACCATCATGACGGACCCCGAGTTCGCCGACGCCACCTACGTCGAACCCATCACGCCCGAAGTGGTCGAGAAGATCATCGCCAAGGAGCGCCCGGACGCCGTGCTGCCGACCTTGGGTGGGCAGACCGCGCTCAACACCGCGATCGCCCTGGACGCCAACGGGGTGCTGGAGAAATACGACGTCGAGCTGATCGGCGCCAACATCGAAGCCATCAACCTCGGTGAGGACCGGGAGGCTTTCAAGGGCGTCGTCGAACGCTGCGGTGCCGAGTCCGCGCGTTCGGAGATCGTCCACTCGATGGACGAGGCCCTGGCGGCCGCCGAGAAACTGGGTTACCCCATGGTGGTCCGGCCCTCCTTCACCATGGGTGGGCTCGGTTCGGGCATGGCCTACAACGAACAGGACCTGCACCGGATCGCCGGTGCCGGGCTCCAGTACTCGCCGACCACGGAGGTGCTCCTCGAGGAGTCGATCCTGGGGTGGAAGGAGTACGAGCTCGAGATGATGCGCGATGCACACGACAACGTGGTGGTCGTGTGCTCGATCGAGAACTTCGACCCGGTCGGTGTGCACACGGGGGACTCCATCACGGTCGCGCCGGCCCTTACTCTGACCGACCGCGAGTACCAGAAGCTGCGCGACGTCGCCATTGCCGTGATCCGCGAGGTCGGCGTGGACACCGGCGGCTGCAACATCCAGTTCGCGGTGGACCCGGAAACCGGGCGCGTCGTCGTGATCGAGATGAACCCGCGTGTGTCCCGGTCCTCCGCCCTGGCCTCCAAGGCCACGGGCTTCCCCATCGCCAAGATCGCGACCAAGCTGTCCCTGGGGTACACGCTCGACGAGATCCCCAACGACATCACGCAGAAGACCCCGGCATCCTTCGAGCCGACACTCGACTACGTCGTCGTCAAGGTTCCCCGGTTCGCCTTCGAGAAGTTCCCCGCTGCCGATCCCACCCTGACCACGACCATGAAGTCCGTGGGCGAAGCCATGGCGATCGGGCGGAACTTCACGGAGGCGCTGCAGAAGGCGATGCGGTCCCTCGAGCAGAAGGACTCGTCGTTCACGTTCCGCAAGCCCGAGGTGGCCCTGGGCCCCAACGGCATCGAACGGCTGGTGGAATCCACGGCCGTGGCGACCACGCAGCGGATCTACGACGTCCAGCAGGCCCTGCTCAACGGCGCGACGGTCGAGCGGGTCCACGAGGTCACCAAGATCGATCCCTGGTTCCTGGACCAGATCCAGCTGCTCAACCAGGTGGCGGAGGCCATCCGCGAGAACCCCAACCTCTCGGAGGCCACGCTGCGCCTGGCCAAGCGCCACGGCTTCTCCGACCAGCAGATCGGCGAACTCACCCACGCGTCCGAGGAGGTCGTCCGCGGCGTGCGCCACGCCCTGGGCGTGCGTCCCGTGTTCAAGACCGTGGACACCTGCGCGGCCGAGTTTGAGGCCTTCACCCCGTACCACTACTCCTCCTACGACGAGGAGAACGAGGTCGCGCAGCACGCCAAGCCTTCGGTCATGATCCTGGGGTCGGGACCGAACCGCATCGGTCAGGGCATCGAGTTCGACTACTCGTGTGTGCACGCGTCCATGGTGCTGCGCGAGGCGGGCCACGAAACGGTGATGGTCAACTGCAACCCGGAGACCGTGTCCACCGACTACGACATCTCCACCCGGTTGTACTTCGAGCCGCTGACCTTCGAGGACGTCATGGAGGTCGTGGAGGTCGAGCGTGCCACGGGCGGGCTGCTGGGCGTGTACGTCCAGCTGGGCGGGCAGACGCCGCTGAAACTGGCCGCGCAGCTCAAGGCGGCCGGCGTGCCGATCCTGGGCACCACGCCTGAGGCCATCGACCTGGCCGAGGACCGTGGCGAGTTCGCCCGGGTGCTGCAGGAGGCCGGTCTGCGTCAGCCGCGCAACGGCACGGCCTACACCTTCGAGGCCGCGCAGGCCATCGCCGAGGACATCGGCTACCCGGTCCTGGTCCGCCCGTCCTACGTGCTGGGTGGCCGTGGCATGGAGATCGTCTACACGGAGGACCAGCTGCGGTCCTACCTGGAGAACGCCACGGAGGTCTCACCGGCCCGTCCGGCGCTGATCGACAAGTTCCTCGAGGACGCCATCGAGATCGACGTGGACGCGCTTTACGACGGACGCGAGCTCTACGTCGGCGGCATCATGGAGCACATCGAGGAAGCGGGGATCCACTCCGGTGACTCCGCGTGCACGCTGCCCCCGATCACCCTGGGCCCCGACGTCCTGGACCGGGTCCGCGAGGCCACGGGCGCCATCGCCGCCGGTGTGGGCGTCCGCGGACTGATCAACATCCAGTTCGCGCTGGCCTCGGATGTCCTCTACGTGATCGAGGCCAACCCGCGTGCCTCCCGCACCGTCCCGTTCGTCTCCAAGGCCACGGGCGTGCAGTTGGCCAAGGCGGCGGCTCTGATCGGCACCGGCAAGACCCTGCGTGAGTTGCGTTCGGAGGGCTACCTGCTGCCCGACGGCGACGGCGCCCGGCTGCCCGAGTCCGCGTCCGTCGCGGTCAAGGAAGCCGTCCTGCCCTTCGCGCGGTTCCGGACCCGCGAAGGTGCCGTGGTCGATTCCCTGCTGGGCCCGGAGATGCGGTCCACCGGCGAGGTCATGGGCATCGACAAGTACTTCGACACCGCTTTCGCCAAGGCGCAGTCCGGCGCCGGGGGAGCGCTGCCCACCCAGGGGCGGATCTTCGTGTCCGTGGCCAACAAGGACAAGCGCTCCTCCGTGGTGTACGTCCGCATGTTCAAAGAACTCGGGTTCGAAATCGTGTCCACGGGCGGAACCGCCGAGGTTCTGCGGCGCAACGGGATCGATTCGACCGTCGTCTCCAAGATCTCCGACGCGGGTACGGGGGAGCAGACGATCATCGACCTGATCGAGGCCGGTGAGATCGCCCTGGTGTTCAACACCCCCTCCAGCGGCGGCGACGCCCGCGGAGACGGGTACGAGATCCGGGCGGCAGCGACCAGCGTGGGCGTGCCGATCGTGACCACGGTGGCCGAAATCGGCGCCGCCCTGCAGGCCGTCACGGCCATGCGGTCGTTCTCCTGGGACGTGACCTCCCTGCAGGAGCACGCCCAGCGCCTCCAGGACCAGGTGAACGCGGATGCCTGAGCCGAGCCGGGCGGAAGGACAGGCAGCCGCAGCCACGACGCCGTCCAGGGCGAGTTTCGGGCAGCGCCTGTCCCGGGCCATCGCGGACCAGGGACCCCTGTGCGTGGGCATCGACGCCCATCCGGCGATCATGAACGCATGGTCCCTTCCCCGGACGCCGGCGGGGCTGCTCAGGCTGTCGATGACGGTCGTCGAGGCGTTCGCCGGCCGCGTAGCTGCCATCAAGCCCCAGGTCGCCTGGTACGAAGCGTACGGGTCCGGTGGGATCGCGGTGCTGGAACAGACCCTCGAGGCCGCACGGGAGGCTGGGCTGCTCACGATCGCCGATGCCAAGCGCGGTGACATCGGTTCGACCATGGAGGCCTACGCCCACACCTGGTTAGCGGACGAGTCCCCACTGGCCGCCGACGCCGTCACGCTGAGCCCGTACCTCGGGACGGGTTCGTTGGCACCGGCATTCGAGCTCGCCGAGGCCACGGGCCGCGGAACCTTCGTGCTGGCCCTGACCTCCAACCCGGAAGGTGCCGAGGTGCAGCACGTCGGCGGCGACCGGTCGGTGGCCTCCCGGGTGGTCGAATCCGTCGAGGCTCGCAATGCGCATGCGGCTTTGTCGACACGCCCGGACCGAGACCAAATCGTTACGAATCCGCACGGCCTCGTCGTCGGCGCCACCGTGGGCGCTTCACCCGCGGCCGTCGGGGTGGACCTGGGGAAATTCACGGGTCCCCTCCTGGCGCCGGGGTACGGCGCCCAGGGGGCCACCGCCCGGGACCTCGGGGTGGTTTTCTCCCAGGTCAGGGGCAATGTTGTGGTCAACTCCTCCCGGGGGATCCTCCAGGCGGGGCCCGAGGTCGGCGCTCTGCGCGAGGCTGCGCAAGCGGCCACGGACGACCTTCGTCCCGTGTTGGGTGCCGTCTCGAGCTGAGAGCCAGGGTCCGGTCGCCCTTTCTTCGCAGGCCAGGCAGTGTTCTCTGCGCGAAATCGCAGGTCTCGGACAGCCCTAATTCATGCGAATTCGCATAAAATTGCTGGTGACAGCGGATCACATTTCGGTTCTGGTCGAACCGTGGGCCACCGATCCGCGTCGGAAGAGAGGGAGAAGAACAACATGGCACTGCGTCTGTTGACCGATGAAGAGCGCGCAGCGGCGCGCGAGAAGGCCACCGCGGCGCGCGCAGTGCGTGCCGAGGTCAAGGCTGCACTGAAGGACCGGAAGATCACCGTGGCGCAGATCCTCGAACGCGCCGGCAGCGACGAGGCACTGAGCCGCCTCAAGGTCACGGACCTCCTGGAAGCCGCACCCGGCATCGGGAAGGTTCGTTCGGCCGCCATCATGGACGAGATCGGGATCGCAAAGACCCGACGAGTCCGCGGTCTGGGTATACACCAGCGCAAGGCGCTCATCGAGTACCTGGACTCCTGAACGGAGCCGCCACCTCACCAGGCGGGTGAGTTTTGGACATCGGGTGTCGCCCGCGCGGATGCGGGCGACACCCGATGTCGCCTTCACGGGTACTCTGAGCGGAAACCCGCTCGTCGAAAGGTGCCACCGTGCCCGCAGAGGCCACCACGTCCGCAGTCTCCTCCTCCGCAGAGGCTCCGTCCGTCACCGTTCTTGCAGGACCCACCGCAGTGGGCAAGGGCACCGTGTCGACCTTCGTGCGTGACCACTACCCGGACGTCTGGTTGTCGGTTTCGGCGACCACGCGCCGTCCGCGTCCGGGCGAGCAGGAGAGCGTGCACTACTTCTTCGTCGACGACGACGCCTTTGATCGCATGATCGAGGAGGGGGAGATGCTCGAGTGGGCCGTCGTGCACAACTCCTACCGCTACGGGACGCCCCGCCAGAAGGTGCTGGAAGCCGTGGCCGCCGGACGCAAGGTTCTGCTCGAGATCGACCTCCAGGGTGCCCGGCAAGTGAGGGACTCCATGCCGGAGGCACAGTTCGTGTTCCTGGCCCCGCCCACGTGGGAAGAACTCGTGGCGCGACTGACCGGTCGAGGGACGGAGAGCCCCGAGGAACAACGCGTTCGCCTGGAAACCGCTAAGATAGAACTCGCTGCCGAATCCGAATTCGATCAGACCGTGGTCAATGACCGGGTTGAGACCGCGGCGGCGAGGTTGGTAGAGCTCATGGGCCTGGACCCTCGCCCCGCCGCGTAAAGGCCGCACACAGACATCCACATCGTTGGGAGCATTCCATTGTCCATTCAGAACCAGGGCATCATCGAGCCGCCGGTCGACCGCCTCCTGGCCAAGTCCGACTCCAAGTACGGCCTGGTGATCTTCGCCGCTCGTCGTGCGCGGCAGATCAACGCGTACTACTCCCAGCTCCACGAAGGGCTCTTCGAGTACGTCGGTCCGCTGGTCGACGTCGAACTCAACGAGAAGACTCTCTCCGTGGCACTGCGTGAGATCGACGAGGGCCTGATCGACTCCACCGCGGTGGACTCGGCCGGTTTCTCCGAGAACGGTCAGCTGGTCGCCGAGCCGGACCTGAGCGCCACCGACTTCTACGGTGAGGACTTCTTCGCAGGCGAGACCGAGCTCGACTCCTCGATGGTCTTCTCCGACACCACGCTGGTGGCCGAGGACGCCGACGAGACACAGGCCGAGGCAACCTCCGAAGAGGCCACCGTCGAGGAGCTCGCTCCCGAGGCCGCTGCGGCGGACGAACAGGCCGACGTCGCGACCGAGGACCTCTGAGGTCCCGACCGATCATCGGATCCGAGCGAGCACCACAGCAATGCGCATCGTTCTGGGAGTGGGAGGGGGCATTGCCGCATACAAGGCGGCAATGCTCCTTCGTCTTTTCTCGGAGTCCGGCCACCACGTGGTCCCCGTGCCGACGCAAGCCGCGCTCGAGTTCGTGGGCGCCGCCACCTGGGAAGCCCTCTCCGGAGAGGCAGTCAGCACGGAGGTCTTCGACCGCGTTCCTTCGGTCAACCACGTGAGCCAGGGGCAGGCGGCAGATCTGGTCGTGGTGGCCCCGGCGACGGCTGACCTGTTGGCCCGCACCGCCAACGGGCACGCGGACGACCTGCTGACCACCACGTTGTTGGCCACCCGGGCGCCCGTTCTGTTCGCCCCGGCGATGCACACGGAGATGTGGCTCAACCCTGCGGTGCAGGCCAATGTGCGCAGGCTACGGGACCACGGCCACCACGTGCTGGAGCCCGCGGACGGACGATTGACGGGCAAGGATTCCGGCCCGGGGCGGCTGCCGGAACCGGAAGTGATCCGGGACGCCGCACTGGGTCTGGTCGCCTCGGCCCCGGCGGAGGGCGCGGAGCCCTCGACGCCGTCGACCGGCCCGCTCCACGGACTGCGGGCCGTGGTGTCGACCGGAGGAACCCAGGAACCACTGGACCCGGTCAGGTACCTCGGGAATCGCTCCTCGGGCAAGCAGGGGATCGCGATCGCCAACGCCTTGCGTGCCGCCGGCGCGTCGGTCGACCTGGTCGCGGCCCACGTGGACGTTCCGCTCCCGGAGGACCACCCGGACACCGCGTCAGCGACCGCGGAACACCCAGGCCTCCAGGTCCACCGCGTGGGAACGGCACTCGAACTCCAGGACGTCATGAACCGGCTCGGTGAGTCGGCCGACGTCGTCGTGATGACGGCCGCCGTGGCCGATTTCCGCCCCGCAACCTTCGCGGAGGCCAAGATCAAGAAGTCCGAGGATTCCGACGACGCTCCCGTGATCGAACTCGTGCGCAATCCCGACATCCTGCGTGGCCTCGTGCAACGACGGCAGGAATCCGGGGCGCGGCGCATCATCGTGGGATTTGCCGCCGAAACCGGCGACGCCGCCACGGACCCCGTCGAATTCGGGCGGGCCAAGCTCGCCCGCAAGGGCTGCGACCTGCTGTGCGTGAACCAGGTGGGAAGCGACCTGGTGTTCGGGCAGGACTCGACCAAGGTCACTTTCCTCTCCGCCGACGGTGCGGCCGAGCGCAGGGTCGAAGGAACCAAGGACGACGTCGCCCGTGAACTCACGACCCTGATCGCGGAACGGGTGGCCCGGACCGACTGAGCCCGTGTGCCTGCGTCCGGCCCGTGGACGGTACGCTGTTGGGCGTGACTTCGACCCCAGACTCTCGACGCACCGCATCCGCTCCGTCTGCAGCCCGGACGGCCTCCTCGGCCCGCGGGCGGACGAGCCTGTTCACCTCCGAGTCCGTGACCGAAGGGCACCCGGACAAGATCTGTGACCGGATCTCCGATTCGATCCTCGACGCGCTGCTGACCAGCGACCCGGACTCCTCCGTGGCGGTCGAGACCATGGCGACGACCGGCCTGGTCCACGTGGCCGGTGAGGTCAAGTCGCAGGGCTACGTGGAAATCCCGTCCATCGTGCGCCGAACCATCCTGGACATCGGGTACAACTCCGCCGTCCAAGGCTTCGACGGCGAATTCTGCGGCGTCTCCATCTCCGTTGGGGAGCAGTCCCGGGAGATCTACGACGGCGTCTTCAACTCCCTCGAGGTCCGCGAGGGGACCGCCGAAGACCTTCACGATCGGCAGGGTGCCGGGGACCAGGGCATCATGTTCGGCTACGCCTCCGACGAAACCGACGCCCTGATGCCGGCTCCCATTCACTGGGCGCACCGGCTCTCCGAACAACTCACCCGGGTCCGCAAGACCGCGATCCTTCCCGAGCTGCGCCCGGACGGGAAGACCCAGGTGACACTGCGTTACGACGGGTTCACCCCCGTGGCCGTGGACACCGTGGTGGTCTCCGCCCAGCACTCCCACCGCTACAAGCTCGAGCAGCTGCGCCGTGACGTGCGTGAATCCGTGATCCAGCCGGTGCTCGAGGAAAGCGGCCTGGACACCTCCGAGGTCAAGATCATCATCAACCCGGCGGGGGAGTTCATCACCGGCGGCCCGGTCGGGGACGCGGGGCTGACCGGCCGGAAGATCATCGTGGACACCTACGGAGGCATGGCCAGGCACGGTGGCGGCGCGTTCTCTGGCAAGGACCCCTCCAAGGTGGACCGGTCCGCGGCCTACGCCATGCGCTGGGTGGCCAAGAACATCGTGGCCGCCAGACTGGCGCGACGGGCCGAGGCGCAGGTCGCCTATGCGATCGGCAAGGCCCGTCCGGTGGGCGTCTACGTCGACACCTTCGGCACCGAGACGGTGGACCCGACGGCGATCGAGAAGGCCGTGTCCGAGGTCTTCGACCTCCGCCCGTTGGCCATCATCGAGGACCTCGACCTCAAGCGCCCCATCTACGCCAAGACGGCCGCCGGCGGTCACTTCGGGCGCAATGACCCGGACTTCACCTGGGAGCGGACCGACCGCGCCGACGCCCTGCGCTCGGCCGTGGGGGCCTGACCACCGCGGTCATGGAGCACAATCCCGGTTCCCCGGGGGACCAGGATCCCCAACAGCTGGAATTGCCGGATCTGCCCCGCGTACGACGGCGCCCCGAGGCCCGACGGGCCGCGGGGCACAGCCACACACCGGCTTACCTGGCGGAGACCGATCCCGTGGCCCGCGTGATCGTCGATTCACCGGTTCCGCACCTGGACCGCCCGTTCGACTACGGGGTTCCCAAGGATCTCGCGGAGGCGGCCCAGCCCGGCACCCGGGTGCGGGTCCGCTTCGGAGGCCGGCAACTGCAGGGGTGGCTGATCGAACGGACCGACCAATCAGAGGTCCCGCGGGAGCGCCTGCAACCGCTGATCCGGGTGCAGTCCGAACTGCCCGTGCTGACCCCGGCCACGCTCGAGATTGCCCGCGCCGTGGCCGCACGATGTGCCGGGTTGGTCTCCGACGTCCTGCGCGCCGCGGTTCCTCCGCGCGTGGCCTCCGTCGAGAAGCAGGTCGTCAAAGCGGCCGCGGACACGGCCGAGACGGAGGACTCGGACGCGACGGCAGAGAAGCCGGACCAAGACTTGGTCCCTGTGGTGGAAGCCCCGTCCCTCGCCGAATCGGCCTGGACCCTGTACGACGGCGGTGACACAGTTCTGGAACGCCTCGGCCAGCAGCCAGACACGGATTCCCCCGGGGAGCCCGTCAGGGCTGTGTTCCAGGCGTTGCCGTCGCATCCCGAGCACACGGCGGTGGACCTGGTGGCCCAGGCAGTCGCCGCCACGCGGTCAGCCGGGCGGGGGGCCGTCGTCGTCGTTCCGGATGCCAAGACCCTGGACCGTGTGCAGGCAGCCGTCGAGGCCCTGGTGCCGTCCGAGGACGTTGCCCGCCTGCACAGCGACGACAAGCCCACCCCGCGGTACCGGGCGTTCGTGCAGGTGCTGCAGGGGCATCGGCGTGTGGCGTTGGGGACTCGCCCCGCTGTGTGGGCGCCGGTCAAGGACGCGGGGCTCGTCGTCGTGATGGACGACGGGGATTCGAGTCTCACGGAGCGGCGCGCCCCGTACCATCACGCCCGTGACGTCGCACTGGTGCGGGCCGAGCAGGAGAACCTGTCGCTGCTGCTCGTGGGGCATTCCGTGACCCCGGAGGCCCAACGACTGGTGGACACCGGCTGGGCGCTGCCGGTCCGCGCGGATCGTGAGACCCTGCGCGCCAACATGCCCAGGATCGTGGCCACCGCGGATTCCTGGCACCGTGAACGCGACTCCCTGGCGGGCCGTGCGCGGCTCCCGGAGACGGCCTTCCGGGTGGCTCGGGAGGCCTTGGAGGACGGGCCGGTCCTGGTCCAGGTGGCCCGCGCCGGATACGCCCCCACGATCGCCTGCGAACGCTGCCGTACCCCCGCCAGGTGCACGGCGTGCGACGGCCCCCTCACCCTGCCACGCAGCGGTGGCCGACCGACCTGCGGCTGGTGTTCTCGTGAGGCCCTGGCCTGGAGCTGTTCGGTGTGCGAGCACCGACGGTGGCGGATGTCCAGCGTGGGTTCGCAACGCACGGCGGAAGAACTCGGGCGGGCCTTCCCGCAGGTGCCGGTCATCAACTCCTCCGGGGAGAGGATCCGCCGGGTCATCGACGACGAACCCGCCCTGGTGGTTGCGACTCCCGGCGCAGAACCGTGGGTGGAGGGACGCTACCGCGCGGCACTGCTGTTGGACGGGGACCGCATGCTCTCCCGCCCGGGTCTGCGTTCCGAGGAGGAGACGTTGCGACGGTGGTTCGACGCTGCGGCCCTGGTGCGTCGCGGTGCGGACGGAGGGTCCGTCGTGGTGACCTCCGAGCACGAACACGCCGTGAACACGCTGGTGCGCTGGGATCCCGCGGGGCATGCCATCCGGGAGCTGGCCGAACGCCGGACCCTGCTCCTGCCTCCGGCGGTCCGCTCCGCGGCGTTGACGGGCACGGTCGCGGCGGTCCAGGAGTTCTTGGCGTTGGCTGCTCTGCCCGATCAGGTGCGGGTGATCGGGCCGGCCCCCGTCGATCCGGGAGCGGTCGAGGCCATCACGGGGGAGGCGCCCACGTCCTTGCTCGGGGAATCCGCGGGCGCAACGGGTGCCGAAGGATCCTCCGGCGCCGGGCGCCAGGACGAGCAGCACCGCGCCTTGCTGTTCTTCGGCTACGGCATAGCCCGAGAGGTCACGGCCAGGCTGCGTGCCGTGCGCAGCGAAACCTCCGCATTGCGCCGTTTCGGCCCGGTGCACGTCCGGTGCGACATCGCCGATCTCCTGTGAGGAGCGGCTCTAGTCACGCGCGAGGCGGTCGTACCTGACCCGGTCCACCACGCCGAGCAGTTCCCTGGCCGACTCTTCCCAGGACGTGCGGCGTGCGATCCGCAACCCGTCGGTGATCCGCTCCCGGGCCACGTCGCCGTCGTCCAGCCCCCGGATCGCTGCGGCAAATCCCTGATGATCCCCCGCGGGCACGTAGGCCGCGGCTTCCGCACACACCTCGTGGAAGATGGGGATGTCCGTGCACACCACGGGAGTTCCCGCGCACAGGGCCTCCATGAGCGGAAGCCCGTACCCCTCGGCCCGGGAGGCGTGGACCAGGGCGGTCGCGTCCTCGAGCAACCGTCGGTAGGCGCCGTCGTCCAGCCCGTCGTGGAAGACCGACCGCGCGTCGGGGGCGAGGGCCGTGAGTTCGCTGCGCCGTCGCTCGGACACCGGTGAGACCAGGTGCAGCTCGTGGTCGGGGAGTGCCGCGGCTGCCCGAACCAGGGTCTCGACGTCCTTGTAGGGCATGAACGACCCCATGTAGACCAGCTTGCGGGGGGTCTTGGAACGGTGGTCCCAGGATTCCGTGGCCTCACCGGCGTCGCGGATGCTGCTGCGCGCCGCTGCATTGGGCACCACGAACAGCGGACGCCGGGTCAGTTCCCAGTCCCGGATCAGTGCGGCGGAGGTCTGGGACACGGTGACGACGGCGTCGGCCCGGTTCAGCGCCACGCGCTGCGGCCACGGGGACTTGTGGAACAGCCGCCACCCGGCGCGCACGGGGGCGGGGAGGTTCTGCGGAGGGTCGGGATGTTCGTAGTAGATCAGGTCGTGCAGGGTCAGGATCAGACCGAAACGACGGCGCAACGCCCCCATGGTCTGCATGGGGGAGAAGACCACGTCCGGGCGGTGTCGGTTCAACAGCCGGCCCGTGAGGACTTCACCCGCGGACACCGGATCGGGACCCATGAACCAGCGGAGGTCCGGCAGCTTGTCGAGCTGACGGGGGTCGGAGACCATCAGCTCGACGTCGAGATCCGGGCGGGATTCCAGAATGTTGGCCAGCCCGTGACACAGGCCCGCCGTGTAGCGGGAGATGCCGTCGTGGCGACCCACTCTGACGTAGCGGGCGTCGATCACGAACCGGGTGAAGTCGGCGGCCGGCACTACTCAGTCCTCGCGGCGGCGCTTGACCACCGGCAGCAGCTGGGTCAGCTGGGACGTGTTGGGCTTGGCCGTGTCCAGCGGTGGGAGCTCGTCGTGGATCTCCACCGGCTCCGGGTCCGGGCTGGTCAGAAACTCATCCACCCATGCCGCGACTTCCGGGGCCTTCTCGTAGTGGATGAGGTGCCCGACGTCGGGTAACTGTTCCTCCCGTCGCCGTCTGATCCAGGCCGCCATCCGGCGCTGGGACTCCGGTGACCCCATGGGGTCCCGCCCACCCGTGATCAGGAGTACCGGCATGGTGAGAAGCGGCGCCACTTCGGCCACGGTCCGGGAGATCGAGGAGACGTAGGCTTCGCGGATCACGCGCTTCTCGGCGTAACTGCCGAAGTAGGCGCGGTGCTGGTTGACGATGTATTCGCGCAGTTCCGGATCCTGCGTGGTGGTCAGTTCCCGGCTCATGATGTCCGTCGCGGTGTTGCTGCGCAGGAGTTTGTCGCCCAACCCGAAAGGCAGCTTGGACCCGAGGCTGTAGTACGTGTCGGCGACCTGGGAGGCCCACACGCGGTCACTGGTCAGTGCCGGTTCGCTGATCGGGTTCACCAGGATCAGCCGCTGCACCATGGCGGGGGACTCCGCGGCCAGGTGAGCGGCCACGACGGATCCGAAACTGTGCCCCAGCAACGCGACCCCGTGATCCGACTCGGGGTTCACCGCCCCGTCGGTCAAGCGCTGGATGAAGGAACGCAGAAACCGGACGTAGTTGGCCACGTTGTGCCGGCCGGCACCGTCGGCGCCGCCCGTCTCCGCAGTGCCCTCAGCCTCCGGCGGGAAGGGCTCGGACCGTCCGAAGCCCGGCAGATCGGGGATGACGACGTGGTACCGGTCGCGCAGGGCATCGGCGATGAGTTGTAGGCCGTGGTGGTCGCCGCGAAAACCGTGAACCATGACCAGAAGGGGCTTGGGGCGTGCGTCGACGTCGTAGAACCAGTACCGGACCTTGTAGCCGTCCATCCGCATGCTGCGTCGTTCAGCTGTCGGGTTCTCCAGCATGGATTCCTCTCCTGGTGGGTGCCTTCGATCGTGAGCCTGCATCCCGGATCGGGGGTCGATGACCGTCCCGGGGCTGCCCCGATCAGTCTAGGTCCCGGCTTCCCGGAGGGCGCGTTCCGGCTCCGGGCGGAATCGGCGCTGCCCCGCTAGACTGGCGCGGTTGGACGGCCCGGCAGGTCGCCCAGGCAGCGACGGACACAGCTTGAAGGCGAGGCACGTGAGCACTCAGCAGGAATCCACCTCCACCGAATTCTCCGCGGGAACCGACATCTCCGACGAACCGGCGCAGGTGTGGAACGCCCAGGAGCTCGAAGCTCGTTGGGGCGGATGGTGGGAGGAACAGGGCGTGTTCCGCCCGCTCGACGACGGCTCCAAGCCACGCCGCTACGTGCTCGACATGTTCCCGTACCCGTCGGGAGACCTGCACATGGGCCACGCGGAGGCCTTCGCGATGGGCGACGTCGTCACGCGGTACTGGATGCAGCGTGGTTTTGACGTCATGCACCCGATCGGTTGGGACTCCTTCGGCCTCCCGGCCGAGAACGCGGCCATCAAGCGCAACGCCCACCCTGCGGAGTGGACGTACAAGAACATCGAGACCCAGAAGGCCTCCTTCAAGCGGTACGGCATCGCCGTGGACTGGGACCGCGAACTGCACACCTCGGATCCCGAGTACTACCGGTGGACCCAGTGGCTGTTCCAGCAGTTTTACGAGCGCGGGCTGGCCTACCGCAAGAACTCACCGGTCAACTGGTGCCCCAAGGACCAGACCGTGCTGGCCAACGAGCAGGTCGTGGACGGCGCCTGCGAACGCTGCCACACGCCCGTGACCAAGAAGGCCCTGAACCAGTGGTACTTCCGGATCACGGACTACGCGGACCGTTTGCTGGACGACATGGCCGAACTCGAGGGCAACTGGCCCGACCGCGTGCTGGCCATGCAGCGCAACTGGATCGGGCGTTCGCAGGGCGCCCACGTGAACTTCGTGGTCGAAGCCCTCCAGGGCACCGGTACCGACGGTGAGGGGGCCGAGCGCACCGTCACGGTATTCACCACGCGCCCGGACACTCTCTACGGGGCCTCGTTCTTCGTGGTCGCCGCCGACGCGGACCTGGCCGAAGAGCTCGTCGCCCCCGAACACGCGGAGGAGCTGGCCGCCTACCGGGAACAGGTCAAGGCCCTCTCCGACATCGAACGGCAGTCCACCGAGCGCGAGAAGACCGGTGTCTTCCTGGGGCGCTACGCGATCAACCCGCTCAACGGGGAGAAGCTGCCCGTGTGGGCCGCCGATTACGTCCTCTCCGACTACGGCACCGGCGCGATCATGGCCGTCCCGGCCCACGACCAGCGTGACCTCGACTTCGCCAAGACCTTCGACCTGCCCGTGCGGGTGGTCGTCGACACGGGGGAGGAGGACCCCGCGGAGACCGGTGTGGCCACCTCCGGTGAGGGTGCGCTCATCAACTCCGGGCCGCTGGACGGGCTGACCAAGTCCGAGGCCATCGCCAAGGCCGTGGAGATCGTCGAATCCGCGGGCACGGGCGAGGCCACCGTGAACTTCCGCCTCCGGGACTGGCTGCTGTCCAGGCAGCGGTTCTGGGGCGCCCCGATTCCGATCATCCACTGCGATGCCTGCGGCGAGGTTCCGGTACCCGAGGACCAGCTGCCCGTTCGCCTGCCCGATGACCTCCGTGGCGAACAGCTCGCACCCAAGGGGCAGTCGCCGCTGGCGGCCGCCACGGACTGGGTCCACGTGGCCTGCCCGAGCTGTGGTGCGCCCGCAAAGCGCGACACGGACACGATGGACACGTTCGTCGACTCGTCCTGGTACTTCCTGCGCTACGTCTCGCCCAACGACGACACCGCCGCCTTCGATCCCGACGCCGTGCGGCGCTGGGGCCAGGTGGATCAGTACGTGGGCGGCGTGGAACACGCCATCCTGCACCTGCTCTACGCGCGCTTCTTCACCAAGGTCCTTCACGACATGGGCCTGATCGAGCACACCGAACCGTTCAAACGTCTGCTCAACCAGGGGCAGGTGCTCAACGGGGGCAAGGCCATGTCCAAGTCCCTGGGCAACGGTGTGGACCTCGGCGAACAGCTCGACGAATTCGGCGTGGATGCCGTGCGCCTGACCATGGTCTTCGCCTCCCCGCCGGAGGACGACGTCGACTGGGCCGATGTGTCCCCGGGCGGTGCCCAGAAGTTCCTGGCCCGTGCCTGGCGACTGGCCCAGGACGTGACCTCGCCTCGGGGAGCTGACCCCGCCCAGGGTGCGGTGGATGTTCGTCAGACCACGCACCGTGCGGTGGCAGAGGCGTCGTCGTCCCTGGATAACCACAAGTTCAACGTGGTCATCGCCAAGACCATGGAACTGGTCAACGTCCTGCGCAAGGCCATCGACTCCGGGGCAGGCGCGGCCGATCCCGCCGTGCGCGAGGGCGTGGAGGCCGTGGCGGTCCTGCTGTCGCTCGTCGCCCCGTACACCGCGGAGGACATGTGGCACACGCTGGGCCACGACGACGCCGTGCTGCGTGCCGGGTGGCCCACGGTGGACGAGGCGTTGCTGGTCGACGACACGATCACCGCGATCGTGCAGATCAAGGGCAAGGTCAAGGACCGCCTGGAGGTGCCGGCGGACATCACCGAATCCGAACTGGAGGCCAAGGCGCTGGAATCCGAGGTCATCAAGGGCCTCATCGGCGACGCCCCTGTCCGCAAGGTCATCGTCCGAGCGCCCAAACTCGTCAACATCGTGGTCTGAGATGCGCAAGATCGCGGTCGTCACGGACGACGCCGCCGCACTGCCGGGAGACTGGCCCGCCGCGCCCCAGGGCGTGACGGGGGCCAGTTCCCCCGCGGAAGGACTCGCGGTGGTCGGCATGCCGGTGATGGTCGACGACCAGATCTTCCCGCTGGACGAGCCCGAACTTCCCCGGTCCCTCCTGGTGGCCTTGGCCGAGGTCCGGAAGGTCACGACCTCGCGCCCGTCACCGGGGCAGTTCCGCCGGGTGTACGCCGAACTCGAGGAGCAGGGTTTCGACGGGATCGTGTCCGTCCACCTGTCCTCGGAACTGTCCGGGACGGTGTCCTCGGCGCGGATCGGGCGGCAGTCGATCGGGATTCCCGTGACCGTGGTGGATTCGCGAACGGTGGCCATGGACCAGGGATACGGCGTCATGGCGGCCTGGGAGGCTGCCGGTAGGGGCGCCGACCAGGAGACGGTGGTCAAAGCGGCCCGTGAGGGCTCGCGCAACACACTGTTGCTGTACGTTCCCACGCTCGAACAGCTCCGGCGGGGCGGCCGACTTGCGCCCTCCATCGCCCGCATCGGCTCGGTCCTCCAGGTCAAGCCGTTGTTGACCGTCAAGGACGGTCGTCTGGCCCTGCTGGAGATGCCGCGCACGGCGGTCAAGGCCAAGTCTCGCTTCCTGAAACTGGCGACGGCGGCGCTGGACGCGGTGGACGAGGACCCCGAGATCGTGGTCCATCACCTCTCGGATCCGGGAACCGCGCACGACCTCGGGGCGGAGATCGCCGAGTCTCGCGGGGGCGGTGAGCAGGTGTCCGTGGTCGTCTCGGAGGTTCCTCCCGTCCTGGCGGCCCATGTGGGCATCGGGGTGCGCGCGGTGGTCGTCCGCAGGCAGGCTTCGGAGACTCCACAGGAGGACTGAGTCCAGGGCATCGGGAGGATCCGTCCTCACGTCCCGCCCCGTGAAGCCGGCGGCCCGTGCCGGTGGTCGACTGTGCGGCATGAGCCCCGTGAGCCACCGAGGTCGTCGACGTCTCGACCCAACCGAACCGGTCGAACGACTGCGCGGTCTGCTGGCGGAGGACATCGATCACGCCGGGCCCGAGTCACCGACCGAAGAGTTCGCGTCCGAAACCTCGGGGACCCAAGACTCTGCATTCTCAGGCCCCGACGTTCCCGCGGTGGACGACACAGGTGCGGAGTTCCCAGAACCGAACGACCCACCCGAACAGTGGCGAACCCCGTTGCGTTGGCGGCTGCCGTGGCCGGCGCTGCTGATGGCGGGTCTGGCCGTGGCCGCCGTGGTGGCAACCGTCCTGTTCCGCGTGCTGGGAGCAGACGGTGGTGCGGTGACCGGAACTCCGGAGAAAACTGCCCCGTCGGAGGCCTTCGTGACCCAGGGTGCGGCCGTCCCTGAATCAGCTGGTGTGGCACTACCGGGTGTTTCGCCCGGCGGTGACGGTCAGGACCTCGTCGTTCACGTGGTGGGTGAGGTCCGGAAGCCCGGAGTGGTGGAGGTTGCCCAAGGGGCGCGGGTGAGCGACGCGGTGGAAGCCGCCGGAGGGCTCACGGACGCGGCCGTCGTGGACGGCGTGAACCTTGCCGCCCCGGTGAGTGACGGCGCGCAGGTGGCCATCCCCGATGCGGCCGAAGCAGCGGCTGCTCGGACTCGGCCGCCGGCTCCCGTGTCCGGCACCGCTGGGTCCGGGACGGCAGGTGCGTCCGGTTCCGAGGGAGCGGTGGCCGCAGGGCAGCCCCCGGCGGTGAACACGGAGGCAGACACGGAGGCAGGCACGGCCGGTCTGGTGAATCTCAACACCGCCACGGTCGCCGAACTCGAAGAGCTTCCGAAAGTTGGTCCAGTTCTGGCCCAGCGCATCGTGGACCACCGCGACCAAGTGGGCGGCTTCCGTAGCGTGGCGGAACTCGACGACGTGGGCGGCATCGGGCCGGCCATGATGACCGCGCTGGAACCACTGGTCACCGTATGAGGGACCTCCTTCGGCGAGGCCTCGACCGCTTCGCACAGTGGCCGGAAAGGAGCGCCGCTCGGCGTTGGGAACGTAGTGAACGCGACCGCGTGGCGGTTCGGGCGACGAGAGACGTCCGGGTGGTCCCTGTGGCGGTCACCGCCTGGGCCACCGCGCTGGTGACGGTTCAACATTCCGTGTCCCCGTGGGCCGTCGTGGCCATCGGACTGGGCGCAGTTCTGGTCCTGAGCATGATCCTGGGGCTGACTTCGGCGCTGGTGCATCGGGTGCCGCGGCACCGGGTCCGCTCGATTCTGGTGACGGCATTGACCTGCACATTGGTCGCATCCGGGGTCGGCGTCGCCGCCTGGGGGCAGGGCGTGGACGCCGAACGCAGCAGAGAGGTGGTCTTCGGCGGCGACGGGGTCGCTTCGGAGCAGGGTGGACAGGCGGTGCGAGTGTCCCTGCACATTCGTGACCGTCCCAATCGCTGGTTCGGGTCCGACCCCTTCCGCGGCCGTGAGTCCGGAGAGGGCAGTACCGGGGTGGTCGTGCCCGTCACCCTCGACGACGGAGCGCAGGCCACCGTCATGGCATCCGACACCCGGTGGTCCACGGTCCGGACCGGCGATCTGGTGGAGGCAGTGGTTGACGAGGTGCCCTCCGGGACGTCGGAACTGGTGCTCAGGGCACACGGACCGCCGTCGGTGGATCCTCAGGAAGCTGCCGCGGGGGCCACCCGCGGGGCCGCCTCCGAAAGTCACCTGGAACGCACCAAGTCACGGTTCATGGCCGCCGCCGTCGCCCGCGGCACGGATGCAGCAGGGCTGTTCCCGGGAATGACCTACGGGGACCGCTCGGGCTTGGACCCAGCCCTCGAACAGGCGATGAGGGACACCGGTCTCACGCACCTCACGGCCGTCTCCGGTTCGAACTGCGCGTTGGTGATGGTGCTGGCCGGGCACATGGCACTGACCATCGGCGCACGACGTCGGGTGTGTGTCCTTGCGGGATTGGTGGCCCTCGGGGTGTTCGTTCTGTTGGTCGGACCGGATGCCTCGGTCCTGAGGGCCGGTGTGATGGGGGCCATCTCGGCGATCGGCATCCTCGTCGGCCGTGGACGTACATCCCTGGCGCTGTTGAGCACCGCCGTCGCGGGACTGCTGTTGGTGGATCCCAGCTTGGGGCAGGACTTCGGATTCGCACTGTCCGTGTGCGCCACGGCCGGGATCGTGATCACCGGTCGACCGCTCATCCGCGTGCTGGACAGGTGGCTGCCTACGGTCGTTTCCACCCTGATCGCCATTCCAGTGGTTGCCCAGCTCTGGTGCGCGCCCGTCCTGACCTTGTTGACCTCCGCTGTTCCCGCGTGGTCGGTACCCGCCAATGCCGTGGTCGCACCGCTGGTGCCCGTGATCACGATTCTGGGGCTCACCGCGTTGGTGACCTTTGGAATCGGTGGGGCCGTCGCACAGGCCCTTGGCGACGCCCTCGTGTGGGCGGGAACCTGGCCGGTCGAGGCGGTTGCCTTCTGTGCACGATTCTTCGCGAGCCTTCCGGGTGCCGTCATTCCTTGGTGGGATCCACCCGCCGGACCACTGGCCATGACTGCGGTCTCCACGCTTCAGATCGCGGTGATTCACGTGTTGGACCGGCGAACCTCGGTCCGTATCAGTGCAGGGAGTGTCGATTCCGCACGGGTCGAGGCTCCTGTTGACGAAGCGGTGTGGCGGGCCGTGACGTCGTCGCGCCACCGGTGGCGCATCGTCTCCTGGATCGTCACGCTCGTGTGCGTCGTGTGCCTGATCGGAGTGGTGCTGGTCCGACCGACGCCCAGGGAGGACTGGAGGGCGTTGATCTGCGACGTGGGGCAGGGGGACGCCCTGTTGCTCAAGGGTGGATTCGAGCCGAGGGCCACCACCGTCTTGATCGACGCCGGGCCCGATCCCCGTTCGGTCCGGACCTGCCTTCGGCGAGCCGGGGTGAAAAAACTTGACCTCCTGATCCTCACCCACGACCACGCGGATCACGTGGCCGGTGCCCAGAACCTGGCGCAGGAGGTTGAGATTGATCGCGTGTGGTGGTCCAGCGGCACCGGCCGTCCGCCGGTGGAACTCAGCGGATGGGGGATGCCCCAAGAAACACCGACGCCGGGCCGGGTGGTGCAAGCCCCCGGCCTGCGCATCGAGGTGCTTGGGCCCCTCGAACAACCCGTTGCGGCGGTCGATTCACGCGGGGAGAACAACGCGTCCCTGGCGGTGCGGGTGGACCTCACCGACACGGCGGCGGACACCGACATCACCTCCGAAACCGACACGGGCGTTAGCCTGTTGGCCGCCGGAGACCTCGAGGAGGAGGGGGCTCAACGCCTCATCTCGCGACACGGTTCCCAACCGCACGGACCGCTCGATGTCGACGTCCTCAAGGTCTCCCACCACGGCGCTCGCAACGGGGGTACGGACCTGATCGACGCCGCCTCGCCCAGCCTGGCGCTCATTTCGGTGGGGGAGGACAACGACTACGGCCACCCGACGCCGGAGATCCTCCAGCACCTTGCTGACGCCGAGGTTCCCGTGGCTCGCACTGACCAGCTGGGCACTGTCGGGCTCTACCCGGACGGTGAGGGCGTCACCGCGGAGCCCTTCCCGTAGCGGGGGTGGTCTCACGTCCTGTGTCGTCCGTGATCTGTGCGATTCTTGAGCCATGCCTCCACGCAAACGCCCTGCCGCCGCTCCCACGGGCCCGAGTTGGCGGGACGTGGAACCATCCCCTTTGATCCTGCTGACCGGCAAGGAGGACTACCTGGCAGCGCGTGCCGTGGACCGCATCCGCTCGATGGTCAAGGAGGCCAACGGCGGGGTGGAATTCACGCGCGTGGACGCGGCGACCTACGGCGCCGGCCAACTGTCCGTACTTGCCAGCCCCTCGCTGTTCGACGACGCCAAGGTCATCGTGGTCGAGGACCTGGCCCAGATGAACGACGACCTCCTCCAAGACGCCTTGGCCTATGTCCAGCAACCGGACTCGGACGTCGTCGTCGTCTTCGCCCACAGCGGTGGGACCCGCGGCAAGAAGCTGCTGGATGCCCTCAAGGCGACGGCCGTCGTCGTCGAATGTGCGCCCCTGAAGAACGACCGGGACAAAGTCGACTTCGTCCGCCACGAATTCCGCGTCCACGGACGCACGATCGACCCCGACGCCGCCCGAGCGCTGACCGAGGCCGTGGGCACGTCCACCTCCGAACTGGCCGCGGCCTGCGCTCAACTGCTCTCCGACGGCCCCGACCACGTGACTTACGACGACGTCGACACCTACTACGGCGGGCGCGTCGAGGCCACGGCCTTCAAGGTGGCCGACGCCGCGCTGGCCGGGCGCTCCGAAATCGCCCTCAAGCTGTGGCGGCAGGCCCTGGACACAGGCACCGACCCCGTGCCGATGGTGGCCGCCCTGGCCTCCAAGGTGCGGCTCGTCGCAGCGGTCCACGGCGTACGCGGCTCCGCCCACCAACTGGCCGGGCAGGTCGGTGCCGCACCGTGGCAGGTCGAACGGGCCCAGCAGGAGACCCGCCGATTCGAACAAGCCGACCTGGTCGCTGCACTACGAGCGCTCGCGGAGGCCGACGCCCAGGTCAAGGGCGAGTCCAAGGACGCCGCCTACGCCGTGGAACGGGCCATCACCACCATCGCACTGTCCGGACGCCACGCGATCTGACCCTTGGGAACCTCCCGGCGAGACCTCCGAAACGGCCCGTCCGGCACCGCGAATCGGGCCGTTTCGGAGGTCTCGGCGGTGGTGACCGGGCCGTCACACAAGGAAGGAGCCCCTCACCCTCGAACGGGTGCGGGGCTCCTTCGAGCGTCCGAGAGGACTCAGGCCATCTTGTTGACGCGGGCAGCCAGGCCGGACTTCTTGTTCGCGGCGTTGTTCTTGTGCAGAACACCCTTCGACACGGCCTTGTCGTACTTGCGGGAGACCTCGCGCAGGGCGGTGGCCGCTGCGTCCTTGTCACCGGAAGCGACGGCGGCGTCGAGGCGACGCACGTAGGTCTTCAGTTCGGACTTGTAAGCGTTGTTGCGCAGACGAGCCTTCTCGTTGGTGAGAATGCGCTTCTTCTGGGACTTGATGTTTGCCACAGATGACTCCTTTGAGTGAGCGTTGATCGGTCAGTGAGGGCAAACGGACGGTGTCGCCGACTGAGACGTGAGAGTGGGGATGCTCGTGTGGCGTCCTGCCCGCAGTGCCCGGCGATCAGCGCGGACACACAGCGAAAAATCATAGCAGAACGGGCGCCCGGAGGGGCGTCACCGGCGATTCAGTGTCTCCAACACCGCGTTGAATCGATCACGTTCCAGGATCGCACCCTCGCGGCGGAGGTCCGATTCGAGGACCTGGATGACGCGATCGACCCTGACCTCTGACGGGCGGCCCTGGCGATCCCAGTCGCCGGTGCCGATGTCGACGTAGTCCTGATCCCGTTCCCGCGCGTTGTTGTGGTCCTTGGAGGTGAGCATGAGGGCCAGCAGGTAGTCCCCGTTGTGCCCGATGATCAACACCGGACGGTCCTTACCGCGCGAGTGGTCCTCCTGGTAGGGAACCCAGGTCCACACGATCTCCCCGGGATCGGCGTTGCCGTCCGGGTGCGGGTCGTACACCGCATCCACGCGTCCCGTGAAATCCCCGGGATAGGGGCGCGACAAACGGCCCTGCCCTTCGTGGGACGACGATCGTCCGTCGCCCCCGCGTGACGAGGCGGTCGAACGACCGGGGTCGGCAACCGTGGAGGTGGCCGTGGGCCGCCGCGACGCATTGCGCCGGTCCTGTTCGCGTTTGACCTGCCTGAAGGTGTTCACTGCCAGTCGCGCAAGTCGAGTCCAGTTCACGTTCATGGGTTCATTGAACCATTCCCCCCAGTCCGGAGAGCCGACAGCCCGGTGAACCAACAGCCCGGACAGCCAACAGCTGCACGGTCACTACGCGTCGTGCAGATTTATGATCGAAACATGGTCCCCCCGCGCGAGCTCGATCCGGCGTCCAAGCGTGAGCTCATGCTCATGCTGCAAGACTTCACGACCGAGTCCACGCGGTACGCCGAGGGCGTGCGTCGTCTCCACCGCCTCGGCCACAGCGATGTCCACGCCCTGGCCGAAATCATGCGGGGACAGCGCGAAGGCGCGCCACTTCGCGCCGGCGACGTCGCACGTCGACTGGTCATCTCTGCCTCGGCGGCCACTGCTGTGATCGACCGACTGGTCAAACACGGCCACGTCGTGCGAGTCATGGACTCCGGTGACCGCAGGGAAGTCGTGCTCAACGCCACCGCTTCGGCCGCTGCCACGGGGAAGGCCATGTTCACCGCCATGGACAATGAGCTCGCCGGTGAGTTCGCGCAGTGGGATCCCGAGGAAATCGAGATGCTCCGGCATCGCCTGCCGCAACTCACCGAGGCCATCCGAAGGGCGCAGGCGGCAGCGTCGGTCGAGGAGTCAGGCAGGGCCGAATGAAGTTCGGTATTACGAACATCGAAATACTGTGATGCAATGGGCGGGTGCCCCATTCTTCCCGGTCGCCCTACGCGACCTCACTCTTCGGCCCCAGTTCCGCACCGTCGTCGGACGCCCTGGCGAACTGTGAGCGAGTCCTGGCGCGGTTCTTCGAATCCGCACGGGAGCGCGCGGTTGCGCTGTCGCCGCTGTACGTCGAGCTGTGGACGGAGATCGAGCGCGCGACCACCGGCGGAAAGCGGCTCCGGCCCGCACTGGTCGATCTGACGTTCCGGGCATACCCCGACGCCAGGGGAGAGAGTGCGGTCTCGGCCGAGACTGTGGCATCCGTCGGTGCCGCTTTCGAACTGCTGCACACAGCGCTGATAGTGCACGACGACGTCATCGACCGGGATGTCATCCGACGCCATCAGGACACGTTGCACGTTGCCGCGCGTGGACGGGCGCAGAGTGCGGGTGCCGCACCGGATCGTGCCGAGCACTACGGGACGAGCGTGGGCGTGGTGGCCGGTGACCTGGCATTGAGCGGTGCTCACCGACTCGTGGCCACGAGCGGACTGCCCGCCGGACGCCTGCTGGACGTGCTCGAGCTGCTGGACGAGGCCGTCTTTGCCTCCGGGGCGGGGGAACTGCTGGACATCCACCACGCCCTGCCCGGAATTCGCCCGACGGCGGAGGAGGTGCTGAAGTCCACACGACTCAAGACCTCCGTGTATTCCTTCGAAGCGCCGCTCCAGGCGGGCGCGCTGCTCGCCGGGGCTCCGGCCTCGGATGTGGAGAGCCTGGGTAATGTCGGACGGCACCTGGGGTTGGCCTTCCAACTGGCGGACGACCTGCTCGGCGTCTTCGGCTGCGCGGACACGACGGGCAAGGCCACGAATGCGGACCTCCTGGAGGGCAAGTTCACCCCGTTGATCATGGAAGCCCTGAACACCCCGGAGGGTCCCGAGGTGTTGGCCCTGCTCGCGGGACAAGACGGGCGCGAAGGACAGGACGAGCACGAGCGCCAGGCCGGACGGGAAGGGCAGGACGGGGCGGCGCAACGGGTGACGCGGCTGCGGGAATTGTTGACCACCTCGGGCGCCCGTACTCGGGTGGAGAACAGCGCGCGGAAGGCCGCTGACGATGCGGCGCACACCGCGCGGGAGGGCGGGCTTCCACCGGGCCTCGTCGACGAGATCGCCCACCTTGCCGTGGGCTCCGTGGAGCGGTTGCGATGACCGAATCCCTGCCCGTCGACCTCCGATCGGCACACGAGTACGACGCGGCGGCCCGCGCGGCGTCGTCGGTGGTCATCGACAAGTACTCCACCTCCTTCGGCCTGGCCAGCCGCCTCCTGGGCCGAACTGTCAGGCCCCATGTGCGGTGCGTGTATGCGCTGGTGAGAGTTGCCGACGAAATCGTCGACGGCGCCGCCGCGGCCTCGGGTGTGTCCCGCTCCCAGACCGTCGAGTTGCTCAACGAACTCGAGGTGGAAACCCTCACCGCCCTGGAACGCGGGTTCTCCACGAATCTGGTGGTGCACGCTTTTGCACGGACGGCGCAGCACGCAGGCATAGGTGCTGATCTGGTCGTGCCGTTCTTCGCGTCGATGCGCGCGGACCTCACCACGCTCAGACACACGGAGGAGAGCGTGGCGGACTACGTATACGGGTCCGCGGAGGTCATCGGTCTCATGTGCTTGCGGATCTTCATGACCGGAAACCCGGTGGAAGCCGACCGGGAGGCCCGCCTGCAGCACGGGGCGCGGTGCCTGGGCGCAGCGTTCCAGAAGATCAACTTCCTGCGGGACATCGCCCAGGACTACCGCACGCTGGGGCGGGTGTACCTGCCGGGCACGGATCCGAGCACCCTGACCGAGGCGGTCAAGAATCACCACCTGGACAGGATCGACGCCGATCTGGCGGTGGCACGAGCCGCCGTCGACGACCTGCCAGAATCCAGTCGAACGGCGGTTCTCTTGGCCCACGACCTCTTCGCGGAGTTGGCAGCCCGGCTGCGAAGCACCCCCGCCGAGGACCTCCTCGACACACGGATCCGGGTGCCGGACACGCGCAAACTGGTGATCCTCGGTCGGAGCCTGGCCACCGGCAGATTCGGACGCGGACAATCGTGGGCGCGCGGAGCGGCGAGTCCGTTCCCGCCGACTCGGCAACGGTGAAGGAGCACTGAGCGATGGAACGCATCGTCGTGGTGGGAGCGGGAATCGCCGGACTTGCGGCGGCAACGCTGCTGGCCAAGGACGGCCACCAGGTCACGGTCCTCGAACGTGGCGCGCGCACGGGCGGCCGCGTGGGCACGGTGCAACGCGACGGGTTCACGTTCGACACGGGACCCTCGTGGTACCTCATGCCCGGAGTCTTCGACCACTTCTTCCGACTCCTGGGGACCAGCGCACAGGAACAGTTGGACCTGGTGCGGTTGGAGCCGGCCTACCGGGTCTTCGGTGAGGGGCACGATGACGCATTGGAGATGCGTTCCGACCTCGACCACACAGTGCGGGTCTTCGACGCCGTCGAGCCCGGGGCGGGTCGGAAGATTCGGGTATACCTGGAGTCGGCTAAGACGGCCTA
Source organism: Kocuria sp. JC486 (assembly GCF_011602805.1). Taxonomy (NCBI): domain Bacteria; kingdom Bacillati; phylum Actinomycetota; class Actinomycetes; order Micrococcales; family Micrococcaceae; genus Kocuria; species Kocuria sp. JC486. The sequence goes on along the minus strand of NZ_JAAOZS010000001.1, from coordinate 120,532 downwards.
CGACCTTGCCGTGCGCCACTTCCTGTACACGTCCTTCACGTCCCCGCGGTCGTTCCTGAGGCTGCTCCACCCGGATGTCCTTCGCCAGGTGCCGCGCCTGTCGCAGCACCTTCTGCGCTCTCTCCACGCCCTCACGCACAGAACGGTCCACGACACGCGGTTGCGCCAGATCCTGGGCTACCCGGCGGTGTTCCTGGCCACCCGCCCCCGCGACGCCCCGTCGCTGTACCACCTCATGTCCCACCTGGACCTGACCGAATCGGTGCAGTATCCACGGGGTGGGTTCTCCACCCTGATCCGCGCGATCGAACGGCTGGCGGAACAGCACGGGGTTCGCATCGTGCTCCATGCCGACGTTCAAGAGGTGCTCACGGATCAGGCAGCCCCGGAGGCACCGCGGGGGAGGGGCCGACCGCACGTCACGGGCGTGCGGTGGGTGGACGCGGACGGCGTCTCTCACATCGAACCCGCGGAGCGGGTGGTTTCGGCCGCCGACCTCCACCACACCGAAACCCAGCTGGTCCCCGCCCACCTGCAGACCTACCCCGAGCGCCACTGGGACACCGTGACCAGCGGACCTGGTGCGGTGCTCGTGATGCTGGGCATTCGCGGTCGACTCACGGAATTGGCCCACCACAATCTGTTCTTCACGAAGGACTGGGACCGCAATTTCGGTGCGATCTTCGACGAACCCGCGTACGTCCCCGACCCCGCGTCGATCTACGTGTGCAAGCCTTCCGCAACCGATCCCACGGTTGCCCCGCAGGAGCACGAAAACCTCTTCGTCCTGGTCCCCGTGCCCGCCGACGTGTGGATCGGCGAGGGAGGCGACGACGGGGACGGGTCGCCTCTGGTGGAAGCCGTGGCCGACCGGGTGATTCAGCAGATCTCGGACTGGGCGGACATCCCGGACCTCGCAGATCGGATCGTGGTGCGCACGACCCTGGGTCCAGGGGACTTCGCCCGGAAGTACAACGCCTGGCGGGGCAACATGCTCGGACCGGCTCACACGCTGCGGCAGTCCGCGTTCTTCCGCGGCCGGATGACCAGCAAACGGATCCAGGGGCTACACTACTGCGGTTCCACGACAGTGCCCGGGATCGGCCTCCCCATGTGTCTGATCAGCGCGGAGAACCTGCTCAAGGACGTTCGCGGCGACACCACCACCGCGCCCCTGCCGGAGCCGCGGACGTGAACCTTCTCAACTTCCTCCACCTCGGCGCGCTGGGGTTCAGTCTGGTCGGCATGGTCGTCCTGGACGCGCGGTTCCGGCTGTTCTTCTTCCGTGCTCCGGCGAGGGCGGGCGCGGTCATGGTGGTGGGCGTCGCCTTCTTCCTGCTGTGGGACGCGGCCGGAATCGTGCACGGGATCTTTCTCCACGGGGTTTCGGATATGGACAGCGGGCTGCTTCTGGCCCCCGAACTGCCGGTCGAGGAGGTCGTGTTCCTGACCTTCCTGTGCTACCTGACCATGAACCTGTACACCGGATTGAGCCGCTTGGCCCAACGGCGGGCGGCACGCGCAACGCCCGATGGGCACCGGGGGACGGACGCGTGACCTACGGTGCGTTGATCCTGGTCTTCTGCACGCTCGCACTGCTGCCGTGGGCACTGCTGCCCGCGGCGACCTCGGGTCCAGAGCGGCTTCGCGGGCGCACGGCCGTGGTGATGCTGACGACGCTGATCGTCCTGTGCGTTCTTACGGTCGTCTTCGATTCGTTGATCATTTCTGCCGGGTTCGTCGAGTACGGAGCGGGCGCGCTCAGCGGTATCAGGCTGTGGCACGCGCCGGTGGAGGACCTGTCCTACGTGCTCGCGGGTGTCCTGCTGCTCCCCGGACTCTGGCGGGGCCTCGAGGACCCGCGGCGTGCCCGCGACCACCTGGCCATGCTGGTCTCGACCAGCCGTCCTGTTTCCTGGGTGAACACCGCCTACCCGTTCGCTGCCGCCTACCTTCTGACCGAGCACCGAGTGGACGATCTGCTCGTGGTCGGCACGATCTTCTTCCTGATCCCGTACAACCTGTTGATGTACGGGATCAATGACGTCTTCGACCACGAGTCCGACCTTCTGAATCCCCGCAAGGGCGGGCTCGAGGGTGCGCTCGTGGACCCGAGTCGGCATCGGGGCATTCTGGTGGCCTCGGTGGTGTGCCCGGTGCCGTTCGTGCTCTATCTGCTGTTCTCCGGTGATGTCGTGGATGCGGTGACGTTGGCGGTGAGCCTCTTCGCGGTGGTCGCGTACAGCGTCAAGGGTCTGCGGTTCAAGGAGAAACCGGGGCTGGACTCGGCTACCTCAGCCACCCACTTCGTCTCCCCGATGATCTACGGCCTGGTTCTGGCCGATGCCACCTGGACCTGGAGCACGGTGGCCGTCACCCTCGCGTTCTTCGTGTGGGGCATGGCCTCGCAGGCCTTCGGAGCGGTGCAGGACGTTCGTGCCGACCGTGCAGCCGGGCTGGGGTCGATCGCGACCGTCGTCGGTTCTCGCCGCACTGTGTGGGCTGCGTTGTGTGGCTACCTGGCGGCGGGTCTCCTGTTGCTGACCTCGGCCTGGCCCGGGCCCCTCGCGGCCTTCCTCGTCCTGCCCTACGTCGTGAATCTCGTGCCGTTCCTGCGGATCGACGACGATTCCTGCGAAACCGCCAATCGGGGGTGGAAGCGCTTCCTGTGGATCAACTACGTCGTTGGATTCGCCGTGACCATGCTGCTCATCTACTCAGCTTGGGACTGAGGATCTGGGACTGACGCCGCGGCCCCGTCCGGACCAGGCCGACGGGGGATCGTGAGAGACTGTGTCACTGATCCGTCACGCCGGGACGGTCGTCCGTCCCAGGGTCGGCCTGACCACCCTGGGTTCCGCACCCGCACATCCTCCCGGCCCCGTTCGTTCCGAAAGGCCAGCCTTGTCCCCACAGGCCGTCGTTCCGCCCGTGCCGGCGAGCACCGACCCGTCGTTGCTGCGCAATTTCTGCATCATCGCGCACATCGATCACGGCAAGTCCACCCTGGCCGACCGCATGCTGCAGGCCACCGGCGTGGTCACGCCCCGTGAGATGAAGGCGCAGTACCTGGATCGCATGGACATCGAGCGCGAGCGCGGCATTACCATCAAGTCCCAGGCCGTCCGCATGCCGTGGCGGGCCGACGGCACGGACTTCGCGCTCAACATGATCGACACCCCGGGGCACGTGGACTTCACCTACGAGGTCTCCCGTTCGCTGGCGGCTTGCGAGGGCGCGCTCTTGTTGGTCGATGCCGCACAGGGCATCGAGGCCCAGACCCTGGCCAACCTGTACCTGGCACTAGAGAACGACCTGGCCATCATTCCCGTGCTCAACAAGATCGACCTCCCCGCCGCGCAGCCGGAGAAGTACGCGGAGGAACTCGGCAACCTGATCGGCGAGGACCCGGACCGCGTGCTGCGGGTGTCGGGCAAGACCGGTGAAGGCGTCGAAGCTCTGCTGGACCGGATCGTCGAGGAGATTCCGGCGCCCGTGGGGCAGCCGGACCAGGCCTCCCGCGCCATGATCTTCGACTCCGTGTTCGACACCTACCGCGGCGTGGTCACGTACGTGCGCGTCGTCGACGGCGATCTCAAACCGCGTGAGCGCATCAAGATGATGTCCACGGGGGCCGAACACGAACTGCTCGAGATCGGCGTCATCTCACCGGAACCCAAGCCCACCAAGGGCCTGGGGGTCGGCGAGGTCGGCTACCTGATCACGGGCGTGAAGGACGTGCGCCAGTCCCGCGTGGGTGACACGGTCACGGGTGCGGCCAAGGGTGCCACGCAGGAACTCGGCGGCTACGAGGACCCGAAGCCCATGGTGTTCTCGGGTCTGTTCCCCATCGACGGGTCGGACTACCCGGCGCTGCGTGACGCCCTCGAAAAGCTGCAGCTCAACGACGCCGCACTGGTCTGGGAACCCGAGACGTCGGCCGCCCTGGGGTTCGGCTTCCGCTGTGGCTTCCTGGGTCTGCTGCACCTGGAGATCACGCGGGAGCGACTGGAACGCGAGTTCGACCTGGCGCTGATCTCCACGGCGCCGTCGGTGTCCTACGACGTGACTCTGGAGGACAACACCGAAACGGTGGTGACCAACCCGTCTGAGTTCCCCGAGGGCAAGATCAAGGAGATCCGCGAGCCCATGGTCTCGGCCACCATCCTGGCGCCGTCGGACTTCGTGGGCGCGATCATGGAACTGTGTCAGTCCAAACGCGGCCAGATGGGTGGGATGGACTACCTCTCCGAGGACCGCGTCGAGCTGCGCTACCGCCTGCCGTTGGCCGAGATCGTCCTGGACTTCTTCGACCAGCTCAAGTCCAAGACCAAGGGCTATGCCTCCTTGGACTGGAAGGCCGACGGGCAGGAGGCCGCCGACCTGGTCAAGGTGGACGTGCTCCTGCAGGGCGAACGCGTTGATGCCTTCTCGGCGATCACGCACAAGGACAAGGCCTACTCCTACGGCGTCATGATGGCGGGCAAACTCAAGGACCTGATCCCGCGTCAGCAGTACGAGGTTCCCATCCAGGCGGCGATCGGATCCCGCATCATCGCCCGCGAGAACATCCGGGCCATGCGCAAGGACGTGCTCTCCAAGTGCTACGGCGGTGACATTTCCCGCAAGCGCAAGCTGCTCGAGAAGCAGAAGGAGGGCAAGAAGCGCATGAAGATGGTGGGGCGCGTGGAGGTGCCGCAGGAGGCCTTCGTGGCCGCGCTCTCCTCGGACAGTTCCTCGGCGGACAAGAAGAAGTGACGGCCTGCGTGCCCGGGGCGACGGGGTCCCGCGTGCGCGCGGTGACGACGTCGTACAAACCGCGCACGGAGGACGCCTGGGGTCTCGTGCAGCATGCGGGGGTGCCGGGTGCGGTCTGGGTGATCGACGGGGCCACTCCACTCGGCGTCGCGGACCGTGTCCTGGGCAACGCCCAGGTCTCCCACTTCGCGTGGGCACTCAGCGAAGCCTTGACCAACCACCTCGCGGCCGTTCCCGGACTGCCCGTACGGGCCGGTGTGCTCAGCGCCGTCGAAGCGGCCCGGGCTGACGCGGCACGGTCTTTCGCCGCGAGGTATTCCGGCGCCACGGTCCCCACCGCCACACTCGCGCTGGTCCTGCGCCACGGCCCACACCTGGTCGCAGTGACCCTGGGGGATTCGGCGCTGTGGGTCGAGACAGCGGACGGACTCCGGGCCGTGGTCGATCCGCAGTACGTGGGCAACGAGGACCGCGCCCTGTCCCGCTGGCGGGCACTGGTCGAGGACGGCATGTCGACGCAACGCGCCTACGCTGAGGTGTTGGCGGGCCAGGCCGCCGCCCGGCCCCTGCGCAACACGCCACAGGGGCTGTGGATCCTGGGTGACTCCGCGGAGGCGGCCCCCCACGCGACGGTGGTGACATTCGCGGCCGCCGGGCCCACGCGCGTCGTCGTGGCCACGGACGGGATGGAACGTGTGGTGGAACCGTTTCGGCTCGCCACGCGCGAGGCGCTGTTCGAGGCCTTGCACACGGACCGTGGGCTGCACCTGGCTCAAGGCCTCCGCCGCGCGGAGGCGGCCGATCCGCTCAGGACTCGGTACCCGCGCCTCACCCCGTACGACGACGTCACGGCCGTGGCCGCGATCCTGTGACCCCGCCCGACCACCCCACCCGACCACCCCACCCGACCACCCCATGCAGAGGAGTGCCCGTAGTGCCCGCCCAACCCGAAGGTGACGCCGCCCCCGCCGACGGCCTGTTGCCGCCCAGCGTGCTCCCGGGGGCACAGGACCGGCGCCTGAGCCTGTACGTCCACGTGCCGTTCTGCTCCGTTCGGTGCGGGTACTGCGACTTCAACACCTACACGGCCCAGGAGCTCGGCCCGGGAGTGTCCCAGGAGGCCTACGCCGCCGATGCCGAAACCGAGCTGCGCTTCGCGCGTTCCGTTCTGGTGGACTCGGGGCTGCCCCATCGGCCGTTGCACACGGTCTTTTTCGGGGGCGGAACCCCCACTCGGCTGCCCGCAGAGGACTTGGTGAGCATCCTGGGCACGGCCCGCGACCAGTTCGGGTTGGCCCCGGGAGCCGAGGTCACCACGGAAGCCAATCCTGATTCCGTCACGGCGCAGGACCTCCGTGTCCTGGCGGACGGCGGACTCACCCGCGTGTCCTTCGGGATGCAGTCGGTCGTGCCACACGTCCTGGCTGCACTGGACCGCACGCACGATCCCCGCAACGTGGGCCGGGTGGTCGAGTGGGCCAAGGAGGCCGGACTGTCAGTGAGTGTGGATCTGATCTACGGCACGCCCGGGGAGTCCCTGGCGGACTGGGACCGGTCGGTCCGGGAAGCACTTTCCTACGAACCGGACCACGTCAGCGCCTATTCGCTGATCGTGGAGGACGGGACCCGCATGGCCGCGCAGATGCGCCGCGGAGAGCTCCCGGGGATCGACCCGGACGACCAGGCCGACAAGTACGAACTCGCGGAATCCGTGCTGGCCGAGGCCGGTTTTGAGTGGTACGAGATCTCCAACTGGTCCCGCGAGGCGCACGGGCGAAGCGCCGTGGAGAACCGGTCGGCCCACAATCTCGCCTACTGGCACAACCAGGACTGGTGGGGCGTGGGCCCCGGGGCCCACAGCCACGTCGGGGGAGTCCGGTGGTGGAACCGAAAGCATCCGGTTCCCTACACGAATGCAGTGCGGGCCGGTCGTTCACCGGCCGTGGGGCGAGAGGCCCTGGACGAGGAGACCAGGCTGTTCGAACGGATCATGTTGGAGACGCGCACGGCCGATGGATTGCCGGTGGACGCGCTGCCCGCTGAGCGACGGTCGGAGGTCGCGGGTCTCGTGGCGGAGGGTCTGGTGGACGGCCGCGCTGCGGTCGGAGGCCGTGTGGTGCTCACGCTGCGCGGTCGCCTGTTGGGCGACGCGGTGGTCCGTCGACTCGTGTGACCGCTACCGCTTCACCGCTCGTTCGTGTCCTGCGTGCGCTGGCCGGGGCGCACGGCCGTGATCTCGCCGGTGGCGTCGATCGGACCGGATTCCTGGCGGGCCTTGCGGCGCTCGGCCCGATGGCGGGTCACCAGGTCGTAGAGGTACCAGTTGAAGCGGTACACGTAGGGCCTGCCCTTGTTGACCGTCACGGCAGCGATTACGGAGAACACGGCCAGGGCCAGCCATGTCGCCGCGCCAATCAAGGCGAAGGCCCATCCCACGTAAGGGACGAAGGCCAGCAGCGCACAGGCGATGACGATCAGCGTGGGGCCGAAGGTGAAATTGGCCGCCTCAAGCGACTCCTGTTGGGTGAAACGCGCGCGTCCGCGGGACCACCGGTGGATCAGGATGCTCGGGAGACAGCCGGCGAACCCGAGCATGTGTGCCAAGGTGGCCAGCTGCTGGTCGTCCGTGACGCTGACCGGATGGGGTCGAGCGGAGACTCCTTCGAACGGTGTCTTCTGCTGCTCGTCGGTTCCACGGCTGCTGTTGGTCGAAACGGGCACGTCTACCTTCAAGATCGAGACCGTGCAGATCACGGTCGAACGGTCGGTGCTGCCAGCTGGATGTCGGCGCAGCGGGCCGGTTCCTGGGAGCCGGCGGCCGCTGGTGTCGCGGCAAATCGGTCAGCCCAGAGTTTACCCGCCCGCTCGGCGGTTCCTTGTCAGGCGACGGTGACGAAGTCGATCAGTTCCTCCACCCGACCCAGCAGGGCGGGTTCGAGGTCGGCGTAGGTGTCAACCTTGGCCAGGATCCGACTCCACGCCTTGCCCGTGTCCTCGGCGTTGGCATGCGGCCACCCGAGGCCCTTGCAGATCCCCGTCTTCCAGTCCGTCCCGCGGGGCACGTGCGGCCAGGCGGGGATGCCCAGCACGGAGGGTTTCACGGCCTGCCAGATGTCGATGTACGGGTGCCCCAGGATCAGGACGTTGCCCGGTGCCGACGGGACCCGCATGGTTTGTTCCGCGATCCGCGACTCCTTGGAGCCCTGCACCAGGTGGTCCACCAGGATCCCCAGGCGACGCGTCGGCCCCGGTTGAAAGTCGGCTACCGCGGCGGCCAGGTCGTCCACGCCGTGCAAGGGTTCGACGACGATGCCCTCGACGGCCAGGTCGTGTCCCCAGACCTTGGCCACCAGTTCGGCGTCGTGCTTGCCCTCGACCCAGATCCTGGAGGCCTTGGCCGTGCGGGCACGGAAGCCTTCGACCTCGACGGAGCCGGAGCGGGTCCGGCGAGGTGCAGACTTCTGCTCACGCCGTCGTGGTTCTGCGGCAATGACCGGCTGTCCCTCGTACAGGAAACCGGGCCCGAGGGGGAAGGCCCGAACCTTGCCGCGGCGGTCCTCCAGACCGAGCACGCGCATTCCGCCGATGGTCTCCAAGGACACGACCGCACCGACCCACCCGGTGGACACCTCTTCCAGGACCAATCCTCGAGCGACGGGCAGGGGCTGTGCCTGCGGGGGACGGCGCTGGGCGGAGAGCGATTCCAGGCTCTGCGGACCCCAAGACGGACCGGACAAGGGTTGCCTCCTGGCATCACTGGGACAAGCGCGGGACGTGGATTCGGCGGGTGGAACGGGCGTTCACGGCCGGAATCAGCCGCGAGCGTACCAAGGGGCCGGGCCCACGTCGCGGATCGACCCGGACCGCTAGACTCATTGGCACTGTGTGGGGCAGAGTGCCAACCGGGTACGGTGTCTGGCCGCTGAGACCGATCGCTTGCAGAAGGAGGACTCGTGATGGACCACCCCCGACGTCTGCAGGTGCTTCAGGCCATCGTGGAGGACTACGTCCATTCCCGGGAGCCGGTCGGTTCGCAGGCGCTGGTCGAACGCCACCGACTGGGCGTCTCCTCGGCGACGGTTCGCAACGACATGGGCGTCCTGGAGGACGAGGGACTCATCATGGCCCCGCACACGAGTGCCGGTCGTATCCCGACGGAAAAGGGCTACCGCGCTTTCGTCGACCGGATCACCTCGCTCAAACCTCTCTCGGCACCCGAACGGCGGGCCATCCGCACGCTGCTGGAAGGTGCGGAGGACATCGACGACGTCATGGAGCGCACGGTGCGGCTCCTGTCCCAACTGACTCACCAGGTGGCGGTCGTGCAGTACCCGACGGTCACAGTGACCACGGTGCGCCACGTGGAACTCGTGCGAATGGACGAACACCAGGTGTTGGTCGTCCTCATCCCCACGGACGGGCGCGTGTCCCAGCGGGTGACCAGGCTGCCGGTGGCCGTGTCCGAGTCCGACGTGCTCGACGCCCGTGCCCGCGTCCTGGCCCTCACCACCGGCCGGGCGGTCTCCGAGGCCGTCGCGGCTGTGACGGCGACCGTTCTCAAGGTTCCACAGCCGGAACGCGTCGTGTTGGCGGCCGTGGCAGAGGCTCTGCAGGCGCTGGGCGCCACGAGTGCCGAGCAACGCATGGTGATGGCCGGAACAGCCAACCTTGCCCAGTCCACGGGTGACTTTGCTCGTACAATCGGCCCCGTGCTCGAAGCACTCGAGGAACAGGTGGCGCTGCTACGACTCCTGTCCGAGATGGAGCAGGACGAACGTGGAATCGCCGTCCGCATCGGCGCCGAGGATGCCTCCGACCCGCTGGTCGAGACGGCCGTCGTGGCCACCGGGTACGGACCGCACGACGGCGCCAAGCTGGGCGTTCTGGGACCCACGCGCATGGATTACCCGTCCACCATGGCGGCGGTCCGCGCGGTGGCCCGCTATCTCTCGAGGGTGCTGCAGAACTGAGCCCTTCGCCGACCGGGCCCGTCCGGTCCGTCGCTGTTCGCGCGCTCGCGGACGGTGGACCGAGCACTTACGGCCGGGCCCAGACACCACTTCAGACACTTCAGAAACTTCAGACAACGACGACGGAACGGACTAATCGTTGAGCGATCACTACCAGACCCTTGGGGTCTCCCGCGATGCCAGCGCAGAGGAGATCAAGCGTGCGTACCGCAAGAAGGCGCGAAAGCTGCACCCGGACGTCAACCCTTCCCCGGAAGCAGCCGAAGAGTTCAAACGGGTGGCGCACGCCAACGACGTCCTCTCGGACCCGGAGAAGCGGCGGATCTACGACGCCACGGGCGACGAGAACGGTCAGAGTGGCTTCGGCGGCGCAGGTGGTTTCGGTGGTGCCGGCTTCGGTGGATTCGGCGACATCTTCGACGCCTTCTTCCAGGGCGCCGGCGGCCAACAGGGCCCGAAGTCTCGTACCCGTCAGGGGCAGGACGCCCTGATCACCGAGGCCGTTTCCCTTCAGGAAGCCGTGTTCGGCACCGACAAGCGCATCACGGTTGACACCGCCGTCGTGTGCCCCGAGTGCAGCGGCTCCTGCTGCCAGCCAGGGACGGAACCGACCCAATGCGGGATCTGCGGCGGTGCCGGACAGGTGCGTCAGCCCATCCGCTCGCCCCTGGGCACCGTCATGACCGTAGCACCCTGCCACGCTTGTGACGGGTTCGGCACCGTCATCGAGCACCCCTGCCAGGAGTGCTACGGCCAGGGCCGTGTGCGGGACAAGCGTCAGCTCAACGTCAAGATCCCCGCGGGTGTGCGCACCGGCACTCGCATTCGCCTGACGGGCCAGGGGGAGGCGGGGACCGCCGGCGGCCCCAACGGTGACCTCTATGTGGAAACCCGGGTGCAGAACGATCCCACCTTCCGTCGCGACGGGGACGACCTGCACATGGTCGTGCGGGTTCCCATGGTCGCCGCCAGCCTGGGCACCACGCTCAAGGTGGACACCTTCGACGGTCCCCAGGACATCGGCGTCGATCCCGGGACCCAGTCCGGGCAGACCATCAAGATGTCGGGCCTGGGCGCCGGTCGGTTGAACAGCCGCGACGGAGCGCGCGGGAATCTGGTGGTGCACCTGGAGGTCTCCACACCGACGGACCTCGACGACCGGCAACGCCAACTGCTCGAGGAACTGGCCGAACTCCGCGGCGAACAGCGCCACACCGGCACGGCGATCAGCACCGCCGGAGAACGTGGGGCCTCCGGGTTCTTCTCCCGTCTTCGTGACCGGTTCGCCGACTCGTGAGCCTCCCCGTATTCCGCGCCGAGGACCCGATCGACGAGCTACGTGAGGGTGACACCTACACGTTGACGGGCCCGGAGGCCCGGCACGCGGTGACCGTGCGCCGGTTGTCCGTCGACGAGGCCTTGGACGTCGTCGACGGACAGGGGACGCGCGTCACCGGGACGGTGACGGCCACGAACAAGGAACCCGGACGGGACACGGCAGGCGGTCCCGGTGCACCCTCTGGCGGGTCCTCCGGAGGGGACTGGGTCCGGCTCACCGTGACCGCCGTCGAAGCCCAACCGGCGCGTCGGCCTTCCCTGGTGCTGGTCCAGGCGCTGGCCAAGGGCGACCGGGACCTGCAGGCCGTGGAAACCTGCACGGAACTCGGCGTGGACGCGGTGATTCCGTGGCAGGCGGATCGCTCCGTGGCCCGCTTCCGCCCGGACCGGATGCACAAGCAGCTCGACAAGTGGCGGTCGACCGTGGTGGCAGCTGCCAAACAGTCCCGGCGGAGCCGGTGGCCCATCGTTCAGGATCCCGTGAACAGTGCCGCTCTGGAAGCCAGGATCCGCGACGAGGGGCAGACCCGCTGGTGGATCCTGCACGAAGCCGCTGAGCAGACATTGGCGCAGGCACTTGCCGAGAACGCCGCTGTGGTCGATCCCCATCGCACAGATCCGCACGTGTTCGCCGTCGTGGTCGGGCCCGAAGGTGGAATCTCCGAAGTGGAACTCGACCGTTTCGTCAGAGCCGGGGCTCAACCCGTGCTGTTGGGGCCGGAAGTGCTCAGGTCCTCGACGGCGGGTGCGGCTGCGGTCGTCATGCTCAACCAGGCCACGGGCCGGTGGTCCTGAACCGCTGACGTCAACCCTGCGTGGGACCCATTGCCTGAATCCCCGTGGAGGTCGTCTTCACGTCGTTGTCCGCGGAATCCTCGACGTACGACACCTGATCCGGCACCCGGTACGAACCGAAGGCCGTTGCGTCGCCGGCACCGTCGACCAGGATCCGAACAGCCGGGGGCGACTGGGGATCGGCCAGCCCGGCGTCGATGGCAGCAGCCACAGCCGTGTTGGTGAGCTGCTGGATCGCAAGCCGCGCCTGTAGCCGCTCCAGGTGACGGGACACCGCCGCGGCAGGCAGGTCCACGGTGATGGTGTCCTCGGTGTAGGAGGTCCCGATCCCGGAAACGGGCCGCCACAGGGTGCGCTGCTCCGCCTCGTCGGGCGTTGCCTGCGTCATGGCCTGCACCGCCGTGCCGATCGGGTCGGCCGTTCCGGAGCCCTGAACGGTCAGGGACTCGCGGAACAGCTGCTGCGTCGAATCACCCGAACCGGTCCAGTAGACCGGGACCGTGACCGTACGGGAAGTGTCGTCTGAACCACCGGAGGCACCGGATGCGTCGAGGACAACCGTTGTCGACTCGCCCGCGCCGTCCAGGAACGTCGGCGAGGTGCACGACACCAAGGTCATGGTGACGGCTGCGGCAGCGGAGACGATGGTGCGGGCGCGTCGACGCTGCGGACCGGGCACGCCGGCAGAGGAGTTCGGGTGGGTGGGGTTGCCGTCGTCGAACACCGGTGCCACGCTCACTCCTTTCCCAGCCACGCTCTGCTGTCCTCACGTCCTACGGGTCCTGGCTGGGCACTGCGCATCGGTGGTGGGTTCCGCGCGATCCCGCGGCGCACAGCCTGTTGTCCGAGCGCAGCATCTTGCCATCGCCCGGACAACGCCGACCAGGCAACCACACCCCGCCGAAGGACGCACGCCCTGGACCATCCTTTGCCGGTACCGATACCAAATCGGAATCTTCGGCCGCGGCTGTACGCTGATGGTGGTGTCCGCAGCGACGCCCGCCGCCACTCGGGTCACGGAAGACCGCACACGTGAAGGACGGCGTCACTTCTCCAGGAAAGCGAGTACTGGCCCGTCGGCCGACACCATGCACGATCCCGACATCACACCCCACGCCACCCGCGCGAACCGCCGTTCGACCGCGGAGCCCGCAGACGGTGGTACAGAGCGCGAGCGCAGGGTCATGACGTTCGCGGACCGGGAGACCATGGTCCGTTGCCTGGGTCAGGCGGACAGCACCCTCACCCAGATCGAGCTGGCGAGACCCGGTACCAAGCTGTTCGCGAAGGACCTCCAGGTCGTGGTCGAGGGCAGATCCCAGGACGTCTTCGTGGTCGTGGCCCTGCTCGAGGAGCTGCAGGCACTGGCGCGCAAGGGAACGCTGGTGACCCCGCAGGTGGTCGCCCAGCTCCTGGGGATTCTGTCCCGTGACGCTGCCGCCCGCCCGTCCGCGGCATTGAACCAGGACATCCTGTCCTCCCGCGGGCGCACCATCCGCCCGAAGACGCTCAACCAGAAGCTCTACACGGATGCCATCGACGCACACACCATCGTGTTCGGCATCGGTCCCGCAGGTACCGGCAAGACCTACCTGGCGATGGCCAAGGCGGTGCAGGCCCTCCAGACCAAGGAGGTGTCCCGGATCATCCTGACCCGGCCCGCCGTGGAGGCCGGGGAGCGGCTGGGGTTCTTGCCCGGCACTCTGACCGACAAGATTGACCCGTACTTGCGGCCGCTCTACGACGCACTGCACGACATGCTGGATCCGGAGACGATCCCCAAACTCATGGAAGCGGGCACGATCGAAGTCGCCCCGTTGGCGTACATGCGTGGTCGGACCCTCAACGACGCCTTCATCATCCTTGACGAAGCGCAGAACACCACACCGGAACAGATGAAGATGTTCCTGACCCGTCTGGGCTTCGGCTCCAAGATCGTGGTCACCGGAGACGTCACGCAGATCGACCTTCCCGGCGGCACGTCCTCCGGGCTGCGGCAGGTCGAGCACATCCTCCGCGGGGTCGATGACATCGCCTTCCCCACCCTCAGCAGCGACGACGTCGTCCGGCACGAACTGGTCGGGAAGATCGTCGACGCCTACGGTCACTTCGACGCCACGAACCGGGTGCGCCAGGAGCGGCGCCAGCGCAAACAGGACCGAGCCGGGGGCCAGGCGGGCGCTGCCACCACGTCCGTGACCGAAACGGCCGAGGAGCACTGAGATGAGCGGACCCCTTCTCGACGACGCGGCCCGCGGTGACGCGCCGGCCAACGTCGACATCGACGTACAACACGATGCCGACCAGCTCCCGGCCGACCAGAGCGAACACCGCGACGCCTGGGCGGCCTACGATCCGGCCCGTCAACGGGCCTTGGTCAGCCACTGTTTCCGTCAGCTCCGCCTGGCCTCTGACGTCGAGTTGTCGATCGCCGTCGTGGACGAGGAGGAGATGGCGCGGTTGCACGTCGAATGGATGGGCCTCCCGGGGCCCACGGACGTGATGTCCTTCCCCATGGACGAGCTCGAGGCCGGTACGGAGGACTCCCCGACGCACGGAACCCTCGGGGACATCGTCCTGTGCCCGCCCGTCGCGGCGCGCCAGGCCGCCGCTGCCGGGCATTCCACGGAGGACGAATTCTTCCTCCTGACGGTGCACGGCATCCTGCACCTGCTCGGGCACGACCACGCGGAACCGGAGGAGCGCGCGACCATGTTCGCGCTGCAACGCCATTTGTTGACCGGTTTCCTCGGCCGGTCCGCCCCCGTGGAGACCATGCAGTGACGGCCACTGAACAGGCGCGCGAAGGACTCGCGGCACCGTCCGCGGACAACCACGGCGCGAGCCGCAGGAAAGGAGCCCGGCGTGGGCGATGAGATCTCGAGTGGAGACAACGGCCGGCCCGAGGGTTCCGACGACCGGTTCATGACGCCGTCGGGGGACTTCCGTGCGGGGTTCGCCGTGTTCGTGGGCCGCCCCAACGCGGGCAAGTCCACCCTGACCAATGCGTTGGTGGGGGAGAAGGTGGCCATCACCTCCAACCGTCCCCAGACCACCCGCCACACCATCCGCGGGATCGTGCACCGGCCGGACGGCCAGCTGGTGCTCGTGGACACACCGGGCGTCCACCGCCCCCGGACCCTGTTGGGGGAGCGCCTCAATGATCTTGTGGCGGAGACCCTCAGCGAGGTCGACGTCCTGGGTCTGTCCATTCCCGCCGACGAGAAGATCGGCCCCGGGGACCGATTCATTGCGGCTCAGCTCGCCCAGTCCGGTGGGCGCCCGATCGTGGCCATCGTCACCAAGTCGGACACGGTGGGCCGCCAAACCCTGGCCGAGCAGCTGATCGCCGTCGAACAGCTGGGACGCGAGGTGCTCACCGCGGAGTTCGAGGAGACGGAGCGCCGCAGGGGAATCCGGGCCCGGAAGAAGGGCAAGGCCTATGACCCCCGGCCTACTCCCCCCGACCTGGGCTTCGCCGACGTCATTCCGGTCAGCGCGGTCAACGGGTTCCAGGTCGAGTCGCTGGCCCAGGTGCTCATTTCTCACATGTCGCCCTCGCCGCCCCTGTACCCGGACGGTGAGCTCACGGACGAGCCGGAATTGACCATGATCGCCGAACTCGTCCGGGAAGCGGCGTTGGAAGGTGTGCGCGACGAGCTCCCGCATTCCCTGGCAGCGGTCTGCGAGGACATGATCCCTCGTGAGGACCGCCCGGAGGACGATCCGATGGTCGACGTCCACGTCTCCCTCTACGTTGAACGCCCGTCACAGAAGGCCATCGTCATCGGAAAGGGTGGCGCCCGACTGCGTGAGATCGGTGCGACGGCCCGGCGGTCGATCGAAAAGCTCCTGGGCACCAAGGTGTACCTGGACCTGCACGTCAAGGTCGCCAAGGAATGGCAACGCGATCCTCGCCAGCTCTCGCGCCTGGGCTTCTGACTTCTGGCCGTCCCCGCGCAGTCGCCGCACGGCCGCCCTGCCCCGGATGCCCTAGTTGAGAGTGACGGTGTACCATCCGGGAGGTTGCGTGACCGACGACGTGCCCGCCTGACCGAACGCCGACGTCGAGCCAGCGCGCCACCCCGACATCTTGGAGCCCCATCCGTGAACACCCGCACTCCCGACAGCGAGCGCACCTCGTGGGCCGACACCCGCCAGGCCGGTCGCCACTGGAGCGCGAAGTCAGGGATGAGCAAAGGCCTCAAGTGGGGTCTGATCAGCCTGGCAATCGGGCTGGTCGTCGTCCTGGCCGTCGGTGGTCTGAGCATTTATCGGCTTCAGCAGAACCTGACCACCAGTCCTTTGAACCTCGGTAACGGGGAGGCCGGTGACGACGGCCCCACGGACATCCTGATCATGGGCTCCGACACCCGCGTCGGGGAGGGCAACGACCAGTACGGTGAGGTCGAGTACGGCAACGGCGACGGGCGCACCGACGTCATGATGCTGTTGCACATTTCCGAGGACCGGGAGAACGTCTCCGTCGTGTCCTTCCCGCGGGATCTCGTGGTCGACATCCCGGAATGCACGGACCCGGAATCCGGCAAGGTCTACGAGCCGATGGAAAACGCCATGCTCAACACCGCCGCGGAGAACGGCGGGCCTGGGTGCACCGTGGCCACCATCAACGACTTCACCGGATTGAGTATCGATCACTTCATGCTCGCCGACTTCAACGCCGTGACCGAGCTGTCCGAGGCCGTCGGCGGCGTCGAGGTCTGCGTCAACCAGCCCGTGGACGATCCCAAGTCCGGACTCGAACTGCCCGCCGGTGTGTCCACGGTCGAAGGCAAGAACGCCCTGGCGTTCCTGCGATCACGCGCCGCGTTCGGCGACGGCGGCGACGAGTCCCGTATCCGCTCCCAGCAACAGTTCATGGCGTCCCTGGCCCGCAAGGTCAAGGAAGAGGGAACGCTCACCAACCCCGGCAAGCTCTACGAGATCGCCGACGTCATGACCAGCAACCTGCACGTCGACGAAGAGCTGGGCAACGTCACCCGCATCGTCAGTATCGGGGGCATGATGGCCAACGTCGATCTGTCGCACGTCGTGTTCGTGACGGCCCCGACGCAGGTCTACGAGCCGGACCCGAACCGTCTGGAACTCGACGAGACCCGTGCGGAAGACCTGTTCCAGACGCTCCGGGACGACCGTTCACTGGCGCAGGACGACGCCTCCGCCACGGACGGCTCCGAGGAATCGGCAACCCCGGACTCGGCCTCGCCCTCGACCGCCGAGAACAGCGAAACCCCGAGCGCCGATCCGACGGACGAGGAATCGGTTCTGCTGTTCAACGCAGCCGACATCCCGGTCGAGGTCGTCGACGCCTCCGACACCGACGGGCGCGCCGAGGACCTGGTCAAGGTGCTCCAGGATGCCGGTTACACCCAGGCGACCGAGGGGGATTCCATCGACTCGCTGCCCGGGACGCAGGTCGTGTACGGCCCCGGGTGGCAGTCCGCTGCCGAGCAGGTGGCCGAGGAGCTCGGCATCCCTCAGGGGCAGGTCATTGAATCCACCGATGCGGAGACCGTGGTCAAGCTCGAGATCGGCCAGGACTTCACTTCGGGCGACCGGATGGATCTGGACAGCGCCGTGCCGGAAGGCCTCTCCGGGCAGACCGCCGAACAGTTCACGTGCCAGCAGTGAGTTGTGCGCCATCCCACCGCCCGCGGTGGTAGTTTTTCCCTATGCGCACGGGCACCTTGCTTCTGCTTAGTTGCCGCAACGGGTCCTGAACCCCTTTTTCGGGCCGGACTCCCCGTTGCGGAGTTCGTGATGCCCGGCCCGTCGCGCCCGATCCTCAGCCCGTTTCCGGGGAAGCCATCGGATCGTCGTGACGCCACTTGGGACAGGAAAGAAGCAGGTCTCACACCATGGAAAACCGTCAGAAGCCCTCCGGCATGCCGACTCACAAGTACCGTCCGTACAACGAGCAGTTGCCGTTCGTGCTCACGGACCGTACCTGGCCGGACAAGTTCATCACCAAGGCACCCCGCTGGTGCGCCGTCGACCTGCGCGATGGCAACCAGGCACTGATCGACCCCATGGACTCGAACCGCAAGCTGCGGATGTTCGAGTTGTTGGTGGGTATGGGCTACAAGGAGATCGAGGTCGGGTTCCCCTCGGCCTCTCAGACCGATTTCGACTTCGTGCGTCGGTTGATCGAGGAAGACCGCATTCCCGAGGACGTGTCGATCCAGGTCCTCACGCAATCCCGTGAGCACCTGATCGAGCGCACCTTCGACGCGATCGACGGCGCGCCGCAGGCGATTGTCCACCTCTACAACTCCACATCCGTGCTGCAGCGGAAAGTGGTTTTCCGTGAAGACCAGGACGGCATCGTGGACATCGCGCTGACCGGTGCCCGGCTGTGCATGAAGTACGAGGAACAGCTCATGGACACCACGGTCACGTACGAGTACTCGCCCGAGTCCTTCACCGGGACCGAAGTTGAGTTCGCGGCACGGATCGCCAATGAGGTCGCGGAGACCTTCGAGATCGGCGGTGATCGGGAGATGATCCTGAACCTGCCCGCCACGGTCGAGATGGCCACCCCGAATGTCTACGCGGACTCCATCGAGTGGATGACCCGCAACCTCTACAACCGGGACGCCACCGTGCTGTCCCTGCACCCGCACAACGATCGCGGCACGGGCGTCGCAGCCGCTGAACTGGGCTACCTGGCCGGTGCGGACCGGATCGAGGGCTGCCTGTTCGGCAACGGCGAGCGGACCGGCAACGTCGATCTGGTGACGCTGGGCCTGAACATGCTGACCCAGGGCGTGGACCCGGAGATCGACTTCTCCGACATCGACGAGATCCGCCGCACGGTCGAACACTGCAACCAGCTGCCAGTCCCCGAACGTTCTCCCTACGGCGGTGACCTGGTCTTCACGGCCTTCTCCGGCTCGCACCAGGACGCGATCAAGAAGGGCTTCGAGGCAATGGCCGCCGACGCCGAGGCTCAGGGCAAGTCCACCGAGGACCTGGTCTGGGCGGTTCCGTACCTGCCCATCGACCCCAAGGACATCGGCCGCAGCTACGAGGCCGTGATCCGCGTGAACTCCCAGTCCGGTAAGGGCGGTGTGGCCTACCTGCTCAAGGCCGATCACGGCCTGGAACTGCCGCGCCGGGCACAGATCGAGTTCTCCGGGGTGGTCCAGAAGCACACGGAGACTTCGGGTACCGAAATCTCGGGCGCCGATTTGTGGAGCATCTTCCAGGACGAGTACCTGCCCGCGGACAGCCACGGGAACCGTTGGGGCCGGTACCGGATCACGAGCATCACCACGTCCTCGGACGACGACGGTGACACCCGCCTCGAGGTGGGACTGGACGTCGACGGTCAGACCGTCCAACGCTCCGGCACGGGCAACGGCCCGATCGACGCGATGATCCAGATCTTCGCCCAAGAGGGTGTTGACCTGCGCTTGCTGGACTACACGGAACACACCCTGTCCGCTGCCGCCGACGCGAACGCGGCCTCCTACGTCGAGCTCGCCGTGGGAGACAGGGTCCTGTGGGGCGCCGGCATCGATGCCTCGACCACCCGCTCGTCGTTGAAGGCCATCGTGTCCGCGGTCAACCGTGCCGTGCGCGACGTCCAGGCGGACTGAGGACGGGCGGAGCCCAGCACATGCCTCGCGCCACGTCCTTCGCATCCAGGTCCTACCGGGACACGGGTGTGGTCCTTCGGACCTACCCGCTGGGTGAGGCGGACCGGATCGTGGTGCTGCTGACGCGTGAACACGGGCAGGTGCGGGCCGTGGCCAAGGGAGTGCGGCGAACGAATTCGCGCTTTGGGTCACGGCTCGAACCTTTCAACGTCTCCGATCTGCAACTCGTCCACGGCCGGAATCTCGACATCGTGTCTCAGGCCGTGGGACGGAAAGGCTGGGCCTCGCCGATCGCCGCGGACTACGCCAAATTCACGGCGGCGGCGGCCGTGGTTGAGGCAGCAGAGCGGATCACCACCGATGACGATGACGAAGGTAATCGCCACTACCTGCTCGTGGTCGGTGCCCTGTCCTCGATCGCACGCGGGCTGCACGCCCCCGCCGCGATTCTGGACTCCTATCTGCTGCGGGCCGTCTCCCTGGCGGGATGGGCACCGTCGTTCACGGACTGTGCTCGGTGCGGGGCGCCCGGGCCGCACGGAGCGTTCAGCGCGGAACTGGGTGGCGTGGTGTGCCCGAACTGCCGGCCCCCCGGAGCATTGGCACCCGATGTCCCGACCTTGGACTACCTGGTGGGGCTGTTGACGGGGGACTGGTCCCGCGTGGACGGGGCCGAACCGCGGATTGCCTCGTTCGCCGCCGGTATCGTGGCCTCCTACGTCCAGTTCCATCTGGAGAAGTCGGTGCGTTCCCTGCACCTGGTCGAGAGGAATTGACATGGGCCGGTTCTCCGCACCGCCTCCGCACCCGTCGGGAGCGCTGGCACCCGCCATTCCGTCCAAGTTCCTGCCTCGGCACGTTGCCGTGGTCATGGACGGCAACGGACGGTGGGCCAATGAGCGCGGCCTCACGCGCAACGAGGGACACCGGGCAGGGGAGTTGGCGCTCGTGGACGTGGTGGCCGGGGCCATCGACCTGGGGATCCCGTACGTGTCCGCCTACGCCTTCTCGACGGAGAACTGGAAGCGTTCTCCCTCGGAGGTCGCCTTCATCATGAACTTCACCGCAGAGGTGATGGAACGCCAGCTGTCCACGTTCCACGAATGGGGAGTGCGCATCAGGTGGGCCGGGCGCCGCCCTCGCCTATGGCGCTCGGTGATCAACCGGCTCGAAATCGCGGAACGCGAGACGCGCGATCACGACGTCACCACCCTGACCATGTGCGTGAACTACGGCGGGCGCGCCGAGATCGCCGACGCGGCCGCAGCGATGGCAGCGGATGCCGCCGCGGGCAAGCTCAACCCCAAGAAGATCGACGAATCCACCGTCCAGGCGTACCTGGACGAACCGGATCTGCCGGACGTCGACCTCTTCCTGCGCTCCTCCGGTGAACAGCGCATCTCCAACTTCCTGTTGTGGCAGTCCGCCTACGCCGAACTCGTGTTCCAGGATGTGCTGTGGCCCGACGTCGATCGGCGCACACTCTGGGACGCCGTCGAAGAGTACGCACGGCGCGACCGTCGATACGGCGGTGCCGTGGACAATCCGCGGGACCAGCAGCAGACGCCTTAGTCGATCTCCAGACCGTCGAGCCAGCGCTGCAGGTCCGCGAACGCGGCGCGCCGCACCAGCGGAGCGGACCGGTGGACGTCGTGGATCGCGTCGTCGTAGGCGATCACGGTGGGTGCCGGGTGCAGGACGGCCGCCCGACGACGGATGGCCTCCACGTCAAGCACGGTGTCCATGCCGTGCATCCGCTTGTCCCACCACGGAACCAGCAGACTGCGCCGCGCGGTTTGGATCAGCACCGGGGCCTGAACGGTCCGTCCGGAACCGTGGAGTTCCAGGAGCCGTTCCCGGGCGGCCGCCGTCGAACGCAGGAAGCCGACCGTGACGGGGAAGGACTTCCGGGGACGCCAGCGCGGATCCACCTCCCAGGCTCCTTCCCGGTCGCGGGAGAGCACCCGGTGATAGTTCGAGTTCAACGGGACCTTGAGCTCCATGAGCGTCAGGCGCTTCGGGAGCAAAGGGGCCAGGGCCAGGATGATCCGGTCGATGCCGGAAAACCCCTGAGGGGCGATCCACGGCGTGGCCAGGGCCAGGCCCGCCACCTGACCGGGCTGCTCCATGAGCAACAAGGACATGGTCAACCCGCCCGTCGAATGAGCGACGACCACCAAATGATCAGGATCGATTCGCCCGCCGTCGCGCGCGATGACCTCCCTGGCGGCATCAAAATCCGGCTGGTACTCGGAGAAGTCCTCGGCCAGGCCCGGCACGTCTCCCGCGGCCAGGACCTCGTCCGTCAGATTGCGGCCGTACCCGTGCAGGTCCACGGCGTAGAAGCGGAATCCGGCACGCTGGACGGCCACGGCAAGCTCCGGGTTGGCAAAGTAATCCGACCAGCCGTGCACGTAGAGCACCGTTCCGCGGGATTCCGCCCGGGTGCTGGGATTGTGCCGGACGACGGTGGCCGTGCGATGAGCCCCGCGGCCCGGCACCGGCACCGTCGTGGCGGAGAAGTCCTGACCCAGGACGTCGTCGTTCCAGATCATGCCGAACGGACCTCACCTTCGAACCAATGCCGGTGCCCGGGGTGTGAGCCTCCGGCGTGGGAGAATGGGCACATGCGCGTCTACCCTACGTTCTTCACAGTCTGCTTCTCGTGGATGGACCCGGAGCGGGCCCATCACCTGGGGTTCCTGGGTATCAAGACGTGCCGTCGGCTCGGCCTGTCCTCGGTGCTCCGGCGCCTGACGCGTCCGGCCGGGGACCAGAGCGTTGAAGTCATGGGACTGCGTTTCCCGTCCCGCTTCGGCCTGGCCGCGGGGTTCGACAAGGGTGCAAAGGGGATCCCGGCACTGGCGGACCTTGGCTTCGGGCACGTGGAGATCGGTACCGTCACCGGGCAGCCGCAACCGGGCAACCCCAGGCCTCGTTTGTTCCGGCTGGTCCGGGACAAGGCGGTCATCAACCGGATGGGCTTCAACAACGACGGCGCCGCGGCCGTGGCGCCCCGGGTGCGGTCCGCTCGCGCGGCCCTTGCCAGGGACTGGAAGGGCAGGACCCGTCCCGTCATCGGAGTGAACATTGGAAAGACCAAGGTGGTCCCGCTAGAGGACGCCGTGGCGGACTACCGCTCCTCGACCAGGGAACTGGCCCCCTGTGCGGATTACCTGGTGGTCAACGTGTCCTCGCCCAACACCCCGGGTCTTCGGGAGTTGCAGGCGGTGGAGTCGTTGCGTCCGATCCTGGCCGCAGTTCGTGAGGAATCCTCGCGCGTCACGGGCCGACGCGTGCCCCTCCTGGTCAAGATCGCCCCGGATCTCGCGGATGCGGACGTCCTGGCCGTCGCCGACCTGGCCATGGAACTCGGGCTGGACGGGATCGTGGCCACGAACACCACCATCGCTCGTGAGGGACTCGGTCTTGTGACCGATCCCGCCGTCGTCGAGTCCTACGGTGCGGGCGGGCTGTCCGGGGTGCCGCTGCGCGCCCGGTCGCTCGAAGTCCTCCGGACGTTGAAGGCCCACGTGGGGGACAGGCTCGCGCTGGTGGCGGTCGGTGGGGTGACCTCCGCGGAGGATGCCGGGGAAGCCCTTGCTGCGGGGGCCGACCTGGTGCAGGGCTACACCGCGTTCCTGTACGAGGGGCCGTTCTGGGCGGCTCGAGTGGTCAAGGGCCTGCGGCGCCTCTCCCGCGTCTGACACTGAAACGGCCGCCGGCGCAGTGCCGACGGCCGGGGAGCCAACTGACTTAGGAGCGAATCGGCAGGGAGAACGCCCGCTCAGGACGGGCGCTGGCCACGCCGCACGCGCGGGCGCGGCAGGCGCGTCGAGCGCCAGTTGATGCTGCGGGTGACGGCGTACCAACCGGTTCCCGACTCGACCGTCCCGAACTTCTTGCGCACCGCTCGCTTGGCGCCGTTGGCCAGCAGGATGCAGTCCAGGACCACGACGGCGAAGAGCACGAAGAATGCCGTGGAGACGATTTCCTGGACCCCGCTGGGAATCAAGAGGAACACGAGCGCCACGATGGCCATCGGCATCAGGAGCTCGGCCATGCAGAAGCGGGAGTCCACCCAGTCCCGGACGAACGCGCGCTGGTCACCGCGGTCGCGCTGGGCGAGGTACCGCTGGTCACCGGCGGCCATTCGTTGCTGCGCGTGCAGGCGCTGATCGCGCCGTTGCTGACGATCGGCCGCTTTCGCGGCTTTCCGGTCCTTGGGAACCAGGGGTTGCTTCCGCGCCGCCTGCTGCTGCCTGCGGGTGGGTGTCGGACGCCCCTTGCCCTGGGTCGAGGATCGCCCGGCCGTGGTCTGGCTTTCCTCCGTCCCGGCTTCCGTCAGCACGGTGGTTTCGTCCACGGGGGTCTCAGTTTCAGTCTTCTTGTTTCGTCCGAACACCCGGCAAGGATACCGGAGCCGCCGTGTCCACTGCCTAAGCTCGCCTCATGAGCCACGAGCACAATCCCCAACAGCGCACGTACAACCCGCAGGAGCCGGTCGAGGCGCAGTCCGTCGAGGACCTCGACGTCGCTGCTTTCCGTCGGGCCAATGACGAAGGTTTCGAGCAGGTCATGACCGATCTGAAGAACCTCGTGTCCATTCCGGGACTCGCATGGGAGTCCTTCGACCACGCAAACCTGGAGCACAGCGCTCACGCCGTGCGGGATCTGCTGGTCGCCGAAGGCTTCCCGTCGGTCGAGATCCACGCCGCGGACGGAGACAGCCTTCACCCGGCGATCATCGCCCGGAAGCCCGCCGAGCCGGGGAAGCCCACGGTCCTGCTCTACGCACACCACGACGTCCAACCTCCCGGTGACCTCACCGCCTGGAGTTCGGACCCGTTCGTGGCCGACGAGCGCTCCGGCCGTCTCTACGGGCGCGGTGCCGCCGACGACAAGGCCGGGATCATGGCGCACGTCGGTGCCATTCGGGTGCTCCGCAAGATGTTGGGCGACGACCACGGCCTGGGCATCACCGTCTTCATCGAAGGCGAAGAGGAAGTCGGCTCGCCACACTTCGGCCAGTTTCTGGAACGCCACCAGGAGAAGCTCGCCGCGGATGCCATCGTGATCGCCGATTCGGCCAACTGGGAGGCCGGCGCGCCCACCCTGACCACCGGGCTCAGGGGAGTGGTCGGTGCCGAGGTCACCGTGCGCGTCCTGGACCACGCTCTCCACTCAGGCGGCTACGGCGGACCAATCCTGGACGCCCCGACCCTCTTGGCTCGCCTCATCGCCAGCCTCCACGACGACGACGGGGCGGTCGCCGTCGAAGGCTTGGTGCACGCACCTGAACCAGCGATCGACTACCCGGAGGACAGGTTCCGCGCCGACGCGGGGTTGCTGGAGGGTATGGAACTGGCCGGGCGCGGCTCGATCACGTCGCGGCTGTGGTCACAGCCGGCAATCTCGGTCACGGGGATCGACGCCACCCGCGTGGACGTCGCATCCAACACGATCGCCCCCTCCGCACGGGCCAAGATCTCCCTGCGCATCGCTCCTGGCCAGGATCCTCAGGCAGCGGCGGACGTGCTCACGAAGCACCTGGAGAGCCACGCCCCGTTCGGGGCGCAGGTGGAAGTCGGTATCGACGAGAAGGGGCCGGCGTTCAGCACGGACACTAGTTCCGACGCGGCGCAGGAGATGCTCTGGGCGCTGAGCGAGTCCTGGCAACGCGATGCGCTGGAAGCAGGGATGGGCGGTTCGATCCCGTTCACGGCCCAGCTGCGGGAGAAGAACCCGCAGGCAACCATCCTGATCACCGGCGTGGAGGATCCGGACACCCGCGCCCACGGCATCGACGAGTCCCTGCACATCGAGGATTTCCGGCTCGCCGTGCTCGCCGAGGCACTGTGGTTGGCCCGGCGGTCCCGGGCCCGGGCGTAGGGTGGAGACGTACGGTTCAGCCGACTCGGTGGCTTCCGGGCAACTCGAAAGCGCATCACGGAATGATTCGCGCCGGGCGATGGTTGCACCCGTACGAGGCTTGTATCCGGGCGAGGAATCCGCGCCCACGGCATGTACGGAGGAGAAGAACGCATGAGCGTCACCACTGAGAACGTCACCACGGAGGGCCTGCCCACCCACGGCGTCAACCTCACCGACGTGGCCGCGCAGAAGGTCCACGCGTTGCTCGACCAGGAGGGCCGCACCGACCTTCGTCTGCGGGTGGCGGTCCAGCCCGGGGGCTGCTCGGGCCTGATCTACCAGCTCTACTTCGACGAGCGGGTTCTCGACGGCGACGCGGTCAAGGACTTCGAGGGTGTCGAGGTCATCGTGGACAAGATGTCCGTCCCGTACCTGGAGGGCTCGACCATCGACTTCGAGGACACCATCCAGAAGCAGGGCTTCTCCATCGACAACCCCAACGCCCAGGGATCCTGCGCCTGTGGAGACTCCTTCCACTGATCACAAGGCGGGGAGTCAGGGGCCGGTCTGAGCGGGGGTCGTGGAAACAGTTGCCACACCGAAGAGATGAGGCACCCGCGGACCCCGAACTCTTCGCGAACCACCCGAGGAACCCCGCATACCCACACGGGTATGCGGGGTTCCTCCCGTTCCCGGGCCGTGGCGGCGTGCGAAACATGGCTCCGGCTCCGAATCTCGGCGGACACACGGACTGACACAGTGTCAGCACAAGGACAACTCAAGGGGTAAGCTCAGGGGGAAACAGCATGCCTCGGTACGGGTCGGTCCCAATCCCCGTGCCTGGCGCACCACCAGAAGAGGAAGGGCCGTCTGTGAGTTCGCACTCCCGAACCGGCAGCCGTCGCACCAGGGCTTTGAAGCTAACCGGCCTCGGCGCTATTGCAGTCCTAGCCCTGACGGGCTGTAAAGAGGAAGTCCGCAACGCCTGGATGCCGATCGGAGACTCGGCCCCCACGGACAACGCAGAGAACATCCTGAACCTGTGGGTCGGTTCCTGGATCGCGGCCCTCAGCGTCGGTCTGGTCGCCTGGGGCCTCATGCTCTGGTGCATGGTCGCCTACCGTCGTCGCAAGAACGAGGTCGGCTACCCCCGCCAGGTCGCCTACCACCTGCCGCTGGAGATCTTCTACACGATCGTGCCGATCGCGCTCATCGTGTCCCAGTTCTTCTTCTCCGAACGGGCGCTGACCGAGATCGTCCCGCGGCACGACAACCCCGATGCCACCATCGAGATCATCGGCAAGCAGTGGGCTTGGGACTTCAACTACGTGGACGACGACGTCTACTACTCCGGGACGCAGGCCCACCTGAACGAAGACGGTTCGGAGGGCGTCGAAGAGACCCTGCCGACCCTCTATCTGCCCGTGGACAGCGACGTCGAGGTCCAGCTCTCCTCCCGCGACGTCATCCACTCTTTCTGGGTCCCGGCCTTCCTGGAGAAGGTCGACATGATCCCCAACCGCACCAACTACATGAGCTTCCACACCGAGCGTGAAGGCTCCTTCCAGGGCAAGTGCGCGGAGCTGTGCGGTGAGTACCACTCGGAAATGCTCTTCAACGTGGAGGTCGTCTCCCAGGAGGAGTACGAGAGCCAGATGCAGAAGCTGCGTGACGAGGGCAACACCGGTCAGGTCGGCGATGACTACAACCGAAACGTGAACGAGAACGAGGACGGCGCGGTCATGCGTGACAACCCCGTCGGCGCGAGCTACGAAGAGAACTAAGGGGCTGAAATGACCACGCTTGAATATTCAGCCGATGAGGCCACAACCGTTGCACCCCGGGTGGTGCCGCGGTCCAAGGGCAAGATCATCGTCGACTGGTTGACCTCGACCGACCACAAGACCATCGGGTACATGTACCTGATCTCCGCCTTCGTGTTCTTCTGCGTCGGCGGTGTCATGGCACTGCTGATTCGTGCGGAGCTCTTCGCCCCCGGTATGCAGTTGCTGGAGACCAAAGAGCAGTACAACCAGCTGTTCACCATGCACGGCACGATCATGCTGCTCATGTTCGGCACCCCGTTCTTCGTGGGCCTGGCCAACGTGATCGTCCCGTTGCAGATCGGTGCACCTGACGTCGCCTTCCCGCGACTCAATGCACTGGCTTTCTGGTTCTTCCTGTTCGGGTCCCTCGTGGCCATGGCCGGGTTCTTGACCCCCCAGGGCGCGGCCTCCTTCGGCTGGTTCGCCTACGCGCCGCTGAACTCGACCACGTTCTCGCCGGGTGTCGGCGGTGACCTCTGGGTCTTCGGTCTTGGCCTGCAGGGCTTCGGCACCATCATGGGTGGCGTCAACTTCATCACCACCATCCTCTGCATGCGTGCCCCGGGCATGACCATGTGGCGCATGCCGGTGTTCGTCTGGACCACCCTGGTCACCGGCCTGCTGATCATCATGATCTTCCCGCCGCTGGCGTCCGCGCTGTTCGCACTGGGCATGGACCGTCGCCTCGGCGGCCACATCTTCGACGCCGAAGCCGGCGGAGCAATCCTCTGGCAGCACCTCTTCTGGTTCTTCGGTCACCCCGAGGTCTACGTGCTGGCACTGCCGTTCTTCGGCATCATCTCTGAGATCCTCCCGGTGTTCTCCCGCAAGCCGCTGTTCGGCTACAAGGGCCTGGTCTTCGCGACCATCGCCATCGCCGCGCTGTCCGTCACCGTGTGGGCTCACCACATGTACGTGACCGGCTCCGTGCTCCTCGGGTTCTTCTCCTTCATGACCATGATGATCGCCGTGCCCACGGGCGTGAAATTCTTCAACTGGATCGGCACCATGTGGCAGGGTTCGTTGACCTTCGAGACCCCCATGCTGTGGGTCCTCGGCTTCATGTTCACCTTCCTGTTCGGTGGCGTGACCGGCGTCATCCTGGCCACCCCGCCGTTGGACTTCCACGTCTCGGACACCTACTTCGTCGTCGCGCACTTCCACTACGTGCTCTTCGGCACCCTGGTGTTCGGCATGTTCGCCGCCCTGTACTTCTGGTGGCCCAAGTTCACCGGCAAGATGCTCAACGAGCGCATCGGCAAGGTGCACTTCTGGATCCTGTTCGTCGGCTTCCACACCACGTTCCTGATCCAGCACTGGCTGGGCGTGATCGGTATGCCGCGTCGCTACGCCGACTACATGCCTGAGGACGGGTTCACCTGGATGAACCAGCTGTCCACCGTCGGTGCGATCCTGCTGGCCGTGTCCATGATCCCGTGGTTCTGGAACGTGTACACGACCCACAAGAATGCTCCCAGGGTTGAGGTCGACGATCCGTGGGGCTTCGGTGGCTCGCTCGAGTGGGCAACCTCCTGCCCGCCCCCGCGTCACAACTTCGTGTCCCTGCCCCGCATCCGTTCGGAGCGTCCGGCACTGGACCTGCACCACCCGGAGCTGGCGGCCGCTTCTCCTCAGCAGTCGATGACCACCCACGCCGGAGCGAAGGGCTGATCTCCCGATGAAAGCAACCATTTACACGCTGTGGGTCGTTGGGATCTTCGTCACCGGTGCCGGGGTCGTCTACGGATTCGTCACCAGATTCAACGAGTGGGCAGGGTTCCCGGCCATGTTGGCGACGGGTGCAATGTGCTTCATGCTTGCCGTCTACCTGACGCTGGTCCTGCGCTCCACCAAGGCGCTGCTGCCGGAGGACGACCTGGAGGGCGAGATCGCTCAGAGCAGTGGTGACTACGGGCACTTCTCGCCGTGGAGCTGGTGGCCGCTCCTGCTGGGTGCTGCGTGCACCATTCTGGTTCTGGGTCTGGCCATCGACTGGTGGATCCTGGGCCTGGCCGTCCCGCTGGGCATCCTCGGCCTGCTCGGGCTCGTGTACGAGTACAGCACCGGCGAGCACGCTCACTGACGCTTACCGCCATCAGTCGCCTGGTCGCTGATCCAGCCCGATCAAACCGCCGCTTCGAACCAACCGGTTCGAAGCGGCGGTTTTCGCTTTGATGCATTGACGGAATCCGAGTGAGGTCGTGGTGCCGTGATGACTGACACATTCGGGCTGGCTGTGCTCTGCTCCATACGGGCAGGGTCAGCTTGAGCACTAAGTTCTTGCGGAGCAGTCAACGATCGACAACGACGTCACCGGAGCATCACCGACATGAACAAGACCGCCTTCTACACGCTTCTTCTGCTGGGCAGCGGACTCATCGTCTTCGGGCTGTGGACCTTGGCGGCGGTCGGCCACACGGGACGCGGGTGGATCGCGACCGTCGTCGGGGTGGCTCTGCTGTGTGCACCCGCGCTGGCACCCGTGTCGAAGGGCGTCTCCGACACTTCGCGGCCAGAGGAGTCTGCAGTGCGGCGCTGACACACGACGGCGGGTCGGTCGTTTTCGGTCGCCCGTGTGCTGGCCGATAGGGTGGGGGCGTGAAGACTTTCGAACAGCTGTTCGCCGAACTGTCCCAGAAGGCAGTGGAGCGCCCCGCCGGTTCCGGCACCGTGGCAGAACTGGACCGTGGAGTGCACGGCATCGGCAAGAAGGTGGTTGAAGAGGCCGCCGAAGTGTGGATGGCCTGTGAATACGAGTCCGCCGACGAGGCAGCCGAGGAGATTTCCCAGCTGCTCTACCACCTCCAGGTGATGATGGTGGCCAAGGGACTGACGCTCGAGGACGTCTACAGGCATCTCTGAGCCTTCAGTTCAGCACCTCGCTTTCATTCAACACCCCGGTACGCGATGGTCCGCCCGTCCCGCGCCGTGGAATTCCGATCCACTCCGTTCCATGACTTGAGGAAGAGGACACTCCATGCTCCGCGTAGCCGTGCCCAACAAGGGAGCGCTCTCCGAAGCCGCCTCGTCGATGTTGAAGGAGGCCGGGTACCGGCAGCGTCGTGACTCCCGCGAACTGGTCCTGGTGGACCCGGAGAACAACGTCGAGTTCTTCTACCTGCGGCCACGCGACATCGCGGTCTACGTGGGCGGTGACGTCCTGGACGTGGGGATCACGGGTCGCGACCTGCTCCTGGATTCCGGCGCCGACGCAGACGAGGACCTCGCCCTGGACTTCGCGCGGTCGACCTTCCGGTTCGCAGGACCACGCGGTGAGTTCGGCGAACTCGCCGATCTGGAGGGAAAGCGAATCGCCACCAGCTACGACCAGCTGCTGCGCGACTACCTCAAGGACAACGACGTCGCCGCCGAGGTCGTCCGTCTGGACGGCGCGGTTGAGTCGTCGATCCGGCTCGGTGTCGCCGACGCCATCGCCGACGTCGTGGAGACGGGCAACACCCTGCGCGCCGCCGGGCTCGAAGTCTTCGCCGACCCCATCATGAAGTCCGAAGCCCTGCTGATCCGCTCGCGCCGGGAGGAAGAGCCCGAGGGGTTGGCCGTTCTCCGCCGCCGCCTCCAGGGCGTTCTGGTTGCGCGGCAGTACGTGATGATCGACTACGACGTCTCTGAATCCGACCTGGAGGCTACGACCGCCATCACCCCCGGTATGCAGGGCCCCACGATCTCGCCGCTGGGTCACGGCAACTCGATGGCCGTGCGCGCCATGGTGCGTCGCGCCGACACCAACAAGGTGATGGACGCGCTGTACGCCGCGGGCGCCAGGGCAATCCTGGTGTCGCCGATTCACGCCGCTCGTATCTGACGCCGGACGGCGTCGTCACGTTCCGCCTCCCCTCGGAAGGAAGCCCAAGTCTTGACCGTTGCTGTACGCGTGATTCCCTGCCTGGACGTCGATGCAGGTCGAGTGGTCAAGGGCGTGAATTTCGAGAACCTGCGGGATGCCGGCGACCCCGTGGAACTTGCCGAACGCTACAACCGCGCGGGTGCCGACGAACTAACCTTCTTGGACGTCACCGCGTCCTCCTCGGCCCGGAGCACGATGTACGACGTCGTGGCCCGAACCGCGGAGCAGGTCTTCATTCCGCTCACGGTGGGAGGCGGCGTCCGTTCCGTTGACGACGTCGACCGACTCCTGCGCTGCGGGGCGGACAAGGCATCGATCAACACGGCGGCGATCAACCGGCCGGAGGTGATCAACGAGATCACCCGTCGCTTCGGCAACCAGGTGCTCGTGCTCTCCTGCGATGCCAAACGCACGGGCAACACCCCGTCGGGATTCGAGGTCACCACGCACGGTGGCCGGAACCTGACCGGGGTGGACGCCGTCGAATGGGCGGCCGAGGCCGAGTCGCGTGGAGTCGGGGAGATCCTGCTCAACTCGATGGACGCCGACGGAACACGCGAGGGCTTCGACGTGGACATGATCCGCGAGGTCCGGTCCGCGACGACGGTGCCGTTGATCGCCTCCGGCGGAGCGGGGGAGCCCGGGCACTTCCCTCCGGCGGTGGCGGCGGGTGCCGACGCCGTCCTGGCCGCGTCGGTCTTCCACTTCGGACCCGTCGGTGCCATTGCCGAGGTGAAGGCGGCACTGCGCGCCGAGGGTCACGCCGTCCGCTGAACGGGAGACGGCTCCACCCGCCCTATAGTGTCCAGTGATGTCCGAAGAGCCCACCCAGAAAATCCCTGACCGCGCAGCCCCCGGCGACCCTGATCCGGTAACCGCGGAGCACGGTCTGCCATCCGAGATCGCACGTGCTCTCAAGCGAGACGACCACGGACTGGTGGCCGCGATCATCCAGCAGTTCGACACGAACGAAGTGCTCATGCTGGGGTGGATGGACGACGAGGCACTGCACCGGACCCTGAGCACCGGCCGCGTGACGTTCTGGTCCCGCTCCCGTCAGGAGTACTGGCGAAAGGGCGACACCTCGGGCCACCGCCAGTACGTGCAGTCCGTGGCCCTGGACTGCGACGGCGACGCCTTGCTGATCCGGGTGGACCAGGTGGGCAACGCCTGTCACCGGGACACCCGGACCTGTTTCGACGGCGGGGACCTGCCCGCCGTCGTCGGGAATGCCGACGCACCATCACGCTGAACCGACCGATCCCGTCAGGAGAACGGACATGGACGAACTGGGCACCATCAGCCCCTCCCTCGAGGAGTTCCGCGACCTGGCACGGACGCACCGTGTCATCCCGGTCCGGACCACGGTTCTGGCCGACGCCATGACGCCCATCGGCCTGTACCGGACCTTGGTCCTGCGGCCCGACGGAACGGCGCCTTCTGGAACCTTCCTGCTGGAGTCCGCGGCGCAGGGCATCTGGTCGCGCTGGTCATGGGTGGGGGTCAGCTCACGGGCCACCCTGACCAGTGACGACGGCGAGGCCACCTGGATCGGGGAACCCCCCGTGGGGCTGCCGACGGCGGGCAGTCCGGTCGAGGCCCTGCGAACGACGATGGACGTCCTGCACACGTCCCGGTTCAACGACGCGCCTCCGCTGACCTCCGGCATGGTCGGTTTTGTCGGTTGGGAGGCCGTTCGGCACTGGGAGAAGCTCCCCAATCCGCCACGGGACGACCTCGGTATTCCCGAACTGGCGATGAACCTTGTCGCCGACATGGCCGTGCATGACAGCCAGAACGGGACCGTGACCTTGGTGGCGAACGCCATCAACGCCGACGGCACCGACGAGCGTGTGGACCAGGCCTACCAGGACGCTCTGGATCGCGTGCATGACATGCTGGCGAAGCTGTCCTCATCGGCCGGTCAGGTGAGCGTCACGAAGGAAGAAGCGCGGGGCCGGGATGTTGTTGGTGCCATGTCCGGCGGTGGAAGCAGTCCGGACATGGAATTCCTCGTGGACCAGTCCTGGGACCGCGAGATCTTCTTGGACTCGATCCAGGAGGCCAAACAGGCCATCGTGGACGGGGAGATCTTCCAGGTCGTCATCTCCCGACGGTTCGAGACTGCACTCTCCGCCGCACCCCTGGACGTGTATCGCGCACTGCGGCGCATCAACCCGAGTCCGTACATGTACCTCTACTCCTTCGAGGACGCCCACGGCCGCGACTACCAGATCGTGGGTTCCTCACCGGAGGCCCTGGTGACCGTGACCGACCGGGAAGTGGTGACGCACCCGATTGCAGGGTCCAGACCGCGCGGCGCCACGCCCGCAGAGGACCTGGTGTTCGAGAAGGATCTGCTGGCCGACGACAAGGAACGCGCCGAGCACCTGATGCTCGTGGACCTCTCCCGCAACGACCTCTCCAAGGTGTGCGTCCCGGGAACCGTCGACGTCACGGAATTCATGGAGGTCGAGCGCTTCAGCCACATCATGCACCTGTGCTCCAACGTCGTCGGAAAGATGCGTGACGACACCCATGCCTACGACGTGCTCGCCGCAACCTTCCCCGCCGGAACACTGTCGGGGGCACCGAAGCCCCGGGCACTTCAGTTGCTCGACCACTACGAACCGTTCCGCCGTGCCGTGTACGGCGGTGTGGTGGGCTACATGGACTTCGCCGGTGACATGGACATGGCCATCGCCATCCGCACAGCTCTGCTGGTCGACGGCAAGGCCTATGTCCAGGCCGGCGGGGGGATCGTGGCCGATTCCGTTCCGGAGTCGGAAGCCACGGAATCACTCAACAAAGCGACGGCGCCGCTGCGTGCGGCCCTGATGGCCGAACAATTACGCGCCCTCGGCCAGGGGGAGCGGCTGTGAGGCGGCTGCGCGGCAAAGGCCCTCTGGTCCTGCTGAACCTGGTCCTTGCAGCACTGCTGTTCGGGTCCGCCTCCCTGGTCTGGTTCAACGTGACCGTGCCCAACCCCGTGCAGGACGTGCACGTGGCCGTGCGGGGCACGCAGGCTGCTCCGGCGGTGCCGGCGCTGGCATTGGTGGCTGCGGCCGCAGCCCTCGCGTTGAGTATCGCCGGACGACGGGTGCGCTGGGTCGTGGCGGCCATCATTCCCCTGGTCGCGGTGGGTGCCGTTGCATCCGTCCTGGGAGCAGTCCTGCAACCCGATCACGCCACGGAGACCGCCGTGGGTGACTCGTCCGGGCTGATCGGAGCGGACACGGAGCAGGTCATGAGCTTCTGGCCCTGGTGTGCCGTGGCCACCGGTCTCCTGCTGGTGCTCTCCGGTGTCTGGACGATGATCGTCATGCGGGGCTGGGCGGTCGGTGGTACCTCCAAGTACCAGGTCACCCGCGGGGAGGGGGCCGACGGAGCCGACCGGGGATCGCCGTCGTTGGGCTCCGGACATGATGCCGACCTGGCCCGCCGAGACGGCATCGACGCGTGGGATGCGTTGAGCGAAGGTGACGATCCGACGGGGCGTTGAGTCCACGGGAATCATGACGTGATGGCACAATGAGCACCAGAGCAAACACCAGGACCGGATGCAGTTGAACGGCATGTGGTTCCACCGGCGGCCTCCGGGCCGCCACACCCTCGAAAAACCTTGGGTCCGGCGGTGGCCGGGCCACGACTCCACGGGAGACCGAGCAGATGTCCAACCAGAATGAGATCGTCCTGGACCACACCGGATACGTCGGACACGGGAACACCCCCGCCGCCTGGGCGTGCGTGGCGATCCTGACCGTGGGCGTGCTGCTCGGCGTCATCGGCTTCACCCTGCCTGCCATGACGTTGTTCTGGGTCGGCCTCGCACTGTGCGGTGTGGGCCTGGTGGTCGGCTTCGTGATGAAGAAGATGGGGATGGGCTACGAAGGTGAAGCCAAGCGCGCGATGGAGAACGGTGGCGCCCGCCACTGAGTGATCACCGGCCGGGGCGAACTCCTTTCGGAGCGCTCCTCCACGGTCAGGTCACACGCCTTCCGGGCCACGGTGAATCCACGCAGCGGCCAGTCCTGATCCCGGGACTGGCCGTTTGCATCATCGTCCTTCGCAGCGCGTTGCGTCAGCAGCGGTTGCGCCCCGAGTCCGACGACGCATCCATGACGCGATGAGGAATTGAGATCAGCATGACCCAGCCGTCCGCAGCAGGTTCGGACCGAGCCACCGGAACCGTCCTCGACGAGATCATTGCCGGGGTTCGCGAAGACCTCGAGGCACGCAAGACCTTGCTTCCGCTGGAGGAGGTCAAGGCGGCGGCGAAGGCCGCTGAACCGCCCAGGGACGCGGTTGCCGCGCTCCGCGGCCCGCACGCCGATTCCCTCGAGGTCATCGCGGAGGTCAAGCGATCCTCCCCGTCCAAGGGGGCCCTGGCACCGATCACGGACCCCGCCCTGTTGGCCTCTGCCTACGAACGTGGGGGAGCGGCGGTGATCTCAGTCCTCACCGAGGCACGGCGGTTCAACGGCTCTCTGGCCGATCTCGACGCCGTGCGAACCGCCGTCGACATCCCCGTGTTGCGCAAGGACTTCACGGTGGACGAGTACCAGATCTGGGAAGCCCGGGCGCACGGCGCGGATCTGGTGCTCCTGATCGTGGCGGCCCTGGACGACGCCACGCTGGCCGGCTTCCTCGACCTCACCCGCAGCCTCGGCATGGAAGCCCTAGTGGAAACACACACCACCGAGGAGATCGAACGCGCTCGACGCGTGGGCGCGCGCATCGTCGGCGTGAACACACGCAATCTCAAGACCCTGGAGGTGGACCCGGACCTGTTCGGACGCCTCGCCGAGCACCTTCCCGAGGACGCCGTGCTGGTGGCCGAATCGGGGGTGACCGATGCCGAGCACGTCGAGCTCTACGCGGGGCACGGGGCGGATGCCGTCCTGACGGGTGAGGCCCTGGTCCGAGCGGGTGACCCCCTGGGCACGGTGGCCACCTTCCGCACGGTCGGTGCCTCCGCCCGGGCAGCGCGACGCGCAGCGAGCCAGGGGGATGGCGTTTCCGGTCGTCTGTCGGAGGCCCCGGGCCCGTACTACGGCGACTTCGGCGGACGGTGGATGCCGGAATCGCTCATCGCCGCCCTGGACCAGGTCGAAGAGACCTTCGAGAAGGCGAAGGCGGACGAGGACTTCCTGGAAGAGTTCCGTCGCCTCAGCCGCGATTACGCCAACCGGCCCTCCCTGCTCACGGAGGCCGAGCGCTTCTCCCAGGAGATCGGGTGTCGCGTGCTGCTCAAGCGCGAGGACCTCAACCACACAGGATCCCACAAGATCAACAACGTCCTGGGGCAGGCCCTGCTGGCCAAGCGCATGGGCAAGAACCGGCTGATCGCCGAGACCGGAGCCGGCCAGCACGGTGTGGCGACCGCAACCGCGGCGGCCCTCATGGGCATGGAGTGTGTCGTGTACATGGGCGCCGAGGACACCGAACGGCAGGCGCTCAACGTCGCGCGCATGCAGTTGCTGGGCGCCTCCGTGGTGGCCGTCGAGAACGGTTCCCGGACGCTCAAGGACGCGATCAACGAGGCACTGCGCGACTGGGTGGCCTCCGTGGACACCACGCACTACCTGCTCGGAACGGCCGCCGGCCCGCACCCGTTCCCCGCGATGGTCCGCTGGTTCCACCAACAGATCGGTGACGAGGCCCGGGCCCAGACCTTGTCGCGGCTCGGCCGCCTGCCCGACGCTGTTTCGGCGTGCGTCGGGGGCGGATCGAACGCCATCGGCATCTTCCACGGATTCCTGGACGATCCCGACGTCGAACTGTGGGGCTTCGAAGCCGGTGGCGACGGAATCGACACCCCTCGCCACGCCGCCACGATCTCCCTGGGGCGCCCCGGTGTCCTGCACGGCGCCAAGACCTTCCTGATGCAGGACGAGGACGGACAGACCATCGAGTCCCACTCGATCTCCGCGGGCCTCGACTACCCGGCAGTGGGACCGGAGCACGCCTACCTCAGCGCCATCGGACGGGCACGGTACGAAGCCGTCACGGACACGGAGGCCATGGACGCGTTCCGTCTGTTGTGCCGCACCGAAGGCATCATCCCGGCGATCGAGTCCTCGCACGCGCTGGCCGGTGCGGTCAAGCTCGGGCAGCGCTGGGTGGGCGAGCTCGGCCCTGATGCTGCGGCAGACAAGGTCGTGGTCGTGTCCCTCTCCGGCCGTGGGGACAAGGACGTGGCGACCGCGGCCAAGTGGTTCGGGCTGGTCCCCGAAGAACACGACGAGATCGACGAGGAGTCCCGGTGATGACCATGGCGGAACCCAAGGACCTTGCCGCACGCCTGCTCCCGCCGGAGGTCCTCGAGCCCAGGCAGTCCCGCCTGGCCCAGCGCATCGAACAGTGTCGCGCCGAAGGACGACCGGCCCTGGTCGGTTATCTCCCCGCGGGATACCCCACCCTGCCCGAATCCATCGAAGCTGCGGTGGCGTTGGGGAACAACGGAGCCGACATCATCGAAATCGGCATTCCGTACTCCGATCCCGTCATGGACGGAGCCGTGATTCAACATGCCACCACCACAGCCCTGGCCAACGGTTTCCGCGTGGCCCAGGTCTTCGAGGTGATCGAGGCCATCTCCACCCGAACCAACGCCGTCCCGGTGGTCATGTCCTACTGGAACCCGATCATGCAGCGCGGGGTAGACCGCTTCGCGCGGGAACTCGCCGCCGCGGGTGGTGCCGGGATCATCACCCCGGACCTGATCCCGGACGAAGCCGACGAATGGTTCAAGGCCTCTCTCGCACACGGTTTGGACCGAATCTTCCTGGTGGCACCTTCGAGCACGCGCGAACGGATGGACCTGACCGTCAAGGCGTCCAGCGGATTCGTGTACGCGGTCTCCATCATGGGTGTCACCGGTGCCCGCGACGCGGTGTCGAACGCCGCGAGCAGCGTCGTCGAACGCGCCCGTGCCGCCGGAGCACGCAACATCTGCGTGGGTCTTGGCGTGTCCACCCGCCAGCATGTTGAGGAGATCGGTGCCTACGCCGACGGTGTCATCGTCGGAACCGCACTCGTCCGCGCCCTGGGCGAAGGAGGACCCGCAGCGGTGGGGGCGTTGACGGCACAGTTGGCCGGACGGAAGTGATGATGGCACTGATCCCACAGTCCATTCCCTCCCCGGACTGGTCCAGCTTCAACCTCGGACCGCTCACCATCCACGCCTACGCCCTGTGCATCATGCTGGGGATGGTGGCCGCTATCATGCTGACACGGAAGCGCTGGCGGGACCGCGGTCTGGACCCGGACATCGTCCTGGACGCAGCCCTGTTGGCGATCCCCATGGGCATCGTGGGTGCCCGGCTCTACCACGTGGCGATCACGGACCCAACCTACTACTTCGGCTCGTGGGAAGGCCTGCGGGAGATCCCCATGTTGTGGCACGGGGGCCTGGGCATCATGGGGGCCGTGGCCTTCGGAGCCCTGGCGGTCTGGATCGTCTGTCGGCGCAACAGCGTTTCTTTCGCGACCTTTGCCGACTGCGTCGCGCCAAGTCTCCTGGTGGCACAGGCGATCGGTCGCTGGGGCAACTGGTTCAACCAGGAGCTCTTCGGGGGTCCCACCACGTTGCCCTGGGGCCTGGAGATTAGCCCGCAGTCAGGCAATTTCCCGGTCGGCATGCCGGTGGACACGCTTTTTCACCCCACGTTCCTGTACGAATCGCTGTGGAACCTGCTGGGTGCGGCGGTCTTGATCTGGCTCGGGCGTTCTGCCCGTACCGCAGGGAGAGTGGACGGCGGCCGACTGTTTGCCGTGTACCTGATCTGGTACGGCCTTGGGCGCATGTTGATCGAACTGTTCCTGCGAATCGACCCGTCATACACCCTCATGGGTGTCCGCATCCACGTGTTCACAGCGGCCGGACTGATCTTGTTGGGCTTGGTGCTCTTCTGGATCCTCAGCCGCAGGAGCCGATGTCGCACTGACGACGGCACGGCCGCAGCCTCCTCGTCCGTTGACCCCACTACGGCGCACGACGGCACTGAGGCTGCCACTCTCCGCGCGGATGCGGTCGAGGAGCCCACCACGGCTCCCGATACGGACCCCGCCACCGACCGCACCCGGTGACCCCGGCCACACCATCATCCCGTAACAAACGCGCAACGTCCCGGACGTATTCTGTCGGCGACCGGTCCGAGGACGCACCGCACCCCCACCCTTCATGGTGCCCGCGTGCGCGCACGCCCCCAGGGAGGCGTCACCGTCCCGCCCAGTGAGGAGAACCTCTATGTCGCAGTCCGATTTCGGGCAGCAGGATCCGCAGAACCAGGCCCCCGGCGCAGCCGAGCCAGCCGACGTCGACGGTGTGGAAGAGTCCACGGACGTCTCTGAGTCGCCGTTCCGCCGCTTTTCCACGGCACCCGAGGAACAGGGACTCTACAAACCGGAGGAGGAGAAGGACGCCTGCGGCCTGGCAGTGGTCGCCAACCTCAACGGCACCGCCGACCACGACATCGTGGAGAAGGCCCTGACCGCCCTGCGAGCACTCGAACACCGGGGAGCCGTGGGCGGCGACGAGGGCACGGGCGACGGCGCCGGAATCCTGCTCCAAGTCCCCGACGGATTCTTCCGCGAGGTCCTCGACTTCGAACTTCCGCCGTTCGGTTCCTACGCCGTGGGTTCCGCCTTCCTGCCCACGGGCATTCAGGGCACAGCCAAGGCCGACAAGCTCAAGACCGCCATCGCCAAGATCGCTGAGTCCGAAGGCCTGCAGGTCCTTGGCTGGAGGGACGTGCCCATCGAGGAATCCGCGGTGGGTTCCGCCGCCCGTTCCGTGATGCCCTACTTCGCGCAGGTCTTCGTGCGGGAGGCCCCGGACGCCAAGGAGGCATTCACCGGGCACATTCCCGTGTACACGCTGGACGGAGAGGCCGCGCAGCGCCAGTTGGACCAGAAGGCGTTCCGTCTGCGCAAGCGGTCTCAGAACCGTCTGGGCGTGTACTTCCCGTCCTTCTCCTCCGCCACGATCGTCTACAAGGGAATGCTGACGACGGCCCAGCTGGAACCGTTCTACCCGGACCTGTCCGACGAACGCTTCGGCACACGGCTCGCGATCGTCCACTCCCGGTTCTCGACCAACACGTTCCCGTCCTGGCCCTTGGCACAGCCCATGCGCATCCTGGCGCACAACGGGGAGATCAACACGGTCAAGGGCAACCGCAACTGGATGAGGGCCCGCCAGTCGCAGCTGAAGTCGCCGCTGCTGGGGCGCAACCCCGAGGAACTGTTCCCGATCTGTTCCGAGGGCGCCTCCGATTCCCAGTCCTTGGACGAGGTCGCTGAGCTGCTCATGCTCTCCGGTCGTCCGATCACCCAGGCCATGATGATGATGATCCCGGAAGCCTGGGAGAACCACGAGACCATGGACCCGGACCGCAAGGCCTTCTACGAGTACCACTCGACCCTCATGGAGCCCTGGGACGGGCCCGCGGCAGTGGCCTTCACGGACGGTCGTCGCGTGGGATCGGTCCTGGACCGCAACGGCCTGCGCCCGGGACGGTTCTGGGAGACCGAGGACGGCCTGGTTGTGTTCGCCTCCGAGGTCGGCGTCGTCGATCTCTCCGATCGCAAGATCGTGCGCAAGGGGCGCGTCTCGCCCGGAACCATGTTCCTGGTCGACACCGTCGACGGGCGGATCATCGAGGACGCCGAAATCAAGCGGGAGGTGGCCTCCCTCAAACCGTGGCGGGAGTGGACCTCCGGCAACCTGGTCCGCTTCGAGGACCTCCCGCAGCGTGAGCACATGGTTCACCCGCGGCGTTCGATCGAACTGCGGCAGAAGACCTTCGGGTACACCCACGAGGAACTGCGGAAGATCGTGGGCCCCATGGCCCTGGCCGGTGCCGAGCCCATCTACGCCATGGGCACCGACACTCCAGTGGCGGTCCTGGCCGACCGTCCGCACCTGCTGTTCGACTACTTCGTCCAGTCGTTCGCCCAGGTCACCAACCCGCCGCTGGACGCCATCCGGGAAGAGCTGGTCACCAGCCTCAAGGGTGCGCTGGGCCCCATGGGCAACCTACTGACCACCAAGCAGGTCAGGACCCACCAGATCGGTCTGGACTTCCCGGTCATCAACAACGATCAGCTGGACCAGATCGTGCACCTGGACGACGACGACGGCATGCCCATCGCGCTCAAGGTCCGCGGCCTGTACCGCCCCGAAGGCGGTGGAGCCGGCCTGCGCGCACGGATCGCCGAGATCTGCGAGAAGGTATCGGCCGCCGTCAACCGTGGTGTCGAGTTCGTCGTGATCTCGGACCGCGACTCGAACGGTCAGTGGGCACCGATTCCGTCGCTCCTGCTGACCAGCGCGATCCACCACCACCTGCTTCGCTCGGCCACCCGCACCCGGTGCTCGCTCGTCGTCGAGGCCGGCGACGTCCGCGAGGTGCACCACGTCGCCCTGCTGATCGGCTACGGCGCGTCCGCGGTCAACCCGTACCTGGCCATGGAATCCGCCGAGGAGCTGGTGCGCACCGGTCAGATTGCGGGGGTCACGGAAGAACAAGCCGTGCACAACCTCATCAAGGCCCTGGGTAAAGGCGTGCAGAAGATCATGTCCAAGATGGGCATCTCCACTGTCTCCTCCTACTGCGGTGCCCAGACCTTCGAGGCCCTGGGACTCTCGGCCGAAGTCATCGACGACTTCTTCGCGGGCACGCCCTCGCAGATCGACGGCGTCGGTCTGGACGTCATCGCTGAAGAAGCTGCCGCCCGGCACCGCCGCGGCTACCCGGCCGACGGTGTCAAGGAGCCCTACATCGGTCTGGAGACCGGTGGCGAGTACGACTGGCGACGCGACGGCGCACCACACCTGTTCAGCCCCGAGACCGTCTTCCGTCTGCAGCACGCGACCAAGACGGGGCGGTACGACGTCTTCAAGACCTACACCCGGCTGGTCGACGACCAGGCCTCCGAACTCAAAACCATCCGCGGTCTGCTGCACTTCGACGAGTCCCGCACGCCGGTGCCGATCGACGAGGTCGAACCCATCGAGTCGATCCTCAAGCGGTTCTCCACGGGGGCCATGTCCTACGGCTCGATCTCCAAGGAGGCGCACGAGACACTGGCCATCGCCATGAACCAGATCGGTGGCAAGTCGAACACCGGTGAAGGCGGCGAGGACGTGGACCGTCTCATGGATCCGGCGCGACGGTCCGCGATCAAGCAGGTGGCCTCCGGACGTTTCGGCGTCACCAGCCTCTACCTGACCAACGCCGAGGACATCCAGATCAAGATGGCCCAGGGGGCCAAGCCCGGTGAGGGTGGCCAGCTGATGGCCCAGAAGGTCTACCCGTGGGTGGCACGGACGCGGCACTCCACCCCCGGTGTCTCGTTGATCTCACCGCCGCCGCACCACGACATCTACTCGATCGAAGACCTCGCCCAGCTGATCTACGACCTCAAGCGCGCCAACCCGCGGGCACGGGTCCACGTCAAGCTCGTCTCCGAAATCGGAATCGGGACCGTGGCCAGCGGTGTGACCAAGGCACGCGCCGACGTCGTCCTGGTCTCCGGGCACGACGGCGGCACCGGCGCGGCACCCCTGAACTCGCTCAAGCACGCCGGTCTGCCGTGGGAACTGGGCCTGGCGGAGACGCAACAGACCCTGATGCTCAACAACCTGCGCGAACGCGTGGTGGTCCAGGCCGACGGTCAGCTCAAGACCGGGCGCGACGTGATGATCGCTGCCCTGCTGGGGGCCGAGGAGTTCGGGTTCGCCACCGCGCCGCTGGTGGTCGAGGGCTGCATCATGATGCGCAAGTGTCACCTGGACACCTGCCCCGTGGGCGTGGCCACCCAGAACCCCGTCCTGCGTGAACGCTTCACCGGCAAGGCCGAACA
This sequence comes from Kocuria sp. JC486, assembly GCF_011602805.1. Lineage (NCBI taxonomy): Bacteria > Bacillati > Actinomycetota > Actinomycetes > Micrococcales > Micrococcaceae > Kocuria > Kocuria sp. JC486. Next base: position 77,613 of record NZ_JAAOZS010000001.1, on the reverse strand, counting down.
CGTGGTCAACTTCTTCAAGTTCATCGCCGAGGAGGTCCGTGAGCTCTTGGCACAGCTGGGCTTCCGCACCATGGACGAGGCGATCGGGCACGCCGAGGTCCTGAAGACCCAGAAGGCGATCGACCACTGGAAGGCCCAGGGACTCGACCTCCGACCGATCCTGCACTCGTCCGTACTTGAGCACGATGGCCGTGCGGTGCGGTCCGGCAAGGGACAGAACCACGAACTCGACCAGCACTTCGACGTCACGTTGATCGAGGAAGCTGCTCCGGCTCTGACCACGCGTGAACCGGTCACCCTTGAGCACCGGATCGTGAACACCGACCGTGCGGTGGGCACCATGCTCGGCTATGAGGTGACCCGGTCCTTCCAGACCGACGATCTGGCTGACGACACGATCACCGTTTCCCTCCACGGGCAGGCGGGCCAGTCCCTCGGCGCGTTCATGCCCAAGGGCATCACGCTGCGACTGGAAGGTGACGCGAACGACTACACGGGCAAGGGCCTCTCGGGCGGGCGGATCGTGGTGCGCCCCGAGCATGACGCGGGCTTCGCCGCCGAGGAGAACGTCGTGGCCGGCAACGTCATCGGCTACGGGGCCACGGGTGGTGAGATCTTCCTGCGTGGTCGCGTGGGGGAGCGCTTCCTGGTCCGCAACTCCGGGGCCACCGCCGTCGTCGAAGGCATTGGTGACCACGGGTGCGAATACATGACCGGTGGCCTTGCGCTGATTATCGGGCCCACCGGCCGTAACTTCGGTGCCGGTATGTCCGGTGGTGTTGCCTACGTTCTGGATCTCGCCGAGACCTCGGTGAACCTCCAGTCCCGGACCTCGGGCGAGCTCATGCTCATGGAACTGGACGAGAACGACGCCGTGACCGTGGAGACCCTCTTGCGGCGACACGTCGAGGAGACCGACTCGGCTCAGGCGCTGTCGTTGCTCGCTGAGCTGCCCGCCACCCTCAACCGACTGACCAAGGTGCTTCCGCGCGACTACTCGTCCGTTCTGGGCCTGCGCGCCGAAGCCGAAGCGAAGGGTTCCGACCCCGACGGGAACGAAACCTGGAACAAGATCCTGGAGGTGACGACCCGTGGCTGATCCGCGCGGATTCCTCAAGACCACCGAGCGGCAGGACCGGCCCAAGCGGCCCGTCCCCGTGCGCATCATGGACTTCAAAGAGGTCCAGAAGGCCCAGGATCCGGAGGTGCTCAAGGCCCAGGCCGGGCGCTGCATGGACTGCGGCATCCCGTTCTGTCACCGCGGTTGCCCCCTTGGCAACCTCATCCCGGAGTGGAACGACCTGGTTTGGCGCGGACACAGCCGCGAGGCCGTTGCCCGCATGCACGCGACCAACAACTTCCCCGAGTTCACGGGACGGGTCTGCCCGGCACCGTGCGAGACCTCGTGCGTGCTGGGCATCAACCAGCCCGCGGTCACGATCAAGCAGGTCGAATACGCGATCGGCGAGATGGCCTTCGAGGAAGACATCGTGGAGCCGTTCATCCCGGACCGCCTGGTGGGACAGACCGTGGCCGTGGTCGGCTCCGGACCCGCAGGTCTGGCGGCCGCACAGCAGCTGACCCAGGCCGGCTTCACGGTGGCCGTCTACGAACGTGACGATCGCATCGGCGGCCTGCTGCGCTACGGGATCCCGGACTTCAAGCTCGAGAAGGAGGTTCTGGACCGCCGCCTCGAGGTCATGCGCGCCGAGGGCACCCGCTTCCGCACCGGTGTCGAGATCGGACGCGACATCACCTGGGACCAGCTGCGTCGTCGGTACGACGCCGTGGTCATGGCCACCGGTGCGCTGGAGCCCCGTGAACTGGGTGTGCCCGGCCGCGACCTTGCCGGTGTCCACCACGCGATGGACTACCTGACCCAGGCCAACCGTGTGGTCGCCGGGGATGAGGTACCCGACCAGATCCACGCGAAGGGCAAGCACGTCGTGGTCCTCGGCGGTGGCGACACGGGTTCCGACTGCATCGGCACCGCGAACCGACAGGAAGCGGCGTCCGTGACCAACATCGCGATCGGTTTCGAACTGCCGGTGGATCGTCCCGAGGACCAACCGTGGCCCATGGACCCCCGGGTCCTGGACGTCTCCTCGTCGCACGAAGAGGGTGTCGATCGTGTCTACCTCTCGTCCACCGTTGAGTTCCTCGGCGAGGATGGGCACGTCACCGGTCTGCGAGTGGCCGAGACCGAGTACCTCCCTGACGGTCGCCGTGTGCCGAAGGAGGGCACGGAACGCGTGGTTCCCGCTGATCTGGTGCTGCTGGCCCTGGGCTTCACAGGCAACCAGTCCGGCGACGCCGTCGAGCAGATCGGCACCGGCCTGGACCAACGCGGCAACATCGACCGGGACGACACCTACATGACCAACGTGGACGGCGTGTTCTCCTGCGGCGATGCGGGGCGCGGTGCATCGCTGGTCGTGTGGGCCATCGCCGAAGGCCGGGCCTGTGCCTCCTCCGTCGAGAAGTTCCTCACGGGCAGCACGCGACTCCCGTTCCCCGTGGGCCCCACGACGCGCGGCATCGATCTGCGCTGACCGTCGAGAACTACGATGAGGGCCCCCGGCTCCCCGCCGGGCGGGGGGGGGGGGCGGTGCGGCGCGGGTCGCGGGCCGCG
>NZ_JAAOZS010000001.1:60302-74971 GCF_011602805.1 Kocuria sp. JC486 | reverse complement strand
ACTACGATGAGGGCCCCCGGCTCGCGGAAGCGAGCCGGGGGCCTTCTCTCGTGGCGGACAACGCGGGGCAACCCACCGCGCGGGTTGCCGCTGGATCGCCCGGGGCGAGTAGGGTGGACAGCGATGCGCGCCCTTCTGCGGCCGCAACGTCCTGGCAGTGACGCCGCGTCGGCCCGTCCGATCGAACGCACGTTACGGGTCGACACGCTGGCACACCCCGCGGACACAGCACTCGACCGAAAGGGATAACTGATGAGACGCGCTAAGATCGTCGCCACGATCGGCCCGGCCATTTCCTCCTACGAGAAGCTCACCGAGGCCATCAATGCCGGCCTCAACGTTGCTCGTCTGAACATGAGCCACGACACCCACGAGACCCACTTGATGCAGTACGAGAACCTGCGTCGTGCCGCGTCGGACCTGGGCAAGAACGTGGCCATCCTGGCGGACCTCCAGGGTCCCAAGATCCGTCTGGAGACCTTCGTGGACGGACCGCACTTCCTCGAGGTCGGTGACGTATTCACGATCACCAACCGCGACGTCGAAGGCACCAAGGAAATCTGTGGCACCACGTTCAAGGGCCTCCCGCAGGACGTGAACGTGGGCGACGAACTGCTCATCGACGACGGCAAGGTGCGTCTGCGTGCCACAGCGGTGACGGAGACCGACGTGACCACGGTCGTGGAGATCCCCGGCAAGGTCTCCAACAACAAGGGCATCAACCTCCCCGGCGTTGCCGTGAACGTCCCCGCCCTGTCTGACAAGGACGAGGAGGACCTGCGGTGGGCGCTGAACACCGGCGTGGACCTCATTGCCCTCTCCTTCGTGCGCACCGGCGACGACATCTCGCGAGTTCACGAGATCATGGACGAAGAAGGCATCCGTCTCCCGGTGATCGCCAAGATTGAGAAGCCGCAGGCGGTTGAGAACCTGCACGAGATCATCGATTCCTTCGACGGCATCATGGTCGCCCGTGGTGACCTCGGCGTGGAGCTGCCCCTCGAGGACGTTCCCGTGGTCCAGAAGCGTGCCATCGAACTGGCCCGTCGTTGGGCGAAGCCGGTCATCGTGGCCACGCAGGTGCTGGAAACCATGATGGACAACCCGCGGCCGACCCGCGCGGAGGCATCCGACTGCGCCAACGCAGTGCTCGACGGCGCCGACGCCGTCATGCTCTCGGGGGAGACCTCCATCGGTCAGTACCCGATCGAGGCGCTCCAGACCATGGCGCGCATCGTGGAGGCCACGGAGCGTCACGGACTCGAGCGCATCGGTGAGATCAGCACGGAACCCCGCACCCGCGGTGGTGCGATCACGCGCGCAGCGGTGACGATCTCGCGCCAGCTCGACATCCCGTACATCACCGCATTCACGCAGTCCGGCGACTCCGCTCGTCGCCTGTGCCGCCTGCGTCCGCCGCAGCCGATCCTGGCCTTCACCCCCAGCCAGAAGGTCAGCGCGTTCTGCGCGCTCATGTGGGGTGTGGAGCCCATTCTGACCGAGGCCGTGGACCACACCGACGAGATGACCAAGCAGGTCGACCGCTACATGTACAAGTCCGGTCGGGCCGTTGCGGGTGACCTGGTGGTCATCTGCGCCGGATCGCCCCCAGGAGTGGCGGGTTCCACGAACCTGGTCAAGGTGCACCGCATCGGCGACCAGCAGGACGCCGGTGCCTTGGCTGAGGACTCCCCGGAGGTGCACGAGACCGTCGGGCCCTGGGGCGAGGAGAACTGACGCACCAGCTGCTGAAACACGGAGAGGCCCCGGGGATCATCCCCGGGGCCTCTCCGTGTTGGCGACCATATTTTGACGACCAGCCGGACGCCGTGATCTCACTGATTTGGTGCCCAAGGTGGGACTCGAACCCACACTCCTAAGAACCGCATTTTGAGTGCGGCGCGTCTGCCAATTCCGCCACTTGGGCAAAGCACTCGCAGCAGTGTACCCCACATCCGGTTGTAGGCTGGACGGAGAGCAGCCAGTACTCGGCCGCAGACCCCAGCAGCAGGCGAGGAGTAAGTGCAGTGACCCAAACCCCAGGTCAACCGGACCCGCAGGACGCCCAGAACGGCGCGGGTGCGCTCAACTCCGTCGACAGAGCAGCCACGTCTGCCGAGGCCGGAGAGTCCACGGTGGACGTCTCCGAGGCAGAGTCGATGAAGGGCGAAGGGGCACCGGAGTCCTTCGGCTCACGCCGCCGGGTTCTGGTGGCCGAGGACGAATCCTTGATCCGGATGGACGTCGTGGAGATGCTCGAGGGCGAGGGTTACGAAGTCGTGGGCGAGGCCGAGAACGGCCAGCGTGCCATCGACCTGGCCAAGGAACTCGAGCCGGACCTGGTCCTCATGGACGTCAAGATGCCTGTGCTGGACGGGATCACCGCAGCCGAGGCCATCGCTTCGGAGCGCATTGCGCCGGTCGTTCTGCTGACTGCATTCAGCCAGAAGGAGCTCATCGAGCGAGCACGGGAAGCCGGTGCCATGGCGTACGTCGTCAAGCCCTACACCGCTGCTGACCTGGTCCCGGCCATCGAGATCGCGCTGTCACGCTTCGAGGAAATCATCTCCCTCGAGGACGAGGTCTCCGAGATGAAGGACCAGTTCGAGACCCGCAAGATGGTCGAACGGGCCAAATCGCTGTTGATCACGAAGATGGGCCTGACCGAGCCCGAGGCGTTCCGGTGGATCCAGAAAACCTCGATGGACCGTCGGCTCTCCATGCGGGAAGTGGCCGAGGCCATTCTCAACCAGGTGGCCTGATCCCGGCTGGGGAGGACTCTCGACGACGGTGCAGTCGGATCGCGCACCTAGGATGGGCACGTGAGCGATCAGAGCACCCCCAAGCCCACCACCGTCGTCATCGGCACCAAGACCGAGCACCCGCGGGAGATCGAACTCCCGGAACCGGTGTCCCGGCCCGACCGCCGACTTCTGCTGATCGACGGTCATTCGCTGGCATTTCGTGCGTTCTTCGCCTTGTCCAGGGCCGCCGAGTACGGCAACGGTCCGGCGTTCGTCACCTCTGAGGGCGTACACACGGAAGCGGTCTACGGCTTCCTCAACACCATGGCCAAGATGATGCGGGACCACGAGCCCACACACGTCGTGGTCTCCTTCGACCTCGAAGGTCCGACCCTGCGGTCCCAGGAGTACGAGGACTACAAGGGCGGCCGTGACGAGACGCCGGAGGCTTTCCACGGGCAAGTGCCGCGTATTCAGTCGATCCTCGAGGCACTGGGCGTACCGGTCGTGACCAAGGACGGGTACGAGGCGGACGACGTCCTGGCCACTTTGGCCAAACGGGGGGCCGCCGATGACTTCCAGGTACTGGTGTTCTCGGGGGATCGGGACGCGTTCCAGATGGTCGACGACCACGTGACGGTCGTGTACCCGGGCCGTACGCCCTCGGACCTGAAGCTGATGGACGCCGCGGCGGTCATGGAGAAGTACAAGGTCCCGCCCCAGAACTACCCGGACCTGGCTGCCCTCACCGGTGAACAGGCCGACAACCTGCCCGGCGTCCCCGGGGTCGGACCGGGATTCGCCGCGAAGTGGATCGAGGCCTACGGAGACGTTGAGTCCGTGCTTGATCATGCCGACAAGATCACCGGCAAGAAGGGTGAGGCGCTGCGGGAGAACCTGGACCTGGTCCGCCGCAACCGCAAGCTCAACCGGCTGGAAACCGACCTCGATCTCGGCTTCGACCTGGTGGACGCGGCACTACCTGACCCGGACGAGGCCGCGGTCAACCAGTTGTTCGACGACCTCGAGTTCGGATCGGGGCTTCGGGGGCGGGTCCTGGACGTGTTCGCCGGTCCGGACGCGGGACCTTCGGCAGCCGCGTCGGGGATCGAGGAGGTCCCCACGGTCGTCACCGCCGCAGAACTGAACGAATGGCTCGGCGTCGACGCCGAGCGGGAGACCGCCGTCCGCGCCTTGCGCCACGACGACGACGCCGCTCAGCCCGGTGGCCGCGAAGTCACCGAGCTGATCCTCGCCCGCGCAGGAGTGGACGAGAAGCCCGCCCGGGCGTTCCACGTGAACCTGGTGGAAGCTGATGCCGAGTTGGACTCGACCTTGGGCCAGTGGCTGGCGGACAAGTCCGCTCCGAAGGTCGTGGTGGGACTGAAAGACCTGTGGAAGTCCCTGGCCCTGCGCGGGATGGAGTTCGAAGGCGCCGTGGACGACGTCGCTTTGTCGGCCTATCTGGTCGAGCCGGCTCGACGGCACTACGACCTCGAACCCCTCCTGGCCCAACACCTCGACCTCGAAGTCCCCGACATCGAGGAACGGACCGCACAGGACGCTGACGGCCAACTGTCCTTGGACGTGGCTGACGCAGAGGCCACCGGTACTGATCCGGAACACGTGCGCAGAGAAGCCGAGTTGGCCGTGGCCAGCCTCCAGCTCTCCGCGTTTCTCCGGGACAAGCTCCAGGCCGACGGGCAGAGCGCCCTGTTGGCGGAGATGGACCTCCCTTTGGCCAAGATCCTGGGGCGGATGGAACTCACGGGGGTGGCCGTCGACCGGGATCGGGTGGACGCTCTCATCCGGGATCTCGAAGGCCCCATCCAGCAGGCCTGGGACACCGCCCAGAGCTTGGTTCCCCGGGAAGAAGGCGAACCCGAGATCAAGCTCGGGTCCACCAAGCAGCTGCAGACCGTGCTGTTCGACACCCTCGGCCTGCCACCCACCAAGAAGATCAAGACCGGCTACACCACCTCGGCCGCCGCACTCGAGGAGCTGCTCACCAAGGTTGACCTGGATTCCCCGGGAGCGCAGTTCCTGCTGGCACTGCGCCGCTGGCGTGACACGACCAAGCTCAAGCAGATCGTGCAGGGACTCAAGACCGCGATCAAGGACGACGGCCGGATCCACACGGACTATCAGCAGACCGTGGCTGCCACGGGGCGGTTGTCCTCGACCGATCCGAACCTGCAGAACATCCCCGTGCGTACGGAGGAGGGGCGGCGCATTCGTGGTGCCTTCGTGACGGGTTCCGACGCCGAAGGCCCTTACGAGGCCCTCGTGACGGCGGACTACTCGCAGATCGAGATGCGCGTCATGGCGCATCTCTCCGAGGACGAAGACCTGATCGAGGCGTTCCGGGCGGGGGAGGACCTGCACCGTTATGTGGGTTCCAAGGTCTTCGGTGTGGAGCCGGAGGGTGTGACCCCGGAAATGCGCTCCAAGGTCAAGGCCATGAGCTACGGGCTCGTCTACGGCCTGAGCTCGTACGGCCTGTCCCAACAGCTCAACATCTCCGTCGACGAGGCCCGGACCATGATGGCCGACTACTTCAAGCGCTTCGGCGGCGTCCGTGACTTCCTGCGGGGGGTCGTGGACGAGGCAAGGGAGAAGGGCTACACGGAAACCATCGACGGGCGTCGTCGGTACCTGCCGGACCTGGCCAGCGACAACCGTCAGCTCCGCCAAGCCGCCGAACGCATGGCGTTGAATGCACCCATCCAGGGGTCCGCGGCAGACATCATCAAGAAGGCGATGATCCGGGTGGACCGCGAACTGGAGGCCCGGGATCTGCGGTCCAGGGTTCTGATGCAGGTCCACGACGAACTCGTCGTGGAGGCCGCCCCCGGTGAGGTCGACACGGTCAGCGAGATCCTGCGTGCCGAGATGGGTGCGGCCATCGAACTCTCGGTGCCGCTCGAGGTGAACGTGGGCGTGGGACCGGACTGGAACGCCGCGGCACACTGAGAGCGACCCGTCACGGCGGGGGAGCAGCAGGCCGTCCAGACCACTCGCACGCACGGGGGCCGTCACAGTGTTTCGCTGTTGATTCCAGACCTCACGGGTGCCTAAAATATACGGGCGTGTGCTCTGCGCACGTAGTCCACAAACGTTGAAGCCTCTGACGGTTTCCGCCGCGCGGACGCTTCACTGACCACTAACAATTCCATCGGAGTCCCTACTACATGACCACCACCACCCCGCAGGTTGCCGTCAACGACATCGGAACGGAAGAGGATTTCCTCGCCGCCGTCGATGCGACCATCAAGTACTTCAACGACGGCGATCTGGTGGAAGGCACTGTTGTCAAGGTTGACCGTGACGAGGTCCTCCTCGACATCGGCTACAAGACCGAAGGTGTCATCCCGTCCCGCGAGCTGTCCATCAAGCACGACATCGATCCCGATGAAGTCGTTGCTGTGGGCGACGAGGTCGAAGCCCTGGTCCTCACCAAGGAGGACAAGGAAGGCCGTCTCATCCTGTCCAAGAAGCGCGCCCAGTACGAGCGCGCCTGGGGCGACATCGAGAAGGTCAAGGAAGAAGACGGCGTCGTCACCGGCACCGTCATTGAGGTTGTCAAGGGTGGTCTGATCATCGACATCGGGCTGCGCGGCTTCCTCCCCGCCTCGCTGGTCGAGATGCGCCGCGTGCGCGACCTGGCCCCCTACATCGGCCAGAAGCTCGAGGCCAAGATCATCGAGCTGGACAAGAACCGCAACAACGTGGTCCTTTCCCGCCGTGCCTGGCTCGAGCAGACCCAGTCCGAGGTGCGCTCCGACTTCCTCAACAAGCTCGAGAAGGGCCAGGTTCGTTCCGGCCACGTCTCCTCGATCGTCAACTTCGGTGCGTTCGTGGACCTGGGCGGCGTCGACGGCTTGGTGCACGTCTCCGAGCTGTCCTGGAAGCACATCGACCACCCGGGCGAGGTCGTCGAGGTCGGCCAGGAGGTCAAGGTCGAGGTCCTGGACGTCGACATGGACCGCGAGCGTGTCTCCCTGTCGCTCAAGGCGACCCAGGAAGACCCGTGGCAGCTGTTCGCCCGCACCCACGCTCTGGGCCAGGTCGTTCCCGGCAAGGTCACCAAGCTGGTTCCCTTCGGTGCGTTCGTGCGCGTCGAGGACGGCATCGAGGGCTTGGTGCACATCTCCGAGCTGGCTCAGCGCCACGTGGATCTGGCCGACCAGGTCGTCGACGTCAACGAGGACCTCTTCGTGAAGGTCATCGACATCGACCTGGACCGCCGTCGGATCTCCCTGTCGCTCAAGCAGGCGAACGAAGGCGTGGACCCCGAGTCCACCGAGTTCGATCCCGCTCAGTACGGCATGGCTGCTGAGTACGACGACGAGGGCAACTACAAGTACCCCGAGGGCTTCGACCCCGAGACCAACGAGTGGATCGAAGGTTTCGAGGACCAGCGCGCCGCTTGGGAGCAGCAGTACGCGGATGCCCAGACCCGCTGGGAGGCCCACAAGGAGCAGGTGCGCCGTCACCTCAACGAGGACGCGGAGGCCGCTGTGGCCGGTGCCGGTGTTGCACCGTCCGCCGCTCCGACCTCGTACTCCTCCGAGGCTCCGGCCGAGGACGAGGGCACCCTGGCCTCCGACGAGGCACTGGCTGCTCTGCGCGAAAGGCCCCCGCCCAACAGCCCCAGGAAGGAGGCACCCCAAAACCCCCCCGCCCCCGGGGGGGGCTGGGGCTTCCCCCTGTCCGGCTCCGGGCGGCGTCGAGTGCGCGGTTCGATCGCTGCTGAGGCGCCCAGGGGCGATCGAACTGCGCACTCGGCTCAAGCAGACGGAAGGTCCACCCACCGCGTGCCCACGCGGGTGGGCGCAGCGCGTCCCGCGGTCAGCCTTGCGACATGAAGTCCCAGATGGTCCAGGGCCGCCTCCGTGTCCTGCACCGCGACGCTCAGCACGGCGCTGTCGGCAGCCCAGCGTGATTCCTGCACGGTGAAGGCAGCGGCTCGCAGGTGGTTCTCCCACCTCGGGGCAAGGCTCAACGGTGCCGGCAACTCGAAGACGGCCATTCGGGCGCGTTGCACCAGCGCCGCCCGGTCCAGCGCCTGGGACACGGAATCCGAATAGGCACGCACCAGCCCTCCGGCCCCGAGCAGCGTTCCGCCGAACCACCGGACCACCACCGCGCACAGATCGGACAGGTCCGCCGTGTCCGGCTCCCCGTCAGGCCCCGTCTGCCGCTGCGTGATGGCTTCGAGCATGGGGACCCCGGCGGTGCCGGATGGTTCGCCGTCGTCGCTCGAGCGCCGGATGCGACGCTCGGGTCCCAGGACCCAGGCGGAGCAGTGGTGTCGGGCGTCGTGGAACTCCCGGCGAAGATCGGCCACCAGGTCCGTAGCATCCTGTTCCGAATCGACTCTTTGCAGCACCGTGAGGAACCGGGACTTCTTGATCTCGATCTCGTGCCGGAGTTCCCGATGGTCTGCGAGCACTGTGTACTGGTGGGCCATGCGCCAGAGTCTAGGGTGCCGAGGTCCCCGGAAAGCACCCGCAGGAATGCATCCTGGGTACGCTTGTGCCATGGTGCACATTGGTCTCACGGGCGGAATCGCGGCGGGGAAATCGGCTGTCGCTTCGCGGTTGGTCGAGCTGGGTGCGGTCCTGATCGATTCCGACGCCATCGTGCGTGACCTCCAGCGCCCGGGTCAGCCGGGTCTGGTGGCGATTGCGCGGGAGTTCGGGCCCAAGATGTTGGCCCAGACGGGTGAATTGGACCGTCAGGCCTTGGGGGAACTCGTGTTCTCCGACGACGGCGCCCGTGAGCGGCTCAATGCGCTGATCCACCCGTTGGTACGTCAGCGGTCCGTGGAAACGGTCCAGCGTGCCGTGGCCGAACGCGGAGAGGACGTCGTGTTCGTGCACGACATCCCGTTGTTGGTCGAGACAGGCCAGGCGGGCAACTTCGACAAAGTCCTGGTGGTGGAAGCACCCCGGGCCGAGCGCATCCGGCGGATGGTGGAGACCCGCGGCATGTCCGAGCAGGATGCCGCCGCGCGAATCGACGCCCAGGCCACGGACGAACAACGTCGGGCAGCGGCCGACCACGTCCTGGTCAACGACGGAACGGAGGCTGAGTTGCGATCAGCCGTGGATGAGTGGTGGCACCGCCGAGTCTGCGCCCTCCTGCCCGATCAGAGCACCGAATCACAAGGCTGAAACTCCAGGTGAGAACGGCGTGGCGGGCCGAGAATTGATCTGTGACTCAGCACACTTAGGGTTGAAGAGGCGCTTGGGCAGGACCGCGCCGCGGGAAAACGACAGTTCTGCGGCGTAGCACCGGAAGTGTTTCCCCTTCCCTTCACCCTCCTGACGACTTCGCTTACCGAACGAGCGTGGCGCCACGACTTCGGTAGGTATAGGACCCCATGCTCAACCGCTTGCACGATGTCCTGAGGCTTCGCACGAATGCGACGATCTTCTTCAGCTCGGCCGCGATCGTCGTGGTCTTCGTTCTGACGGCACTGGTGTTCACCGACGCCGCTGACGCCTTCTTCTCGCACGGGTCGGCATGGATCATGGCCAACCTGGGTTGGTTCTACATCCTGGGCGTCTCCGTGTTCCTGATCTTCCTGGTCTACGTCGCGCTGAGCCGCTTCGGAGTGCTCCGACTCGGTGCCGACGACGAGCGTCCCGAACACTCGAACCTCGCCTGGTTCGCGATGCTCTTCGCGGCGGGGATCGGGACCATCCTCATGTTCTGGGCCGTGGCCGAGCCCGTGTCACATTTCGCCGCGCCCCCGTTCGAAGGCGTGGAGCCGGAGAGCCACGATGCCGCACGCAACGCTATGGCGATCACTCTCTACCATTTTGGCCTGCACACCTGGACGATCTTCACACTTCCCGCTTTGGCCTTCGGTTACTTCATGTACAAGCGGAACCTCCCACCGCGGGTCTCGTCCATGTTTCAGCCCCTGCTCGGGGGACGGATCCACGACCGCCCCGGGCAACTCATCGACATCCTGGCCGTGGTCGGGACACTCACCGGCGTCTCCGTGTCGATCGGGCTCGGGACGATGCAGATCAACGCCGGTCTGTCACGGCTGTTCGGTGTCCCCGAATCAGCGATCAGCCAGATTTCGATCATCGCGGCCGTGACGCTCGTGGCCTCTGTGTCTGCCGCTCTGGGAGTTAACCGGGGTATCAAGGTGCTGTCCAACGCGAACATCCTGATCGCCATCGGGCTGTTGGTGTTCATCCTGGTCAGCGGCCCCACGGTCATGTTGCTCAAGGGTATGGTCGAGTGGACCGGTGCGTACATCCAGACCCTCCCAGGCCTCATGTTCTGGACCGACACCTTGGCCAACACTGGCTGGCAGGACGGTTGGACCGTCTTCTACTGGGCCTGGACGATCACCTGGTCGCCGTTCGTGGGCATCTTCATCGCCCGGATTTCCAGGGGCCGTAGCGTACGTCAGTTCGTCATCGGAGTGCTGGCCTTTCCCACGTTGTTCTCCGTGGTGTGGTTCGGCATTTTCGGCACCGCAGTCTTCGACATCGAGTTCAACGGCGACGGCGGCCTGGTGGAGACGGTTGTGGGGGAGGGTGACATCCCCGGCGCGATGTTCGAGTTCTTGAGTCACTTCCCGCTGGCCTGGCTCATCTCTGCGATCGGGATCCTGGTCGTGGTGCTCTTCTTCATCACATCCATGGATTCTGCGGGTCTGGTCATGGACTCCATGGCCAGTGGGTACAACGAGGAGGCACCGGTGGCCCAGCGCGTCTTCTGGGTGGTGTCGATCGGTGTCGTGGCTGCCGTCCTCCTCACGGCCACGGGGCAGTCCGGTTTGACGGCTCTGCAGAACGTCGCAATTCTGATTGGTCTGCCCTTCTTCGTCCTGGGCTACTTCATGATGTGGTCCCTGCTGCGGGCCATGCGGGAGGACGCCGGAGAAATCGCCCCGATCCGTAGCCGTCAGTGGCGGCGAACATTGCCACCTGAAGAGTACGAACGACGCGCTGACTCGGGTGATCTCACGGACGAGGTCATTGCCCCCGAACACATCGTCGGTACTGAGCCCGAACACGCTGCGGAACTGGAGCGACCTGTACAGCCCGAAGTCGTCCAAAAGTACCGACTGCGAACTGGAGAGCAGTCCGTCATCGATCCTCCCCGCTGAATCCTGGTGTCCGGGTCCCGTGTCCGAGCCCACGCGTAGGCTGGCCCCATGAGCTTGGCACAGGAGATCAACCGCGTCGTCGCGCCCTTTGAGGTCGTCTCCGAATACTCACCCGCCGGTGACCAGCCCAAAGCGATCGCCGAACTGACCCAACGGGTCAACGACGGCGAAAAGGACATCGTCCTGCTCGGCGCCACCGGTACGGGCAAGTCCGCCACCGCTGCTTGGCTGATCGAGTCGGTACAGCGTCCCACGCTGCTGATGGTCCAGAACAAGACTCTTGCGGCCCAGTTGGCCAACGAATTGCGTGAGCTCCTGCCGAACAACGCCGTCGAGTACTTCGTCTCCTACTACGACTACTACCAACCGGAGGCCTACGTCCCGCAGACGGACACCTTCATCGAGAAGGACTCCTCGATCAACGAGGAGGTCGAACGGCTCCGTCACTCGGCCACGAATGCGCTGTTGACCCGCCGCGACGTGGTCGTGGTGTCCACGGTGTCCTGCATCTACGGTCTGGGCACGCCGGAGGAGTACATCCAGCAGATGGTCACTCTCAAGGTGGGGGAGGAGATGGACCGCGATGATCTCCTGCGGCAGTTCGTGAACATGCAGTACGCCCGCAACGACGTCGACTTCCACCGCGGGACCTTCCGTGTCCGCGGAGACACGGTCGAGATCATCCCGATGTACGAAGAGCACGCGATCCGGATCGAGTTCTTCGGGGACGAGGTCGAGTCCATCTACACGCTCCACCCGCTCACGGGCGAGATCATCCGGGAAGAGAACGAGATGTACGTCTTCCCGGCCTCCCACTACGTGGCAGGCGCCGAACGCATGGCCAAGGCCGTGACCGGCATCGAGGACGAACTGCGCGAACGCCTCGAGACCTTGGAGGGCCAGAACAAGCTGGTGGAGGCTCAGCGGCTGCGGATGCGCACGACCTACGACCTCGAAATGATGCAGCAGATGGGCTACTGCAATGGCATCGAGAACTACTCCCGCCACATCGACGGCCGCGGTCCCGGTTCCGCCCCACACTGTTTGTTGGACTACTTCCCGGACGATTTCCTGCTGGTGATCGACGAGTCCCACGTGACGGTCCCGCAGATCGGGGGCATGTACGAAGGCGACATGTCCCGCAAGCGCACCCTGGTGGAACACGGGTTCCGGCTGCCGTCTGCCATGGACAACCGCCCCTTGAAATGGGACGAGTTCCTGGAACGAATCGGTCAAACGGTCTACCTGTCGGCCACACCCGGCAACTACGAGCTCGGCAAGGCCGACGGTTACGTGGAACAGATCATTCGACCGACAGGCCTGGTGGATCCCGAAGTGGTGGTCAAGCCCACCAAGGGACAGATCGACGACCTCCTGGACGAGATCAACACGCGCGTCGAGAAGGACGAACGCGTCCTGGTGACCACGTTGACCAAACGCATGGCGGAGGACCTTACGGACTACCTCATGGAGCACGGGGTCAAGGTGCAGTACCTGCACTCCGACGTCGACACCTTGCGGCGTGTCGAGCTCCTGAGCGAACTGCGGCAGGGTGTGTTCGACGTCCTGGTGGGCATCAACCTGCTGCGTGAGGGTCTGGACCTTCCGGAGGTGTCACTGGTGTCCATCCTGGACGCCGACAAGGAGGGGTTCTTGCGCTCGACGCGGTCGCTCATCCAGACCATTGGCCGTGCCGCCCGTAACGTCAACGGCCAGGTCCACATGTACGCCGACAAGATCACCGACTCCATGCAGGTCGCGATCGACGAGACCAATCGTCGTCGTGACGTGCAGATCGAGTACAACACCGAGCACGGAATCGATCCTCAGCCCTTGCGCAAGAAGATCGCCGACATCACTGACCAACTGGCCAGGGAGGCGGAGGACACCCACGAGCTGCTGGCCATGCGGGCCGGTGCGGGTCGGAAGACGGCACCCACCGGTGGCCAGGAGGAACGCGGTGTGCTGGACCAGGCCGAACGGCGGATGCGTGAAGAGGGGCTCGAGACCGCTCCGGCCGAGAACCTGGAGGACCTCGTGCGGGAACTCACGGACCAGATGAACCAGGCGGCCACCGACCTCAAGTTCGAACTCGCGGCCCGTATCCGCGACGAACTCGCAGATCTCAAGCGCGAACTTCGTCATGTTCGGGAGTCCTCGGGGGCCTAGATCCTGGTGGCTGAAGTCATGCCGTGTAGCATGTTCGGCAGCGTAAGGGAGTATCCACTCGCGTTGTGAACGTCAGCACGCGGAGCCCACGAGGGTCCGCCGGACACAACGGTCGGACTTCAGGACCCACCCCGGTCATCCCAGGAGGACCGGTGAGACACGGGGAAGCCGACGGAGAGACTTGCGTTCTCGAACCATTCCCAACTTGGAGAGGACGCTTCATTGGAAGTTTCACCCTTGGTTTGGACGGTCACCATCGTCGTGATCGTCGGCATGCTTGCCTTCGACTACTTCTTCCACGTTCGTAAGGCACACGAACCGCACATCAAGGAAGCGGCCATCTGGTCCGCGATCTACGTGGGGATCGCCCTGCTGTTCGGTCTGTTCGTGCTGTGGGACTACGGACCCACGTTGGCCGGTGAGTACTACGCGGGCTACATCACGGAGAAGGCACTGTCGGTCGACAACCTGTTCGTGTTCCTGATCATCATGGCCTCCTTCAAGGTGCCGCGTAATGACCAGCAGAAGGTGTTGCTCTTCGGCATCACGTTCGCGTTGGTTGCCCGCACGGCTTTCATCTTCATCGGTGCGGCTGCCCTGAACGCCCTGGCCTGGCTGTTCTACATCTTCGGGTTCTTCCTGATCCTGACCGCGATCAACCTGATCCGCGGTGAGCTCAAGGACGAGGACGAGGAGGACGAAGCCAACAACTTCATCGTCCGGCTGGCCAAGCGCTTCATGCACACCACGGACTACTACGACGGCGACAAGCTGTTCACCATCGAGAACGGCAAGCGGGCCATGACCCCGATGCTGCTGGTGATGGTGGCTATCGGCGGAACGGATCTGCTGTTCGCCTTCGACTCCATCCCCGCGATCTTCGGCCTGACCCAGGAGACCTACCTGGTCTTCACGGCCGTGGCCTTCTCGCTCATGGGGTTGCGTCAGCTCTACTTCTTGATCGACGGCCTGCTGGACCGGCTCATCTACCTCTCGTGGGGCCTGGCCATCATCCTGGGCTTCATCGGCTACAAGTTGATCGTGCACGCCCTGCACGAGAACGACCTGCCGTTCATCAACGGTGGCCACCCCGTGCACTTCCCGCCGGAAGTCACGATCGGCCAGTCTCTGTCCGTGATCGTCGGTGTGTTGGTCCTGACGGTGCTCATCTCGCTCTACAGCCCCAAGGGCCGCGCCCTGCGCGTGCTTTCCGGCCTGCGCAACGTGGCGGAGGCATATGTCACGCTGCCCAAGGACGCCCCGGCTTCCGAGCGCGAACGCCTGGCCGCGAAGGGTGCCAAGCTGGCGTCCGGGATGCCGAACATTCCGCAGAAGTACCGGGACGAACTGATCGAGGAGGAGGACGAGTTCCGCGACCTGCTCGACCGGGCGCGTGGCAAGCACGAGCACTTCGAGCGCACCGGTGAGGCACCGGAGCCGGAGACTCCCGTCACCAAGGAGTGATTCGTCCCTGGCTGCGAATCCCACGGGTTGGACCCAACCGGATGCGCTGAGCCTGGTTCCGCACAGCGGCCTCTGGGGCGGTCCCGCGGCTGATGACCGGGCGGGGGGCGGCGGTAGGGGTGGGGGGGGGGGGGGGGGCCGGACCGGAGGGG
>NZ_JAAOZS010000001.1:0-60292 GCF_011602805.1 Kocuria sp. JC486 | reverse complement strand
CAGCGGGGGGCGGGGCGCGGGGCCGCCCCCAGCGCCCCCGGCCGGCCCGGTCACCAGGTGAGGGGCCGAGGCCGTTGTCATGAGTGCGGGGTGCGGCGTTCAGCCGAAGAGGACGATCAGTCCGGCACCGGCAGCGGCCCACAGCAGGGAGGCCAACGTCCCGATGATGAACTGTTCCCGCTGATGGGCATTGGTGAACTCGCCGTACCGCGCCAGGCCCTTGACGGCCACGACGACGGCCAGGCCACTCGGGTACCCCATGGCCAGACTCACGACGACCGCCACGCGTTCGAGCACGCCGATGACCAGGCCTCCGCGCAGCGGCAAGCCTGGGGGCTCCGCCTCCGTGGCGAGGGCGGTCTCCTGTGGCCGTCGGTCCTTGGAGGTCATGAGGTCCCATCGCGCCCGGCGCTGGGCCTCGAGGTCCCGGGCCAGGTGCAGGACGAGTCGGGTCACGGGATCGCCCGAGAGTCCGAAGGCGACAGTGAGGGCCGGCGCCAGGCACCACAGGGGTACGGCTCCGGTGATCACCCATGACGTGAGGACGGCCGCCAGAAGCACCACCGGGAGCCAGACGGTCAAGGTTCCGCGCCAGCCGGTGAGTGAACCACACGGCCCGGGTGCGGTCGAGGAACCGACGCCCGCCGGGTGGTTGGTGCGGAGACCGGCCTGGGGATTGGGGGATTGGTTCTTCTGCGGTTCAGGAGTCAACCAGATTCACCTCGTCCGCCTCACGGAGCAGTTCGACCAGCACCTCGCGCACGGATCGTTCCTCGTGCCACAGGGCCGTGGCCAGCCGCCTGGACACCGATGACTGCTTGATGCCGAGCTCGTCGGCGATCCGTTGCTGCGTCATACCGCGATCGGCGAGTTCCGCGGCCTGCTGAGCCGTGGCCGTGCGTCGTCGTCGGGTGGAGGCCAGCAGCGCCAGGAGGGCGTCGGCCTGCTGCGATCGCAGGTCCTCCTCAACACCGCGGACCGCGGTGTCGGAGGCGGAGGTTTTGGCCGCCTCCACCGCTTCGCGCGCGTGGACGAAGGCACTCCCGGTCGCCTCGTTGACGCTGCCGGGCAGGGGAGTGTCGACGGTGCCGACCCCCAGGCCCACGTGCCATTCCCCGGACTCGGCCAGGTGCAGTGCAGCCTCCACGACGGGCCCGGGGTCGGCGTACAAGGCCTGGAGCTCGTCGCCGGCGGAGATCTGCCAGCTCAGCAGCGGCGTGGGGTGGCTTGATTCCAAGCGACTCCGGTGGGCGGGCATGTCCAGGGCACCGGGTTGGCGCTGCGAGTGATGTCGGTCGACGGTGAGGACGTACGGCACGGAACCTCCTTATGCGCTCCATGATGCATTATCTGAGATTATGCACCTTTAAGTGCATGTACGTCACGAACGTCCGGTGTTGGTGATGGGCCCGACGTTGTCCACGACGACGGCGGGGAAACCGTCCTCGTCGGAGGTCTTCAGATCGATCCGCGCATTGATCCCGAAGTCGTGGTTGCCCTCGGGATCGTCGAAGACCTGTTGCACGGTCCAGAACCCGGACAGACCTTCGGGGGCCTCGTCGATGCGGATCAGCGCCGGCCCTCGTGCCTGGGCATCGGTGAAGATGTCGTCGTACTCGTTGAAGTACTCGTCCATGGCCTCCGCCCAGCGGTCACGGTCCCAGCCGGCGTCGCCGTCCAGGGCGCCCAAGGTCTTGTCCTTCTCCTGGGCGAACAGCTCCACGCGTTGGAACATGGCGTTGCGGACCATGATCCGGAACGCCCGCGGGTTGTTCGTGATGGCCGGGGCCTGTTCCTCCATGAGCTCGGCCAGGGAGTCCTGGGTGGTCCCGGCCGGGGACTCTTCACCGCGGGTCAACTTCTCCCACTCGTCCAGCAAGGAGTTGTCCGTCTGGCGGATGGTTTCGCCCAGCCATTCAATGATGTCCTCCAGCGCCTCCGTCCGTTGCTCGATCGGCACGGTCTGACGCAGCGCGCGGTAAGCATCGGTCAGATAGCGCAGGAGGATTCCCTCGGAGCGGGTGAGTCCGTAGAACTGGACGTACTGTCCGAAGGTCATCGCGCGTTCGAACATGTCCCTGACCACGGACTTGGGCGTGAGCTCGTGTTCGGCGAGCCAGGGCGCGGAGCTGCGGTAGGTCTCGAAGGCCTGCTCCAGCAGCTCGCGCAGCGGCATCGCATACGTGATGTCGTCCAATTCACGCATGCGCTCGTTGTACTCGAGGCCGTCGGCCTTCATCTGGGCCAGTGCCTCGGTCTTGGCCTTCTTCTCCTGCATCGCCAGGACCTGACGCGGGCGCTCGAGCGTGGACTCGATCACGGACACGGCGTCGAGTTCGTGGTTCTCGGCCTCGGGGTCCAGGAGGGTCAAGGCGGCAAGTGCGAAGGGAGCCAGCGCGTTGTTCAGTGCGAAGTTCTCCTGCAGTTCGACGGTCAGGCGGTACCGACGTCCGTCGTCGTCCGGCTCCGTGAGCCGCTCGACGACGCCGGTGGCGCGCAGCTCCCGCAGGATCCCCAGTGACTCCCGAACCCACCGACGGCGGTCAGCCACAGTCCCGTCCAGGCCTTCGAACAGGTGCCGGGCGGCGGCCACCGGGTCCCACGGGCGTTGCAGCAGGTTGAGCAGCATGGCGTGCGTGACCGAGAATCCCGAGCGCAACGGCTCGGGTTCGGAGGCGATCAGGGCGTCGAAGGTCTTGCGCGACCAGGACACGAAGCCCTGGGGCGGCTTCTTCTTGGGAACCTGCCGCAGCTTCTTCTCGTCGTTGCCGTGTTTACGACGGGCCTTCTCCATGGCGCGGTTGTTCTCGATGTCGTGTTCTGGGGCCTGCACGACGACGGTGCCCTGCGTGTCGAACCCTGCGCGCCCCGCACGTCCCGCGATCTGATGGAACTCCCGGGACTGCAACCGCCGGGTGCGTTGCCCGTCGAACTTCGACAACGCGGTGATCAGGACGGTGCGGATCGGCACGTTGATCCCCACACCCAGGGTGTCCGTGCCGCAGATGACTTTGAGCAGGCCCTCCTGGGCGAGCTGTTCCACCAGTCGCCGGTACTTGGGGAGCATTCCGGCGTGGTGCACACCGATGCCGTGCCGGACCAGACGATTGAGGGTCTTGCCGAAGCCGGCGGCGAATTTGAAGTCGGCGATGACCTCCGACACCCGTTCCTTCTCCTCCTTGCTCAGGACGTTGACGCTCATGAGCGACTGCGCCTGGTCCATGGCCTGGAGCTGGGAGAAGTGCACCACGTACACCGGGGCCTGATGGGTGGAGACCAATTCGTCGATCTGCTCGTGGACGGGCAGTTCGGAGTAGTAGTAGCTCAGGGGGACCGGCCGTTCGGCGTCGTCGACGACGGCGGTTTCTCGCCCCGTGGCCTCGGTCAGGCGCTTGCGGATGGCGGACGTGTCCCCGAGGGTGGCCGACATCAGGAGGAACTGTGCCTGGGGGAGTTCGACCAGCGGGACCTGCCACGCCCAGCCGCGCTGCGGGTCCGCGAAGAAATGGAACTCGTCCATGACCACCGGCCCCAGATCCGCTCCCGGACCCTCCCGCAGGGCGATGTTCGCCAAGATCTCGGCCGTGCAACACACGATGGGCGCGTCCGGATTCACCGCCGAATCTCCGGTGACCATGCCGACGTTCTCGGCCCCGAAGGCCTCACACAGCGCGAAGAACTTCTCCGACACGAGGGCCTTGATCGGCGCCGTGTAGTAGGAGCGTTGGCCCTGGGCCAAGCCGGTGAAGTGGGCGGCCAACGCCACCATGGACTTGCCGGAACCCGTGGGGGTCGCCAGGATCACGTTGGCGCCGTTGGCCACTTCCAGGACTGCTTCTTCCTGGTGCGGGTACAACTCGAGACCCCGTCCGGCGGACCAGCCGACGAAGCCTTCGAAGATTTCGTCCGCGGTGAGGGGATTACGGGCGAAGTCCCCGCGGAGATAGTGCCGTCCGGGGGAGGACAGGCCGGGGGTGAGAACTTCCAGAAGTGACATCGCCACCAGACTAGCCGCGGCCGCAGACAGCCAGGGGCGCCATGCGGAGGCGTCCGCGGCCGTGGCAACCTACCCTCGGGCGATTACCAGCCGCGTTCGCGCCACTCCTCGAGGTGCGGCCGCTCAGCTCCCAGGGTGGTGGGCGCGCCATGACCCGGGTAGATGACGGTGTCGTCGTCGAACCGGTCGAAAATGCGCGTCACCACGTCCTGGTAGAGACTCTGGAAGTTCGCGTCGGTCTCCGTGCGGCCCACGCCCCCGGGGAACAGTGAGTCGCCGGTGAAGATCCGCACGGGACCCGACGGGTCCCGGTAGACCAGGGCGATGGAACCCGGGGTGTGTCCGCGCAGCCCGATGACTTCCAGGTCGAACCCGTCGAACTCCGCGACGTCCCCGTTGTCCAAGGTCACGTCCATGGACACATCGATGGCGTCAGCGTCGGCGGTACCGCAGGCCGTAACCGCCTCGGAGCGGGACTTCACCTCGGCCAGGGCCCGGACGTGGTCCCAGTGGGAGTGCGTGGTGATGATCATCTGCAGGCTGCCCGACAGCGTGCAGTCGCCGCAGCCGGCGCCGACCAACCCGGCGATGGCACGGGGATCGTCGGCGGCGTCGATGAGTACCTGCGTGCCGTGGGTCTTTGAGGTCAGCAGGTACACGTTGTTCTGCATGTCGCTGACCTGGATGGAACGAATCGTGACCTCGGCCAGATCAACACTCTGCGTGTCGGTGACGAACATGCCCACGATTCTAAGACTGTTAGCAGGCTTCGTTCACCTTGGGTCACCCGCTCGTGACCTCATCGTGGTATCCAGTCATCATGCCCGGATTCCTTCCCCCCGCGGATCAGACGTGGGAACGCAAGCGCCCCGGTCGATTGCTTCTGCTGACCGTCGGGTCCTACGTGCTCCTGCTGGCCACCATTTGGGTGCAGACACACGATCCGGAGGTGAAGGCCGTTGCCTCTGACCCGTCACTCGGTTTCGAGCTCACTCCGGGCCCCGGCTGGTCGACGATCGGCGGGCTCGGCCTGCTCTACGGAATCCCGTTGGCGCTGTGGTGGAAGAAGGTGCCGTTCCTGCTGCACTTCATGGCGGGCCTGTGCGTCCTGGGCGCGGTGGTCTTCGCGCTGTCGGCGGCCACCGGGCTCCTGTGGAACTGGAGGCTGGGGGTAGTGCCCCTGGCCGGTGTGGTGACCAACATCGCCTGGCTGGTCCTGGCCTACAGGCGTGATCGCATCTAGCGAACGACGGCGGTGAACAGCCCCGTCAACTGGACCGCGGGCACTTTTCCCGGGGCGCACGTGAGCCAGGCTGTCGGAGCCGGGCGATAAACTGCACGGCGTGCCCGAACAGAGTCTTGCCCCCATGCTCACCGTGCCTGAAGCACAAGCGACAGCCCCCACCGATCTGACCGAGATCGTCGTGCAGGGCGCCCGTGAACACAACCTTCACGACGTCGACCTCACCATCCCGCGTGACGCCATGGTGGTCTTCACCGGGCTTTCCGGTTCCGGCAAGTCCTCCCTGGCATTCGACACCATCTTCGCGGAGGGACAGCGCCGGTACGTCGAGTCCCTGTCCTCCTACGCGCGCATGTTCCTGGGACGCGTGGACAAACCGGACGTGGACTTCATCGAAGGCCTGTCTCCGGCCGTGTCGATCGATCAGAAGTCGACCTCCAAGAACCCCCGCTCCACGGTGGGCACCATCACGGAGATCTACGACTACATGCGCCTGCTGTGGGCGCGGATCGGGCATCCCCACTGTCCCGTGTGCGGGGAGCCCATCACCAAGCAGACCCCGCAACAGATCGTGGACCGTCTGCTGACCATGCCGGAAAGGACCCGGTTCCAGGTGCTGGCACCCGTGGTGCGGCGCCGGAAGGGTGAATTCGCCGACCTTTTCGCGAGCCTGACACAGCAGGGGTACTCCCGTGCCGTCGTCGACGGTGAGCAGGTGACCCTGGACGACCCGCCCAAGCTCAAGAAGCAGTACAAACACGACATCGACGTCGTCGTGGACCGTCTGGTCATCAAGGACGGGATGGAACGCCGCCTGACGGATTCCATCGAGACCGCGCTCGGCCTGGCCGATGGTCGGGTGGTGGTAGAGCTCGTGCTGCGCGACGGCGAGGACGCCCCGGAGGGCATCGACCAACGACAGACCTTCTCCGAGAACCTCGCCTGCCCCAACGAACACCCCTTGGGCACCGACGAGATCGAACCGCGCGCCTTCTCCTTCAACGCTCCCTTCGGCGCGTGCCCCGAATGCGACGGCATCGGCACCCGCCTCGAGGTGGACGAGCACCTGGTGGTCCCGGATCCCGACCTGAGTCTGGTGGAGGGTGCGATCCAGCCCTGGTCTCTCGGCAAGTCCACGAGCGATTACTGGAACCGGCTCATGGCGGGGCTCGGCGAGGAACTCGACTTCGACCTGGTGACCCCTTGGAAGGACCTCCCCGCGGCGGGACGAAAGGCCCTGCTGGAAGGCAAGGACTACAAGGTCACCGTCTCCTACCGGAACCGGTGGGGCCGGGAGCGCCGGTACACCCAGGGCTTCGAAGGTGTCTACACCTACATCCGCCGCAAGCACGAGGAGACCGAGTCCGAGAACGCCAAGGACCGCTACGAGCAGTACATGCGGCAGGTGCCTTGTCCGGCCTGCCAGGGACAACGGCTGAACCCGACCATGCTGGGGGTGACCGTCGGCGGGCTGTCGATCGCCCAGGCCACGGCTCTGCCCATGCGGGAGTCCCTGGCCTTCTTTCAGGGCCTCGAACTGACCGAACGCGAAACGCGCATCGCGGAGCAGGTGCTCAAGGAGATCGAAGCGCGGCTGACCTTCCTCCTGGACGTCGGGCTCGACTACCTGAATCTGGAACGGGCCTCCGCGACCCTTTCCGGCGGTGAAGCCCAGCGCATCCGACTGGCCACCCAGATCGGGGCTGGTCTGGTGGGCGTCCTCTACGTCCTGGACGAGCCGTCGATCGGGTTGCACCAGCGTGACAACAGGCGTCTGATCCAGACGTTGACCAAGCTCAGAGACATGGGGAACACCCTGATCGTCGTCGAGCACGACGAGGACACCATCCGCGAGGCGGACTGGATCGTCGACGTCGGCCCCGGCGCCGGTGAGCGCGGTGGCCGGGTGGTGCATTCCGGCGGGTACCAGGAGCTGCTGGCCAACAAGGACTCGATCACCTCCGACTACCTGTCCGGCCGCAAGGCGATCGACGTCCCGGCCACCCGGCGACCCGTGGACCCCGAGCGAGTCCTGCGCGTCGTGGGGGCCCAGGAGAACAACCTCCAGAACATCGACGTGACCTTCCCCCTGGGAGTGTTCACGGCGGTGACCGGTGTGTCCGGCTCCGGAAAGTCGTCGCTGGTCAACGAGATCCTCTACACGAAGCTCGCCAACGAACTCAACGGCGCCAAGCAGGTCCCGGGCAGGCACAAGCGCATCGAGGGCGTGGAGCAGCTCAAGAAGATCGTGCACGTGGACCAGTCGCCCATCGGCCGAACCCCCCGGTCCAATCCCGCCACCTACTCCGGCGTGTTCGACCGGATCCGCAAGCTCTTCGCGGACACTCCCGAGGCGAAGATCCGGGGCTACCAGCCGGGGCGGTTCTCGTTCAACGTCAAGGGTGGCCGCTGCGAGGCCTGCTCCGGCGACGGCACCCTGAAGATCGAGATGAACTTCCTGCCGGACGTCTACGTTCCCTGTGAAGTCTGCAAGGGTGCCCGGTACAACCGCGAGACCCTGGACGTGCACTACAAGGGCAAGTCCATCGCCGAGGTCCTCGACATGCCGATCGAGGAGGCCGCCGAGTTCTTCTCGGCCTACACGGCCATCGCCCGTCACCTCGACACCCTGGTCGACGTCGGTCTCGGGTACGTCCGGCTCGGCCAGCCCGCGACCACGCTGTCCGGGGGAGAGGCCCAGCGGGTCAAGCTCGCGGCGGAACTCCAACGGCGCTCTCACGGCGACACCATCTACGTCCTCGACGAACCCACCACGGGACTGCACTTCGAGGACATCAACAAACTGTTGAAGGTTCTGCAGGGTCTGGTGGACAAGGGGAACTCCGTGATGACGATCGAACACAACCTGGACGTCATCAAGACGGCCGACTGGGTCATCGACATGGGCCCCGACGGCGGATCGGGCGGTGGCCTGGTGGTCGCGGAAGGAACGCCGGAGGACGTGGCACAGAATCCCGCCAGCCACACGGGCATGTTCCTCAAGGAGATTTTCGAGGGGGCACGGTGAAGCTCTACCGGCTGGCACAGGAAGCGGTCGCCACCCTGTTTCGCGTCACCTGCCGCCCGGTGATCACGGGGGAGGAAAATTTCCCGGCCACCGGCCCGGTGATCGTGGCCTCCAACCATCTGTCCTTCCTGGACGGGATCATCCTCTCCGCGCTCATGCCGCGGAGGGTCGGATTCATCACCAAGGCCTCCCTGGCGAATGCGCCCGGGATCAAGGGCAAGGTGATGACCTTCGTCTACGACGTCCTCGGGCTGATCCCCGTCGACCGGTCCCGGCAGTCGGAATCCGTCGCGGCGCTGGAACCTGCGCTGAAACTGTTGGGTCAAGGCGGCGTGTTCGGCGTGTTCCCGGAAGGCACCCGTTCCCGTGACGGTCGCCTGTACCGTGGCCGCACCGGGGTGGCCTTTTCTGCCCTGTCCACGGGAGCGCCCGTCGTCCCCGTCGCGCTCAAGGGGACCGAACGGCTCCAGAAGCCCGGGTCCCGGATCATCCGGCCCCGCAAGTTCGAGTTGCACATCGGCACGCCGCTCGAGGTCCAGCGGGTCGACGGGCGTCAGACCGGGGCTCAACGACGCGAGGTGGTGGACCGGGTCATGGACGCGATCGCCGCACTCTCCGGCCAGGAACGCGCGGACGGTTACAACGTCCCGCCGTCGGTGGAGCGAGACGCCGCCCGTGGCTGACCCGTCGATCTACCGCCCCGCACGCGGGGAGATCCCCACGGATCCCGGGGTCTATCGTTTCCGGGACGCCGCGGGGCGCGTGATCTACGTGGGCAAGGCCAAGAACCTGCGGAACCGGGTCTCCTCCTATTTCGCGCCACTGCACACGCTGGCGCCCAAGACGCGCACCATGGTCACGACCGCCGCGGGTGTGGAATGGGTGGTTGTCGGCTCCGAACTGGAGTCCCTGCAGCTCGAGTACACGTGGATCAAGCAGTTCCAACCGCGTTTCAACATCGACTACCGGGACGACAAGTCCTACCCGTACCTCGCAGTGACCATGGGCGAGGACGTGCCCCGCGCATTGGTCACCCGCGGCACCAAGAAGAAGGGGACCCGGTACTTCGGTCCCTATTCGCAGGCATGGGCCATCCGCGAGACCCTGGACGCCGTCCTACGTGTGTTCCCCGTGCGCTCCTGCGCCCCCGGTGTCTACCGGAGGGCCGAGCGGTCGGGGCGCCCGTGCCTGCTGGGTTACATCGGAAAGTGCTCGGCGCCGTGCGTGGGGGAGATCTCCGTCGAGGACCACCGAGCCCTGGCCGATGACCTGTGTCGCTTCATGTCCGGGCACCCGGAACCGTTCATCAAGGAGCTCGAGGACCGGATGCGCGCTGCGGCCGCGGTGCAGGACTTCGAGACTGCCGCCGCGCGCCGTGACGATGTGGAGGCTTTGCGCAAGGCCTTCGAACGCAACGCCGTCGTGCTCTCGGACGCCGTGGACGCCGACTTCTTCGCCCTGGCCGACGACGAACTCGAAGCAGCCGTCCAGGTCTTCCACGTCCGCGGCGGTCGTATTCGCGGCCAACGCGGGTGGGTCACGGAGAAGGTCGAGGAGACCGACGGCGCCCACCTGCTCGAAGCGTTGCTTCAACAGGTCTACGGAGAACGCACCGCCGACGGGGCCTCCGGTGACGAACTGCGCGCCCACGCGCGTCGCGAGGAGCGCGGCTCCCACCACCGGCCTTGGTCCGAGGAACTGACCTACCGTGAGAACCAGGTGCCCCGCAGTGTGCTGGTCTCCGAACCCGTCGAGAACGCCGACCAGCTCGAGGACTGGCTCAGCGGGCTGCGCGGGTCCCGGGTGTCGATCGGCCTTCCGCAGCGCGGTGAGAAGGCCCAGCTCATGGAAACGGTGCGGGAGAACGCCCGCCAGGCCCTCGCCCTCCACAAGTCCCGGCGGGCCGGTGACATCACCACGCGTTCGGCCTCATTGCAACAGCTGCAGGAGGCGTTGGACCTTCCCGAAGCCCTCATGCGGATCGAGTGCTACGACATCTCCCACGTCCAGGGCACGGACGTTGTGGCGTCCATGGTGGTGTTCGAGGACGGGTTGGCACGTAAGTCCGAGTACCGGAAGTTCTCGATCACGGGGGACGCGGCTCGCGATGACACCGCGTCCATGTACGACGTCATCCATCGACGGTTCAGCCGCCACCTGGCGCAGCAGGCCGAGACGGCCGAAGCCGGTACACGGACCGGGGCCCTGTCGCCGGAGGACCTGGACGCCGACCCCGCGGCACGCAAGCGGTTCGCGTACCCGCCCAACCTCGTCGTCGTCGATGGCGGACCGCCCCAGGTGGCCGCGGCTGCCCGGGCCCTGGAGGACCTGGGAGTCGTGGACGTCGCGGTGGTCGGGTTGGCCAAGCGCCTGGAAGAGGTCTGGCTGCCGGATGACGAGTTCCCCGTGATCCTGCCACGGGCCTCCGAAGCGCTGTACCTGATGCAGCGGATCCGCGATGAAGCGCACCGGTTCGCCATCACGTTCCACCGGGCCAAACGCGGTCGCTCCATGATCTCCTCGGTGCTCGACGACCTCCCGGGCGTCGGGCCGGCCAAACAGAAGGCGCTGCTCAAGCACTTCGGGTCCGCCAAGAAGCTCCGCGCGGCCCGCGTCGAAGAGATCCAGGAAGTTCCGGGGTTCGGTGCAGCCCTGGCTGCCAAGGTGGCGGCGGCACTGCAGGAACCAGCCGCCACGACCGGGCAGGATGACCCCACCGGGGGACTCACCGTCAATACGGCCACCGGGGAAATCCTCGACTAGGCCACCCCGCCCGATAGGCTTGAAGCAAGATCGGCGCGACTGTTCGGGCGCCCCGATCGCGTTCCACGAGTGATCGGCCGAGAGACAGAGATGACGCAGCCACCCACGCACGACGACCCGTTCTCGCGCCTCCAGTCCGCCGAACCGCCCCGCGGTGGTGACAACGTCCCCCAGCCGGAACGCAAGTCAGAACTGCTCGTGGTCACGGGCATGTCGGGAGCGGGCCGGTCCACGGCAGCCAACGCCCTCGAAGACCAGGGTTGGTACGTGGTGGACAACCTGCCACCCCAGATGCTGCAGACCCTCGCGGACCTGGTGTCCCGGACTCCCGAGGCGATTCCGCGTCTGGCCGTCGTCATCGACGTGCGCGGCAAGGCGTTGTTCAACGACATGAAGGAGACCTTGGCCGCCATGGAGGCCAGCGGCGTGGACTTCTCCGTGTTGTTCCTGGACGCCTCCGACGAGGTGCTGGTGGCGCGCTACGAGCACCAGCGTCGTCCCCACCCGCTGCAGGCTGGCGGACGGATCTTGGACGGAATTGCCGCGGAACGGGGACTGCTCAAGGACCTCAAGGAATCCGCGGACATCGTGTTGGACACCTCGTCCTACAACGTGCACGCATTGTCCAAGGCCGTCGCGGATCTCTACACCACCGACGGGCCTGTTGTCCTACGCCTGACGGTGATGAGTTTCGGTTTCAAGTACGGCGTACCGGCCGACGCGAACTACGTTGCCGACGTTCGCTTCATTCCGAACCCCCACTGGGTTCCGGCGTTGCGTCCCAGGACGGGCAAGGACATCGAAGTCCGCGACTACGTGTTCAAGGAGGACGGGGCGCGCACCTTCGTGGAGCGCTTCACGTCCATGTTGGAGCCCGTCTTCGAGGGCTACCGGACGGAGAACAAGCACTACGCCACCATCGCTATCGGCTGCACGGGGGGCAAGCACCGGTCGGTGGCCGTGACCGAGGACGTGGCACGGCGCCTCTCCAAGTTCCCACGCGTGACCGTCAACGTGGAGCACCGGGACATCGGGCGCGAGTGACGCGGGACTGACATGACCGACCAACACCGACCGTCCCCGGTTTCGGGGGCTCCCACAGGCTTTCCGGCTGCGGGCGGGCCGATGCGACCGGACCTTCCGCCCGGACCCTTCGCGGGTCGCCAGGACCAATCACGGGGTTCGAACGACGACGCACCTGCCAGACCTCGGCGGAGCTCCGGAAAGGCCGTGGTCGCCCTGGGCGGCGGACACGGGCTCTCGGCCTCGCTCTCGGCCCTGCGACTCCTGACGAACCACCTGACCGCCGTCGTGACCGTGGCCGACGACGGCGGGTCCTCCGGCCGCCTGCGCGAGGAGCTCGCCGTGCTGCCGCCGGGGGATCTGAGAATGGCACTGTCGGCCCTGTGTGACGACTCGGACTGGGGGCTGACCTGGCGTGACGTCATGCAGCACCGGTTCGGTTCCTTGCCGCACCGGCCGTCGTCGTTGGACGGGCACGCACTGGGGAACCTTCTGATCGTGACCCTGTGGGAATTGTTGGGGGATCCGGTCGCGGGCCTGCGGTGGGCCGGCGCCCTGCTGGGCGCCCAGGGCCAGGTCCTTCCCATGTCCGTCACCCCGCTCGTCATCGAAGGGGACGTGGCCGACGACTCCGTCGATCAGGGATTCCGCACGGTCAGCGGGCAGGTGGCCCTGGCCAAGGAACCCTACGTCCGCAACGTCCGGCTCAAGCCGCCGGGAGCGGTGGTGTGCAAGCAGGCCCTGGACGCCGTCGAGGCAGCCGACGCGGTCATTCTCGGACCGGGCTCGTGGCACACCTCGGTTCTGCCTCATCTGCTGCTGCCCGAACTGCGTCAGGCCCTGGAAACCACGGAGGGCCAGCGAGTCATCACCATGAATCTTTCCCGGGACACGGAGACCGAGGGAAAGACCAGCGCCCAGGAGCTCGAGGTCCTGCACGAACACGCGCCGAACCTCCGGATCGATTCGGTGATTGCTGATCCCTCAGCGGTCGAGGACCAGAGCCATCTGGAGGCCGTCGCCTCCCGGATGGGCGCCTCCGTACACTTCGCCGACCTGCGCCGTGCCAGAGGCGAACGGGTGCATTCGTCCTTCAAGCTGGCCGCCGCATACCAGGAAGTGCTGGGTTCCGTCTAAAAACGCCCGCGAGCACGTCGGGGTACCCTGTTCAGCATCCGATGGGGTTCAGTCATGCTCCACTCGAGCATGTTCCAACCCCGTGGAACGCACGCGAACACCTTGCGGAAAGGATGCAGATGTCCCTGACGGCATCGGTCAAGGATGAGCTTGCCCGGCTGGAGACCAAGAAGGCCTCCGAGCGTCGAGCTGAACTCTCGACGGTTCTGCGGTTCTGCGGCGGCCTCCACATCGTTTCGGGCCGGATCGTGGTCGAAGTCGAACTCGACTCCGCGGCCGTGGCGCGGCGGCTGCGGGCAACGATCATCGAAGAGTTCGGCCACGTGTGTGAACTCGGCGTCATCAGCGGGGGAGGGTTGCGGCGCGGTAACCACTACGTCCTGCGTGTGGTGCGCGACGGCGAGGCCCTGGCGCGCCGTACCGGTTTGCTCGATTCCCACGGACGCCCGGTCCGTGGCCTGCCGCCGATCGTGGTCAACGGCACCATCGGGGACGCCGAGGCCGTTCTGCGCGGGGCTTTCCTCTCCCACGGCTCCCTGACCGAACCGGGCCGCTCGGCCGCCATGGAATTCACCTGCCCGGGCCCGGAGGCTGCCCTGGCGCTGGTGGGTGCAGCCAGACGGTTGGACGTCATTGCCAAGGCCCGGGAGGTCCGCGGCGGCGATCGCGTGGTGATCCGCGACGGCGACGCGATCGCAACCCTTCTCACCCGCATGGGCGCACACGAGACTCTCCTGACCTGGGAGGACCGCCGTATGCGCAAGGAGGTCCGCGCGACGGCCAACCGGCTGGCGAACTTCGACGACGCGAACCTGCGTCGATCAGCGCAGGCCGCGGTGGCCGCCGGGGCTCGGGTCGAACGCGCGTTGGAACTGTTGGGTGACGACGTGCCGGATCACCTACGCGCCGCCGGCGAACTGCGACTGGCCAACAAGCAGGCCAGCTTGGACGAACTCGGCCGCCTCTCCGATCCCATCCTGACCAAGGATGCGATCGCGGGCCGGATCCGCCGTTTGCTGGCCATGGCCGATCGCCGCGCCGAGGAACTGGGCGTCCCCGGGACAGAGGCGAATGTCTCGACCGACATGCTTCCCCGCAACTGACCCGCCCAGGTGCCCGCTGAGAGCGAACACACTTCTCGGAAACAGTGCGACCATGTGGGTTTGGTTGTGTTTTGCCGAGTTCATTCTGTGTAACCTCGCGTTTCTCTGGCGCACTGCCCATCCTCCGTTTAGACTAATTCCCAGCGGTGAGTTGCAGGTTGTGACGGTCCGGGCAACCCACGGGGTCACCGGACGGGGGATGGACGATCAGTTGCGATCCCTCACGAAACAACACGGCAACTTCCGACCATCAGGTGTCGTTCACATGGCGTGCCGGGCAGACTGGCAACGCACTTGTCGAACGACGTCACCGAAGACATAGGAGATCGATCGAAGTGACCATCAAGGTTGGCATTAACGGTTTCGGCCGCATCGGACGCAGCTTCTTCCGCGCCGTGCAGCAGCAGGGCGAAGGCATCGAGATCGTGGCGGTGAACGACCTCACCGATCCGGAGACCCTGGTTCACCTGCTCAAGTACGACTCCATCAACGGCCGCTACCCGGGCGAGGTCGCCCTCAACGGCGACGCCATGACCGTGGACGGCAAGGAAGTCAAGTTCCTGGCCGAGCCCGACCCCACCAAGCTGCCCTGGGGCGATCTGGGTGTGGACATCGTGATCGAGTCCACCGGTCGCTTCGCCAAGGGCCCGCAGATGCAGGCTCACCTCGACGCCGGCGCCAAGAAGGTCATCCTCTCCGCCCCCGGCAAGGAGGTTGACGGAACGTTCGTGTACGGCGTGAACGAGAAGGACTACGACGCCGCGAGCATGAACCTGATCTCCGGCGCCTCCTGCACCACCAACTGCCTGGCCCCGCTGGCCAAGGTGCTCAACGACAAGTTCGGCATCAAGGCCGGTCTGATGACCACCATCCACGCGTACACCGCCGATCAGCGCCTGCAGGACGCCCCGCACAGCGACCTCCGTCGTTCGCGCGCCGCGGCCCTCAACATGGTCCCGACCACCACGGGTGCCGCAGCCGCCGTCGGCCTGGTGCTCCCCGAACTCAAGGGCAAGCTGGACGGATTCGCCGTCCGCGTCCCCACCCCGACCGGTTCCATGGTCGACCTGACCTTCGAGGCCGAGCAGGAAGTTTCCGTCGAGTCCGTCAACGCGGCACTCAAGGAAGCTGCCGAGGGCGACATGAAGGGCATCATCGAGTACACCGAGGACCCGATCGTCTCCAAGGACATCGAGGGCTACCCGGTCTCGACCGTCTTCGACGCACCGCTGACCAAGGTCATCGACAACCAGGTCAAGGTCATCGCCTGGTACGACAACGAGTGGGGCTACACCTCCCGCTTGGTCTCCCTGGTCAACTACGTCGCATCCAAGTTCTGATCCCGCGGTTCCGTCGCCGTCGAATCCGGCCGGAGGGGTACTGACCCCGAATGCGGCCCGTGATTCACGGTGACACCCACGACTGACGCGCGGGGTGTGCGCAGCACCGCTGTGCGCACCCCGCGCGTCAGTCGTATCCACCGGCTTTACTCACCCCACCCATCGCCCACCGCGAGCTCCCGCCTCGCGAACCGGGCACGGCCCACTGGCACCAGTGAGTCCCCATCGAAAGGATCTGCTCCCATGGCCAAGTCTCTGGACGATCTCCTCAACGAAGGTGTTGCCGGCCGTACCGTCCTGGTGCGTTCCGACCTCAACGTTCCGCTCGACGGATCCACCGTCACCGACGACGGCCGTGTCCGCGCCTCGCTGCCCGTGATCCAGAAGCTCTCCGACGCCGGAGCGCGCGTGATCGTCACCGCTCACCTCGGGCGTCCCAAGGGTGAGCCGAACCCCAAGTACTCGATCGCACCCGCCGCGGCGAAGCTCGCCGAGCTCTCCGACCTCGACGTCGTGACCGCCACGGACGTCACCGGCCCCGACGCCCAGGCCAAGGCCGCTGCCCTGACCGACGGACAGGTCCTGGTCGTGGAGAACGTGCGCTTCGATGCGCGGGAGACCTCGAAGGTCGAGGAGGAGCGCACCGAACTCGCCAAGGAACTCGCTGCACTCACCGGTTCGAACGGTGCATTTGTGGGTGATGCCTTCGGCGCCGTCCACCGCAAGCACGCGTCCGTGTACGACGTCGCCAAGATCCTGCCCGCCTACCTGGGGGATCTGGTCAAGACCGAGGTGGACGTTCTGACCAAGGTCATCTCCAACCCCGAGCGTCCGTTCATCGTGGTCATGGGTGGCTCCAAGGTCTCCGACAAGCTCGCGGTCATCGAGAACCTGATCGGCAAGGCCGACAAGCTGCTGATCGGCGGCGGAATGGTCTTCACGTTCCTCAAGGCGCAGGGCTACTCGATCGGTGGGTCTCTGGTCGAGGATGACCAGGTTGAAACCGTGAAGGGCTACCTGGAGAAGGCCCCGGCGGAAGGCACCG
The DNA here is from genome assembly GCF_011602805.1 of Kocuria sp. JC486. NCBI lineage: Bacteria > Bacillati > Actinomycetota > Actinomycetes > Micrococcales > Micrococcaceae > Kocuria > Kocuria sp. JC486. The sequence goes on along the minus strand of NZ_JAAOZS010000001.1, from coordinate 43,613 downwards.
AGATCGTGCTGCCTACCGACGTCGTCTACGCCGCCGAGTTCAAGGCCGACGCCAAGAACGAGGTCCGCCCGGTCGAGGACATCGAGGGTGGCGAGCTGGGCGCATCCGGCATGGGCCTGGACATCGGCCCCGACTCCGCGAAGTCCTTCGCGGAGGAGATCTCGGCGGCCAAGACCATCTTCTGGAACGGCCCGGTAGGCGTGTTCGAGATGGAAGCCTTCGCCGGTGGCACCAAGGCAGTCGCAGAAGCTCTGGCCAACGGCTCGGGCATGTCCGTGATCGGTGGCGGCGACTCCGCTGCCGCCGTGCGCACCCTGGGCTTCTCCGACGACCAGTTTGGGCACATCTCCACCGGTGGTGGCGCGTCCCTGGAGTTCATCGAAGGCAAGGACCTGCCGGGCGTCTCCGTCATCGGCTGACCGAAACCCACCTTTTCCGCACGTCTCTCCCGTCTCACGAAGGAGCAACACCCCCATGACGTCACAGACCAACGGCCAGTTCGACCGCACCCCGCTGATCGCGGGCAACTGGAAGATGAACATGGACCACCAGCAGGGCGTGGCCCTGCTGCAGAAGCTCGCCTGGACCCTCCAGGACGCCAAGCACGACTTCGGGCGCGTCGAGGTCGCCGTGTTCCCGCCGTTCACGGACATCCGCTCGGTCCAGACCATCGTCGACGGCGACGACCTCAAGGTCGTCTACGGCGGTCAGGACCTGTCCGACCAGGACTCCGGGGCCTACACGGGCGACATCTCCGGCGAGTTCCTGAACAAGCTCGGCTGCACCTACGTGTTGGTCGGCCACTCGGAACGGCGTACCATCCACGGTGAGTCGGACCAGCAGTGCCTGGCCAAGATCCAGGCCGCCTTCCGTCACGACCTGGTGCCCGTCCTGTGCGTCGGTGAGGGTCTCGAATCGCGCAAGGCCGGGGAGCACGTGAACTTCACGCTGGCGCAGCTGCGCGGCTCCCTCGAAGGCCTGGCCGCCGAGGAGGTGGGCAATGTCGTCGTGGCCTACGAGCCCGTGTGGGCCATCGGCACCGGTGAAGTCGCCGGACCGGAGGACGCGCAGGAAATGGCCGACGCGATCCGCAAGGACCTCGCCGAGCAGTACGGCCAGGAGACCGCGGACAAGGTTCGGGTGCTCTACGGCGGCTCGGTCAAGTCCGGCAACGTCGGGGCGATCCTCAAGGGCAAGGACGTCGACGGCGCCCTGGTTGGCGGCGCCAGCCTGGATCCGGAGGAGTTTGCTAACATTGCGAAGTTCGAGCAGCACCTGGTGACGGACTGAACCAGGTCACAACCTCCGACGCATTCTGCGAGGCAATGAACCATGACGATTCTGCAAAACATCCTGCTGGCCACGATCGTGATCACCAGCTTGATGGCCGTGGTCCTCATCCTCCTGAACAAGGGCAAGGGTGGAGGCCTGTCGGACATGTTCGGCGGCGGCATGACGCAGTCGCTCAACACCTCCGGTGTGGCGCAGAAGAACCTGGTTCGTCTGACCACCACGGTGATCGTGGTGTGGGCAGCGTGCATCATCGGGTATGCCCTGACCATGCGGTTTGCGCCCGCCACCCCGGGCGTGCCGGGGCTGTGAGCTCGACGCAGGACTTCAAGCATTCTCTTCCGACCCCGTGAGGGGTTGAAACGGCGGGGCCGGAACCCACAGTGGTTCCGGTCCCGCCGGTTTCATGGTTGCCGCTTGCGTGGTGCGACGGGCCGTCGAGTCCCGTCAGGTGTCGAGGAGTTACGCGCAGTGGATGTGAGACCCCGCGGAGAGCGTCTCGGGCGTCGTGAACAGCACCGTGGAGACACGGCCGACCACCTCGCCGGCCGGGGTCTCTTCGGCCGACGTCCCTTCGTCCGGCGTGCCACCCAGGAGGCGCCCGATCGCGTCGGCCTTCTCACTTCCGGACGCGACGAACCAGACGTGCTCAGCGGTCGAGATCAGGGGGAGCGTCATGGACACGCGCGTGGGTGGTGACTCGGGGGAGTCGTACACGGCAATCACGGTCGCCTCCCGCATGGCAGCGTCCGCATGGTGCGGGAAAATGGAGGCCACGTGCCCGTCGGAACCCACACCCAACAACGCGATGTCGAACCACGGAAGGCCCGTCGGGCTGCCCTGGGCGCGTGCCGCCGTCTCGAGTTCAGCCACGTAGTCCGCGGCGGCGGCCTCTGCGTTCTCGAACCGGTCGGAGGCACCGATCACGTGCACGTTCTCGGGTGGCAGCTCGGTCATCAACGCAAATGGTTCGGCAGCGTCGGCCGCCTGTTGGATGTTGCGTTCCGGGTGCCCCTCGGGCAGGAACTGTTCGTCGGCCCACCAGATGTCGACCTCGGACCAGTCCGGAACGTACTCCGCGGTCCGGGTCGCCCCGGCCAGGGCGCGGATCGTGGCAACGCCCATGGAGCCGCCCGTGAGCACGACGGACGCACGGCCTCGCCGCTCCTGTGCCTCGACCAAGACCTCATTGATGCGGGCGGCCACGTGCTCCGCCAGGAGATCCGCGGTGCTCTCGGTCTCGACCAGCAGGGTCATGACGCCGGGTTGGTCTCCGGCGTTGCGGCAGCGGAATCGGCGTCCGTTCCCGCGGAGTCCTCCGACTCGGAGGTCACGCCTTCACCACAGACTCCGCACGGGAGCACGTGCACGGCGGAAGCCAACACCTCGCCGTAGACCTCGTCAGGATCCAACTGGCGGAGTTCCTCCGCCAAGCAGGCACTGAGCTCACGGTGGGGGATTGCAACCCTTTGATCAGGCTGGCCAGGCTGGGTCAAACGCGCCAAGGAATGACCTGGCCGTTCCAGCACAATGTCCCCGTTGTCGCGAACCAACCTCACGCTGCTCAGCCCGTGCTCACTCTGTCCAGGGTGCTCGAAGCGCACCGGAGCCGAGAGCCGCCCGCCCAGCCACGCACCGAGGAGGTGCACGCGGGAGGAATCGGCCGCGCCGGTCACCACCACCTCCTTGACCGGCCCGGGTTCAGCCTGGTCCAGGGCCGCAGCGAGCTGCACCCGCCAATGCGTGAGACGGGTCCAAGAGATGTCCGTGTCCCCGGGAGCGTACTGCTGGGCAAGGTGCACCAGGGTGGCGCAGACGTCGTCCGAGTTGGAGGAGTCCGTGATGCGCCGGTGCGCGATCTTGCCGATCGAGGAGTCGGACGGCTTGTTCGGAACCCGATGCGGCCACCATGCCACGATGGGTGCGTCTGGCAACAGCAGGGCGGAAACCAGCATTTCGGAGGGTTCCGCCAATGCACCGTACCCGTGCAGGACAACGACCTCGGAGGCTCCGGCGTCGCCGCCGATCCTCAGCTGGGCATCCAGACGAGTCTCCTCCGAGGCCGAGTGCGACACGTGCATGATGATGCGGCACGGGTGCTCGTGGGAGGCCACGACGGCGGCGTCCAGGGCGCGTTCCGAATGACCGGCCTCCGCCATGATGACCAGGGTCAACACACGACCGAGGGTGACTACACCACCTTCGTCACGAAGTCGGTGCAGCTGCTTGTCGATGTCGGAAGTGGTCGTGTTCTCAAGCGTCACGATCATGGCCGGCGCCACGTCCTTCCATCTCGTTGCATCAGGCGGTCCGCGGACTCGGGACCCCAGGAACCGGGGTCGTACCCTTCGGGTTGGATCTGGTTCTCGGCCCAGTACTCCTCGAAGGGGTCGAGGATCTTCCAGGACAGCTCGACCTCTTCGTGGTGGGGGAACAGCGGGGGTTCGCCCAGCAGGACGTCGAGGATCAGTCGCTCGTAGGCTTCAGGCGATGACTCGGTGAAGGCGTGCCCGTAGCCGAAGTCCATGGTCACGTCCCGGATTTCGGACTGAGTGCCCGGCACCTTGGACGCGAAGCGGATGGTCACGCCCTCGTCGGGCTGGATGCGGATCACGATCGCGTTGTTGCCGAACTCGTCCGTGTCGTGCAACGGGAACAAACGGTCTGGGCTGTCCTTGAAGACCACGGCGATCTCCGTGACGCGGCGACCCAGGCGCTTTCCGGCGCGTAGGTAGAACGGGACGCCCGCCCACCGCCGGTTGTAGACCTCGAGGCGCAGGGCGGCGTAGGTCTCCGTGCGGGAGTCCTCGGGGATGTCGTCCTCCTCGAAGAAGGATCGGACCTCCGAACCGCCCTGCAGGCCGCCCCGGTACTGGCCCAGGGCCGAGGCCTGCCCCAGATCCTCCGGAAGCTGGACGGCGTCCAGCACCTTGGCCTTCTCTGCTCTCAGGGCCCGTGCGGTGAAGTCGAAGGGCTCCTCCATGGCCGTCAGGGCGAGCAGCTGCAGGAGGTGGTTCTGGATGACGTCCCGGGCCGCGCCAACGCCGTCGTAGTACCCGGCGCGGGTTCCGATGCCGATGTCCTCGGCCATGGTGATCTGCACGTGGTCCACGTAGTTGGCGTTCCACAGCGGTTCGAACATCGTGTTGGCAAAGCGCAACGCCAGGATGTTCTGCACCGTCTCCTTGCCCAGGTAGTGGTCGATACGGAAGATCGCGTCCCGGGAGAACACGGACTCCACGATCTCGTTGAGTTCCTGCGCGGAAGCGAGGTCGTGGCCGAAGGGCTTCTCGATCACCACACGACGCCAACCTGAAGCATTCTCGTGCTCGGCCAGGCCGTTCTCAGCCAGCTGGTGACACACGACCTCGAAGGCCTTGGGCGGGATTGAGAGGTAGAACGCGTGGTTCCCGCTCGTGCCGCGCTCCTGATCGAGTTCACGCAGCACGTCCTGCAGGTTGCTGTAGGCCTCCGTGTCGTCGAACTCGCCCTGCACGAAGCGGAGGCCTTCGGCGAACTGCTCCCACACGGCTTCCTGGAACTCGGTCCTGGCGTTGGCGGTCACGGCCTCGCGCACGTAGTCCTGGAAGTCCGTCTTGCTCCACGGCCGACGCCCGAATCCCACGAGGGAGAAGGAGGGCGGCAGAAGACCACGATTGACGAGGTCGTACATGGCCGGCAGCAGCTTCTTGCGAGCCAGGTCTCCGGTGACGCCGAACAGGACGAGCGCCGACGGCGCAGCGACTCGGACGAGGCGCTTGTCACGATCGTCTCGCAACGGATTGGTGTGCACATTCGAGGTTGGCACGAAACTCCTCTGGTCAGGCTTCAGACCCGGATGGGCCGGTGGCGTCGGCGCCCCTCATCGGGCCGGGCGAGCACCCGCGGGTTTGGCATACGTGAGGGGAACATCCTAGGCCTGGGGAGGGGTCGCGTCGGTGGCTTCGCTCGAAGCCACCGACGCGACGGTCCTCACGTTCAGGACTGGGCGAGTGCGTGTAGGACGTCGAGCACCTGGGAGACGCCGGTCTCGCGGTCCTTCAGACGCAAGCGCAGCACCGGGCGCCCGTGTTCGGAGAGCACCTGCGCGTCGCCGTCGGCCTGGGCGGAGATCAGTTCCCCGAAGGTGAAGGGGATGCCGGGGATCTCCAGATCGGTGTCCGACTCTGCCGTGATCTGGAGGAACACACCCACGCCCGGGCCGCCCTTGTGGAACTGACCCGTCGAGTGCAGGAACCGGGGTCCCCAGCCGAAGGTCGTAGGTCGCCTGGTGGCCTTCGCCAGAAGCGGCCGCGCCTCTTCGAGCTCCGCCCAGGTCAGACGATCGAAGTACGCCTGCACAGCCAGGTAGCCGTCGGCGGGAAGCCGCTGCAAGAGGGCTTCCAGGGCCTCCGTCAGGTTCTGTGCCACGCCCAGCAGTCCGGCGTCGCCACGGATCTCCACGGAGCCGTCCACCAGGTCCGCGGCGGTCTGCTCCGGCTTGTCCGCCAGGACCGCGCGCGTTGCGGACTTGGCCGACTCCACGTCGGGCTGATCGAACGGGTTGATCCCCAGCAGCTTGCCCGCCACCGCGGTTGCAACCTCCCAGAGCAGCATCTGGCCACCCAGTGACCCCGCCACTGCGACGGCGTCACCGTCGGGCACCGTGTCCGCATCCACCGGAACCAGGAACGCCGGCAGCAAGTCCGAGGCCACGGGTGCCTTGAGTTCAGGAACGTCCTGAGCCACGACCACGGGGAGAATACCCGTTCCGTCCTTGCCCGTGGACTCAGCAATGAGCTGTTCGGCCCAGTCGGCGAAGCCGACGATGCCGGAGCCCAGATCCTGGATCAGCAGCTTGTCGCGCAGGGGCGACGTGCCGCCCATGGCCGCGCCCAGCAACAAGCCGAGGTTGTCCGGATCATCCTCGCGCAGAGCCTCCGCGGCCTCGTCCACCTCGTCCAGCAGCGCGTCCAGGTCCACGCCCGCCAAACCGGAGGGAACCAGCCCGAAAGCCGTCATGGCCGAGAACCGCCCACCCACGGTGGGGTCAGCCGTGAACACAGCCCGGTACCCGGCGGCACGGCAGGACTCGTCGAACGGCGATCCCGGATCGGTTACAACGACCATGCGGCGTGCGGCGTCGATACCGGCGTCGGCAAAGGCCTTCTCGAAGGCACGACGCGCGGAGTCGGTCTCGACCGTGGATCCCGACTTGGAGGAGATGACCGCGGCGGTGCGCGCGATGTCCTTGGACAGGGCCGCCTGCACCATGACGGGGTCCGTGGAGTCCAGTACGAACAGTTCGACCCCCGCGGTCCTGGTGATGACCTCCGGGGCCAACGAGGAGCCACCCATGCCGGCCAGGACGAATCGGTCCACGCCTTCAGCCGCGAAAGAATCTCGGAGCTCGTTGATCTGGGCCACCAGGGGCCGCGACACCTCGGCCGCATCCACCCAGCCGAGACGCTTTCCGGCTTCGTTCTCGGCCGCCGCGCCCCACATGGTGTGGTCCTTGGCGAAGAGCCTGGAGGCGAATTTCTCCTGGACGAGGGTCGGAACGTGACGTTCAGCGGCTTCGCGTGCCGCACCGGTGAGCATGACGGACAGTGAACTCATGACGTCCTCTCTGTGCGCACGTCTCTGGTGCGCCTCTTGGGTGATGGGTGAGTTTGCGGGCGGCAGATGGTGACGGGCGCCGCGGGGCCCGGGTGGGCCCACGACGCCCGCCGCCGTGTCAGCGTGCCTGGTCCAGTGCGGTCTGCACCGTTTCGAGCAGTTCGGCCCAGGAGGCCTCGAACTTCTCCACGCCCTCGGACTCGAGTTTGGCCACGACGTCGTTGTAGTCGATGCCCAGGGCGGCGAGACGATCCAGGTGGGCGTTCGACTCCGCGTACGTGCCGGTGATCGTGTCGCCCGTGATCTCGGCGTCCGTGGCGGTCGCATCCAGGGTCTTCTCCGGCATGGTGTTCACCGTGTTGGGTGCCACCAGTCCGTCGACGTAGAGCGTGGCCGGCAGGGCCGGGTCCTTCGTGCCGGTCGAGGCCCACAAGGGACGCTGGACGTTCGCTCCGGCGGACTCCAGACGCTTCCACCGCTCCGTACCGATGGCTTCCTCGTACACCTGGTAGGCCAGTCGGGCGTTGGCCAACCCGGCCTTGGACTTGAGGGAGAGGGCCTCGTCGGTGCCGACGGCCTCGAGCTGCTTGTCCACTTCGGAATCTACGCGCGACACGAAGAACGAGGCCACCGAGTGGATGGTGGAGAGGTCCTTGCCGTTCTCGAGTGCCTTCTCGAGTCCCGCCATGTAGGCGTTGATGACGGCGCGGTACCGCTCGAGCGAAAAGATCAACGTCACGTTCACCGACACACCTTCGGCGAGGGTCTCGGTGATCGACGGCAGTCCGGCCTCGGTTGCGGGGATCTTGATGTGGACGTTGGGCCGGTCGATGGTTTCGGCCAGGCGACGCGCCATGGTGGCCGTTGCCTCGGGGTCGTTGGCCAGACGGGGATCGACCTCGATCGAGACGCGTCCGTCCACGCCCTGTGTGGCCTCGGCGATCGAGGCGAAGACGTCGCAGGCGTCCCGGACGTCGTCGGTGGTGATGCGGAAAACCGCTTCGTCGACGTCGACGCCTTCGGCGGCCAGTTCCTTGACCTGCTCCGCGTAGGCGGCGCCGTTGGACAGCGCACCCGCGAAGATCGTCGGGTTCGTGGTCACACCGACGACATCCTTCTCGTCGATGAGCTGTTGGAGGTTCCCGCTGGTCAAACGTTCACGGGAGAGGTCGTCGAGCCAGATGGAGACTCCGGCCTCGGAGAGCTTCTTGGTGGAGGTAGTCATCCTCAGTTCCTAACGTGCTAGCTGCGGTCGGCCCGGTCCGGGGGCGGTGGGCCAAGTCTTGGCGGTCCTCGTGGGGTTCACACGCGGTCGGTGGCGACGGCGGCGATCGAATCGCGCGCCGCGGCCGTGACTTCCTCGGCGGTGATCCCGAATTCTTCGTACAGCTTCTCGTACGCGGCGGAGGCGCCGAAGTGATCCAGCGCGACGGCACGGCCGTAGGTCCCCAACAGGTCGTACCAGGACATCGCCGAGCCGGCCTCGACCGTCACGCGCGCCCGGACCCCGGACGGAATCACGGACTCGCGGTACTGCGCATCCTGGGCGTCGAACCACTCACGGCAGGGCATGGAAACCACGCGTGCCTTGATCCCTTCGGCCGCCAGTTGTTCGCGGGCGGCCACGGCCAGCTGGACCTCGGAGCCGGTACCGATCAGCACCACGTCCGGGGTGCCTTCCGAATCGGCCAGGACGTACCCGCCCCGGGCAGCTCCTTCGGCTGACGCGAACTTCTCACCCTGGCCGTCGTCGTCGATGTCCTCACGACGGAACGTGGGCACGTTCTGGCGCGTCAGCGCGATGCCCGCAGGCCGTTCCCGCCCTTCCAGGATGGTGCGCCAGACGACGGAGACCTCGTTCGCATCGGCCGGTCGAACCACGTCCAGCGCCGGGATTGCGCGCAAGGCCGAGAGCTGTTCGACGGGCTGGTGTGTGGGGCCGTCCTCACCCAGACCGATGGAGTCGTGCGTCCAGACGTAGATCGACGGGACGCCCATGAGTGCACCGAGGCGGACCGCGGGACGCTGGTAGTCCGAGAAGATCAGGAACGTGCCCGAGAAGGCGCGCGTCTGGGTGGACATCGTGATGCCGTTGACGATCGAAGCCGCCGCGTGCTCGCGGATGCCGAAGTGCAGCACCCGTCCGTACGGGTTGCCGGACCACTTGGACGTGGACCGCTCGGCGGGGATGAACGACGCCGCCGACTCGATGGTCGTGTTGTTCGAACCTGCCAGGTCCGCGGAACCGCCCCACAGCTCGGGGAAGGTGTCGGCGATGGCGTTGATGACCTTGCCGGAGGCAGACCGCGTGGCAACGTCCTTGCCCGGTTCGAAGGTCGGGAAGACCGCCGCGTAGTTCTCCGGCAACTGTTCGTCACGCAACCGGTCGTAGAGCTTTGCGCGCTCCGGATTGGCCTCGCGCCAGGCCTTGAAGGACTCCTCCCACTCGGCACGATCCGCAGCACCGCGCTGGACGAGTTCACGGGTGTGAGCCAGGACCTCGTCGTCGATGGCGAAGTGCGCCTCGGGGTCGAAGCCCAGGACCTCCTTCGTGGCGGCCAATTCCTCGGCACCCAACTTGGACCCGTGGATTCCACCGGTGTTCTGCTTGTTCGGAGCAGGCCAGCCGATGATCGTGCGCAGTGAGATCAACGACGGCTTACCGGTCTCGGCCTTTGCGGCCTGGATCGCGTCGTAGAGGGCCTGAACGTCCTCCACGTACTCCCCGTCACCGCCGTTGGTCCAGTCCACGGTTTGCACGTGCCAGCCGTAGGCCTCGTAGCGCTTGGCGACGTCCTCGGTGAAGGCGACGTCGGTGTCGTCCTCGATCGAGATCTGGTTCTGGTCGTAGATCACCACCAGATTCCCCAGTTCCTGGTGCCCCGCCAGCGACGACGCCTCGGAGGTCACGCCTTCCTGAAGGTCGCCGTCGGAGGCGATCACGAACACGTGGTGATCGAAAGGGGATTCGCCCTGAGCAGCCTCGGGGTCGAAGAGCCCGCGGGTGTAACGCTGTCCGTAGGCGAAGCCGACGGCGGAGGCCAGGCCCTGGCCGAGCGGCCCGGTGGTGATCTCGACGCCCTTGGTGTGGCGGTATTCGGGGTGGCCCGGTGTCCTGGACTCGAATGTGCGCAACGATTCGATGTCACCCATCTCGAGCCCGAAGCCGCCCAGGAAGAGTTCGAGGTAGAGCGTCAGGGACGTGTGCCCGGGGGAGAGGATGAACCGGTCGCGGCCGGTCCAGCGGTCGTCCGTGGGGTCGTGGCGCATGACCTTCTGGAAGAGGAGGTACGCGGCCGGCGCCAGGCTCATGGCCGTGCCGGGGTGACCTGAGCCCACCTTCTCGACGGCGTCCGCGGCCAGGACCCGCACGGTGTCAACGGCACGGCGATCCAAATCGGTCCAGGTGAGCTGCTCAGCGTGTGGCACGGGAACGGTGTCCTTTCCTAAGGCGATACGCGCGTGGCGCCTGAGTTCGAGACACCGGCGACACGCGGGGCTGTCCGTGGTTCAGCCTAGGTCAACCGGGCAGGCCTGAGCACACGCCGACGGCCGGTTTCGTCATCATTGCGCCCCCGGCATAATCACCGCCGATCACGGACGGTGCGCGGTTCTCGCTTCTGTCGCGAGGGTTCTTCGTTCCGGGCGGGCGGGCGGTAGAGTGGCAGGAAAGTCTCCGTTCGTGCCGTGCGAACCCCACGTTTTCGGGTGTCACGCTCATGACCTCGGGCGGGCGGAGCGGTCGACAGCAACTACTCAGGGAGAGCGAACACGTGAGCTCAGCGCAGGCCTCGGAGCATGCCGTGGTACCCGACAGCGGGCCCGGCCACAGCCCGGCGGCCGGTGTTCCTCGCTCCACGACCCTGACCGAGCGTGTCCGTGCGTACCTGCAGCTCATGAAGCTCCGGATCGTGGAGCTGTTGCTGATTGCAACCGTGCCGACCATGATCTTCGCTCAGCAGGGGATGCCCAGTTTCTGGTTGATCCTCAACACCCTGATCGGCGGAACCCTGTCCGCCGGCGCGGCCGGAGCCTTCAACTCCTACATCGACCGCGAGTCGGACCGGCTCATGAAGCGCACCTCCAAGCGCCCGCTGGTCACGCGGGTCGTGGGGGACCGCGAGGCTCTCGTGTTCGCCTGGGTGGTCGCGATCGTCTCCGTGGCCTGGTTCCTGGTGTTCGTCAACGTCCTGTCGGCGGTCCTGACGGCGTTGGCGATCTTCCTCTACGCCGTCTTCTACTCGATCATTCTCAAGCGCCGCACACCCCAGAACATCGTCTGGGGTGGAGTCGCCGGCTGCATGCCCGTGGTCATTGCCTGGGCCGCGGTGACCGGCACGGTGGCGTGGCCCGCGATGGTGCTGTTCGCCGTCGTGTTCCTGTGGACTCCACCGCACTACTGGCCGCTGTCCATGAAGTACGCGGATGACTACTCGCGCGCGGGAATCCCCATGCTGGGTGCCATTTCCCCGGCGGGCAAGGTCGCGTCCCAGGTGGTCCTCTACGCGTGGGCCACCGTGATCTGCTCCCTGCTGCTGGTGCCCGTGGGCGGCGCCGGGTGGTTCTACGCCTCCGTGTGCCTGGCCGCCGGGGCATGGTTCGCCTACCAGTGCCACCGCCTGCTCCACACCGCCAACGCCGGGGAGCCCACGGACAAGCAGGCCATGCGGGTGTTCCACAGCTCCATCACCTACTTGACGCTGGTCTTCGTGTCCGTGGCCGTGGACCCCTTCATCGGCGGCCCCATCCTGTGACCACAGTGCAGGGCACATCATGCTGACCATGCAGTTCTCCGGCCTGGTCGCCTACCCCGTGACTCCGTTCTTTCCCGGCGGGGCGATCGATCTGGTCACCTTCGCCGAGCAGATCGAACGTCTGGCCGATTCCGGTGTGGAAGCGATCTGCGTCCTGGGTACGGCGGGGTCCTTCGCGTACCTCGATCACCAGGAACGTGGCAATGTCGTGCGCACCGCCGTGGCCGCCGCCAAGGGCTCCGGCGTGCCCGTGGGCGTCGGCATCTCCGCCCTGACCACTCAACGTGTCCTTGAACTCGGTTGGGACGCGGAGAACGCGGGTGCCGACGGCTTGGTGGTGAACCCGCTGTCCTACGTGGCACTCCGGTCGCCGGAGATTGCCGATCAGGTGGAGACCGTGGCCTCCTCGGTGAGCTTGCCGCTGTGCCTGGACAACAATCCCGCCACCACGGGGTTCGTGTACCCCGTGGACCTGGCCGCTGAGCTCACCCGGCTGGAGAACGTGGTGGCCTTCAAGGACACCGCCGACTCCGCGCGTGCTCTGCAGAACCGGCGGCACCTCTTCGACGAACTCTGTGACCCAGGAACCACCTACGGTGTGGCCAGTGCGCACCTGATCGTCGACGACGCAATCGCGAGCGCCGCATGGCACACCGGATTGGCCGCCGCGCTGCCGCGGGAGTTCACAGCTTTCCGGACCGCCGCGGTCACAGGAGATGAGGACGCGGTCCGGCGCTGGCAGGAGGCACTGCGTCCCCTGATCGAAGTGTTGCGCTGGGAACGTCCCCTGAGTTCGATCTATGCCCTCAACGACGTGTGCGGGGTTCGCACCTCGGCGCCGCGGCGTCCGCTGCACCCGGTGACCACGCAGAGCAGGCAACGGATCGAAGCTGCCGTGCGCGTGGTCCGGCACGCCATGACCGATTAGTCGGTCGGCAGAACCTAGACTGACCGAGTGCCGATGGACCACCCCCTGACCCCAACGGATGCCGACCAGCAGCTGCCCGCGCTGGAAGTACGCGCCCTCTCGATGGAGTTCAACGTCTCCCACGGTCGGGGGCACCACGCCGTGCGGGCCGTCAACGGACTGAGTTTCGTCGCGGCCCACGGCCAGGTTACGGCTTTGTTGGGTCCCAACGGTGCCGGGAAGACCACCACGCTGGAATGCGCGCAGGGCCTGCTCAAGCCCACCGGAGGCACTGTCCGACTGCTGGGGGAGGACCCCTGGAACGCGGGACCTCTGCTCCGGTCCCGGGCGGGTGTCATGCTCCAGGACGGCGGCCTGCCGCAGTCCGCCCGACCCGGAGAGTTCCTACGGCACGTGAGTTCCATGTACCGGCAGCCCGCGGACATGTCCGGGCTCATGGACCGACTCGGCATCCATTCCTTTGCCCGGACCCCGCTACGTCGTCTCTCGGGCGGGCAGCGTCAGCGCGTGGCGCTGGCCGCCGCCCTCGCCGGGAACCCGGAGATCGTCTTCCTGGACGAACCGTCGGCCGGCCTTGACCCACAGTCCAGAACCGTGGTCTTCGAACTGATCGCCCAGTTGCGCGAACAGGGCACCGCGGTGGTCTTGACCACGCACCTCCTGGACGACGCCCAGCGTCTGGCCGACCACGTCGTCATCGTGGCCCGAGGCACGGTGCGTGCCTCGGGGACTGTGGCGGAACTCATCGCCGGGGATGACGGCGGACGCCCCGGCGCGCTGCGCATCGGATTGACGGCGGGCCAGCGGAGGGCCTGGGAGTCGGCTCCACCGGTCTCGTCGGGCCGGTCCACATCTGAGTCCGAGGAGCCGCCAACCGGAGTCAGTTCATTCGGGAGATCCATCGGGCTGAACGTGACCCTCGAAGACGACCGGGTCACGGTGACCGGTGACATCCGTCCTGAAGTCTTGGCCCACATCACATCGTGGCTGGCGGACACGGGCGAGCTGCCGACGTCGATGACCCTGCAGCCCCGGACCCTTGAAGACGTGTTCCTGGCAATTGCCGGACGGGAGATCCGATGACCACAAAGGAACAACACCACGCACGAAGCGCAGTAGCTGGTCATGCGAGAGCGGCCGGGGCGGCCCCCATGCCTCGACGCGTGGCGAGCCAGACCAAGTACGAAGCGCTCACCATGCTGCGCAACGGTGAGCAGCTGCTCCTGTTGGTGATCCTTCCCGTGATCGCCCTGGTCGCCCTCACGAAGATGGACCTGCTGGACACGGTCCTGCTACCGGGCACCACCCGCATCGATTACGCGGTTCCCGGCGTCCTGGCCCTGAGCGTGATCTCGAACGCCTTCTCCGGTCAGGGCATCCAGACGGGTTTCGACCGGCGGTACGGGGTGCTCCGCCAGCTGGCCACCACGCCCTTGGGTCGCAGCGGTTTGGTGGCGGGGAAGCTGGGCGCGATCCTACTGGTCCTGGGATTTCAGTGCTTGCTCATCGGCGTCGTCGCCATGGTCCTCGGTTGGCATCCGTCCCTGCCGGGGGTTCTGGCGGCGTTGGCCGTCCTGGTGCTCGGGGCCGTTGCCTTCACCGGACTGGGAATGCTGGCGGCCGGAACGCTGCGCGCCGAAGCCACGTTGGCTGTCGTCAATCTCCTCTGGGTCTTGTTGGCGGTCGCCGGGGGTACCTTGGCACCGGCCGCGGCGCTTCCGGAGTGGGTTGCACCCGTCGTGGCCCTGTTGCCCTCGGCTGCGTTGGGAGACGCCCTGCGGGCTGTGCTCGTGCCGGGAGCGTCCGCGGGTCTCGCGGGACCGCTCCTGATCCTTGCTGTCTGGGCGGTCGCTGCGTGGGCCGCAACGGCCCGGTGGTTCCGGTGGAGCTAGACTGACGGAGACATCTTTTCCCTTTCTCCCTCCAAATTCCGTTCTGGACGTGACCACGTGAGCTTCGCACCGACCGACCCCGCTTCGACTCCCGCCGACGACACGTCGCGTGGTGAACCAGGCACAGGGACCAAGCCGGTGAAGGGCGGCAGGGAGGCCAAGGACGTTCGACGGAAGATCAGTGACTTCCTGTTCCGCACGCAGGTGGACGGGTGGGTACGTGCCACCGCATGGGCCTCACTGCTCGCCAACTCACTGCTGATCCTGACCGGCGGCCTGGTCCGCCTGACGGGTTCCGGACTGGGATGCCCCACGTGGCCGCGATGCACGGACGACTCCTGGACCTCTACCGCTGCGATGGGCATCCACGGTGCGATCGAATTCGGTAACCGGCTACTCACGTTCGTGCTGACCCTCGTGGCGATCGCTGCCTTCCTTGCCGTGATCCGCATGCGCAAGGAACGCCCGGATCTCTTCCGCTTGACCCTGGTGCTCGGACTCGGTATCCCCCTGCAGGCCGTGGTCGGTGGAATTACCGTCCGTACGGGCCTGAATCCCTGGATCGTTGGCATTCACTTCATGCTCTCGGCGGCCATGATCTACCTCTCCGCAATCCTCGTGAACCGCTGCCGGCGAGCCGGGCTGCCTGAAGTGGACGCCAAGGAACAACCCGGCCAGGCACGACACGCCAGGGGAATCATCCGAGCCACAGCCCTGGGCATGGCGTTCCTCACACTGTTGATCGTGTACCTGGGAACTCTTGTCACCGGTACGGGGCCCCACTCCGGGGATTCCGGTGAGATCGCCCGGCACGCCTTCGACGCCGTCGTCATTGCGCGCGCCCATGCGCTGCCGGTCTACGTGCTGGTGGCACTCCTCGTCCTGTCCCTGATCGCGGGCAGGATCGTGGGCAGGAACGGGTGGCCTCGACCGATCTGGAACGCCTACGCCACGGTGCTGTGCGTACTCGTGTTCCAGGCCGCGGTCGGCTTCTACCAGTACTTCAACGGACTGCCGATCGTGGCGGTCTGCCTGCACCTGGTGGGTTCCGCCACGCTGGTGGCCGTCGTCGCCTTCGCGGTGGAGAAGGCGTTTGCCCTCACCGCAGACCCGGCTGCCGTCACGACCAGCCCGGTCACGGACCCGACACACTGAGTTATTCTGAACCAGTCACATTAAGCGTGGCGCTGTCGCGCATCCCAGGTGAGGTCACCCTTGCTAGGCACACGGAATCAATTGCGTCATACTTTGGTTGTGTATTTCAGGGGTGCAGCGAAGCACCCGGGCAAGGTCTCGGTGTCGGAGCGTTCGTGACGACGACGTGCAGCAGAACCCTGCGGCGTCACGCCACGTGGCCAGCCAAGCGCGCAGGAGCTTCCGCCGAGGCATTCCGGCGAACATGCCGCTGAGACCACCAGAACCCAGGCCGAGGTAAGCAGAGGGAGGGAAGTCATGACCGACACCGATTCAGGTTCCGTCCGTACCCCGCTCAACCTTGAGGAGTCCGCGGAGTCCAACACCCGATCCAGGGTGCTCAACACAGTTCTGGAGCACGGCCCCGTTTCGGCCCGCGACCTCGGGCGACTGCTCGACCTCACGCCCGCTGCCATCCGCCGGCATCTCGATGCCCTCGAACGTGACCGCTTCATCGAGGTGACCATGGTCCGCCGTCACGGTGCGGGTGCCGGGCGACCCGCACGTCGCTACGTCGTGGCTCCCGAAGGCCATGAGCGGATCGGCAACGACTACCTCGGGATCGCCGCGGACGCGCTCGGTGCCATCCGGGACCTCGGGGGAGAGACGGCGCTGCGGGAGTTCGTGGCGGCGCAGTTCCAGCGGATGGAGCGGCGCTACCGGCCCACCGTGGAAGCCGCGGGCGACGACGTCGCAGAGCGCCTGGATGTCTTGGCCCAGTTGTTGTCGGCCGACGGGTACGCAGCCTCTGCGACCATCGTCAAGGTCGGGCCTGCACGACACAAGGTGCTGTCCGCCCAACTGTGCCAAGGCCACTGCCCGCTGCAGGAAATCGCCACCAGGCACCCGGAGTTCTGCGATGCCGAGACCCGAATGATCAGCTCCCTGCTCGATGTCGACATCCGTCGACTGTCGACCCTCGCTGCCGGGGCCCACGTCTGCAACACACATGTTCCCCTGTCGCGTCCCGCGGCAGGTCAGAAGACCAACCGACCGACCACGGTGTGAGCGCGGGCCCCAGCCCGTTGCCGACCTGAACCACCCGACACACTGCTCGACAAGAGGAGGCCGTCATGACTGACGTGACGAACGCGAATGACACCGTCATCAGCGACATTCTGGAGAAGAACCCTGAGCTGGAGGGGATCGGGAACTACGAATACGGCTGGGCCGACCCCGACGTCGCGGGTGCTTCCGCTCGACGCGGCCTGAACGAGGACGTGGTCCGCGACATCTCGGCCAAGAAGAACGAGCCTGAGTGGATGCTCAACATGCGGCTCAAGGCGCTCAAGTTCTTTGACCGCAAGCCCATGCCCACCTGGGGTGCGGACCTGTCGGACATCGACTTCGACAACATCAAGTACTTCGTCCGTGCCTCCGAGAAGCAGGCGCAGTCCTGGGAGGACCTGCCCGGGGACATCCGTGACACCTACGAGAAGCTTGGCATTCCGGAGGCGGAGCGCTCCCGCCTGGTGGCCGGTGTGGCCGCACAGTACGAGTCCGAGGTCGTGTACCACCAGATCCGTGAGGACCTGGAGGAGCAGGGCGTGATCTTCATGGACACCGACACCGCGCTGCGCGAACACCCCGAGTTCTTCGAGGAGTACTTCGGCACCGTGATCCCCGTCGGGGACAACAAGTTCGGTGCTCTCAACACCGCCGTCTGGTCCGGTGGATCGTTCGTCTACGTCCCCAAGGGCGTTCACGTGGAGATCCCGCTGCAGGCCTACTTCCGCATCAACACCGAGAACATGGGTCAGTTCGAGCGGACGCTGATCATCGCCGACGAGGACTCCTACGTCCACTACATCGAAGGCTGCACGGCCCCGATCTACAAGACCGATTCGCTGCACTCCGCGGTGGTCGAGATCGTGGTCAAGAAGAACGCCCGCGTTCGTTACACGACCATCCAGAACTGGTCCAACAACGTCTACAACCTGGTGACCAAGCGCGCGATCGCGCACGAGGGCGCCACCATGGAGTGGATCGACGGCAACATCGGCTCCAAGGTCACCCAGAAGTACCCGGCGGTCTACATGACCGGGGAGCACGCCAAGGGTGAGACCCTCTCGATCGCCTTCGCGGGAGAGGGGCAGCACCAGGACACCGGTTCCAAGATGGTGCACATCGCCCCCAACACGTCGTCGTCGATCGTGTCCAAGTCCGTGGCCCGTAACGGTGGCCGCTCGGCCTACCGCGGGCTGGTGCAGGTCCGCGAAGGCGCCAAGAACGCCAAGTCCAACGTGGTCTGCGACGCCCTTCTGGTCGACACCGTCTCCCGCTCCGACACCTACCCGTACGTCGACATCCGCGAGGACGACGTGTCCATGGGCCACGAGGCCACGGTGTCTCGCGTGTCCGAGGAGCAGCTGTTCTACCTCATGCAGCGCGGCATCGCCGAGGAAGAGGCCATGGCCATGATCGTGCGCGGCTTCGTGGAGCCGATCGCCCGCGAGCTGCCCATGGAATACGCGCTGGAGCTCAACCGCTTGATCGAACTGCAGATGGAGGGATCCGTTGGCTGACATGTCCAACACCGCCACGAACGCCGCCCCCGGCACCACCACCGCCGAGGAGGACCTGGTCGAAGGCGTCCGTACCGACGAGGCACGCATCGCCATTCCGGGTATGACCCAGGAGGGCGAGAAGCTGGCCACCGAGCACAGCACCGCGACGGACGAGCGCGAGGTCGAGGTCTCCTTGCCGAAGGGCGCCAAGAAGCCCGCCGGCAACTCCCGCGCCGAGCGCACCGCGTCCTACGACCTGGCGGACTTTCCCGAGCTGACGGGCCGTGAGGAGGACTTCCGCTTCACCCCGCTCAAGCGTCTCAAGGGCCTGCACTCGGACGAACTGACGGCAGAAGCTCCGGCCGTGACCGTTTCCGGTTCGGATCTGGTCAGGGTGGAGACCGTGGGTCGCGACGACGCCCGCGTCGGCTCCGCCGGCATTCCCGAGGACCGGCTGTCGGCCAACGCGTGGGCACACTTCCGCGAGGCCACGGTGATCACCGTTCCCCGGGAAGCCGAGATCGCGGACACCGTCCTGGTCGAGATCAAGGGGTCCCACACGGACCCCGCCGCTCAGCACCTGATCGTGGACGCCCAGGCGTTCTCGAAGGCGCGGATCGTCCTGCATCACAGCGGTACCGCCGTCGTGAGCCAGAACATCGAGTTCCTGGTGGGGGACTCCGCGAACCTGACCGTGGTGACCTTGCAGGAGTGGCAGGACCAGGGCACCGCCCACGCTTCGGCCCAGCACGGCAAGCTCGGACGGGACGCCCGGTTCAAGCACGTCTCCGTCAACCTCGGCGGCGACACCGTCCGCGTGACCCCGGCCGTGCGCTACACCGGGCCAGGTGCCGAGGTCGAGATGTACGGTCTGACCTTCGTCGACGACGACCAGCACCTCGAGTCGCGCCTGTTCGTGGACCACTCGCAGCCGAACTGCGTCTCGCGCGTGACCTACAAGTCGGCGTTGCAGGGTCGCGGGGCGCACGGCGTGTGGGTCGGTGATGTCCTGATCCGCCCCGAGGCAGAGGGCACGGACACCTACGAACTCAACCGCAACCTGATTCTCAACGACGGGCCGCGGATGGACTCCATCCCCAACCTCGAGATCGAGACCGGGCTGATCGCCGGTGCCGGCCACGCGTCGACCACCGGCCAGCTCGATTCCGAGCACCTGTACTACCTCATGTCGCGCGGTATCCCGGAGGTGGAGGCCCGCCGCCTGGTGGTTCGCGGCTTCCTCTTCGAGATTCTCCAGCAGATCGAGGACGAGGGCATCGAGGCGCGTCTGCGCGACGTCGTCGAAGCTGAACTGTCCAACGCCGATCACTGAGCCCCGGTCACGGACCGAGGGCCCACACCACCTTTCGAAGCACTTCAGGAGACACATTGAGCACTTTGGAAATCAAGGACTTGCAAGCATCGGTCCTGCTCGACGACGAGAACAGCAAGCAGATCCTCAAGGGCGTGAACATCACCATCAACTCCGGTGAGGTGCACGCGATCATGGGCCCCAACGGCTCCGGCAAGTCCACCCTTGCTTCGACCATCGCCGGTCACCCCAAGTTCCGCGTGGACTCCGGTTCCGTGACCCTGGACGGGGAGAACGTCCTGGACATGTCCGTGGACGAGCGCGCCCGAGCCGGCCTGTTCCTGGCCATGCAGTACCCGGTGGAGATCCCCGGCGTGACCACCTCCAACTTCCTGCGCTCGGCCAAGTCCGCCGTGGACGGCGAAGCACCGTCCCTGCGGACCTGGACCAAGGACGTCAAGGCCGTCGCGGAGCAGCTGAAGATGGACCCGGCCATGATCCAGCGCAACGTCAACGAAGGCTTCTCCGGCGGTGAGAAGAAGCGCATGGAGATCATGCAGCTCGAACTGCTCAAGCCCAAGATGGCGCTGCTGGACGAGACGGACTCCGGCCTGGACGTCGATGCCCTCCGGGTGGTGTCCGAGGGCGTGAACCGCGCCAAGGAATCCAACGACATGGGCGTCATGCTCATCACGCACTACAACCGGATCCTGCGCTACATCAAGCCCGATTACGTCCACGTGTTCAATGACGGGCGCATCGTGGAACAGGGCGGCCCGGAGTTGGCCGTCAAGCTCGAGGAAGAGGGCTACGACAAGTACGTGGCCGCCGCCGCCGGCCGGTAAGGAACCGTCATGACCGAGACCACTGACATTCCGCAGGGTGCTCCGCAGATCGAGGAGATCGAGGAAGCGCTCAAGAACGTGATCGACCCCGAGCTCGGGGTCAACATCGTGGACCTGGGGCTCTTGTACGGCGCGTCCTACATGGACGACGGGGCCCTCAAGCTCGACATGACCCTCACCACCGCGGCCTGCCCGTTGCAGGACGTGATCGAGGAGCAGGTCGAGCAGAACATCGGCACGCTGGTCGATGAATGGCGCGTCAACTGGGTATGGATGCCCCCTTGGGGCATGGAGCGCATCACGGAGGACGGCCGCGACCAGATGCGGGCCCTGGGCTTCAACATCTGATCCGCCTCGCGGAGGAAACCCCCGCCGAGTGTCCGTTTCTGGTCGCCTCAGACACCTTGAGGCGACCGGAAACGGACACTCGGCGGGGGTTTTGTGCGTCACTCAGCGGATCGAGTTCGGGTGCTTGCTCAGGGGAGTGGTCTCGATGCTCATGTACGGGAACATCGGGAAGCCCGAGAGGATCTCGTGCAAGCGGTCGTTGGACTCGACGTCGAAAATGGAGACGTTGGCGTACTTGCCCACCACGCGGTAGATCGCCTCGAACTCACCCGAGCGCTGGAGAGCCTGGGAGTACTCCTTCTCCTGGGCCTGCTTCTGCGCAACCTCTTCGGCCGACATGGACTCGGGGAACTGGACCTGCATGCGGCACAGGAACTTCATGGACGCTTTCTCCTGACGTCGTTGTCCGATCAAGACAAGTCGAGCCTAGTTCAAGCGTTCAACAGGCCTCCACCGGTGAGGCATGGTCGGGTGAGGCATGATCCCGGACGACGACGCCCCGACCCGGTTCCGTTCGCAGCTCCGGGCCCGTCTGCCTCAGCCGCGGATCGAGGCGGGATCGTCCAGGTTCCCGGCGGAGAAGGTGTCGCACTTCGCGATGTCGCCGTCGTTGTACCCGGCCATGAACCAGGCAACGCGCTGATCAGACGTGCCGTGTGTGAAGGCCTCCGGGTTGACCCGACCGGAGGTGGTCTGCTGGATGTGGTCGTCACCGATGGCTTCGGCAGTGGACAACGCGTAGCGTAGATCGTCTTCGGTCAGCTTCTCCAGGTTGACGCCACCCGTGAAGTCGTCGCTCGATGCGCGGTTGGCCCACACACCGGCGTAGCAGTCCGCCTGCAACTCCACGCGCACCGCGCCCGAGTCCTCACCCTGCTGGTCCTGGCTGGCTGCCCCCAGGTAACCGAGCTGGTACTGGATGTGGTGGCCGAATTCGTGGGCCAGGACGTACTCCTCGGCCAGCGGCCCACCCTCGGCACCGAAATCGCTCTGGAGAGTGGAGTAGAAGGACGAGTCCAGGTACACGGTCTGGTTGGACGGGCAGTAGAACGGACCGGTGGCGGAGGAGGCCGTCCCGCACGGGGAGTACTCGGAGCCGCTGAACAGGACCAGGCCCGGCATGTTGTACTGAACGCCCGCGCTCTCCGGCAGGTAGGTCGACCACATGGCGTCCAGGCTGTTCGCCGTCGCCACCACACGACAGTCCGTCTGGGAGTTCGCGTCTTCGCTGGTCTGGCACTTCTCGGCCAGCTCATTCTGCGCTGCGGCGTCATTGCCGGAACCGGTGGAGTACTCGTCGTACGTCGACTGGTTCAGCGCACCGTCCAGACCGCCCAGAACCGGTTGGCCGAAGATCAGACCCAGGACGATCGTCAGGAGCAATCCACCGAGCCCGCCTCCGACGACCATGCCGCGGCCACCGCCGCCACCCGAACCACCCGTTTGGACGCGGGACGTGTCCAAACGCCCTCCACCTTCAAAGCTCATAGCTGCATCCTAGTGTGCTTTCAGGCAACGATGAGGTGTTCGCCGTCGTCATTCCAGGCCGCGCGCCACCAGCGCCTCACCCGTGCGTTGGGCGTGTGCGACAGCGGCGACGACGACGGGGGTGGCGAGTCGAACCGGCCCCGCCCGCACTCCGCGGGCCGCTGCGGCTTCCCGGACGTCACTGGTGACACCCATGAGAAAAGGGACCGAGCGCATCATGATCTGCAACGCCAGTCCCACCCTTGCGGGGTCGACACCGAGCAGCCGAAGTGGGCTCAGGAACCTGACCACCCCGTCCAACAACACGGCTTGCGGCGTGGTTTCCAGCAGAACTCGCGTGGCGATCATCGCCGCCACGACGGTCAGCAGAACGCCTGCCCCTCGGGCTCCCGTACCCATGAGCAGGTGGTACAGCGCCAGCAGGAGGAACACGGGCAGGGCGGGACGCACCGTCTCCCACCAACTGCGCCAACGGATCCCCGCCGTCATGCCCAGCGCCATCACGACCAGGAGGCAGACCAACGGCTTGCCCCATCCGGCCGCCTGGTGCCACGATTCCTGATCTCTGGGGAGTACCGAGCGCTCCAGGGGTAGGAAGAGGACGACGAAGAGCACCACCACGGACACGGTCTTCGCCCACGGTGGCAGCCGGTGCAGCCAGGTGTCGCCGGGACGGTAGGACCCGAAGATCTCTCGGCGGCCCGTCACGCGCCCGCCGCCCCGTCGTCGTTCTGCGTGCCCTCACCAGGGAAGCCGTCCACGCACCATGCCCCGTATCGGTCCACCAGCTCGGGACCGCCGTCCGCCACGAGCCGGCCCCCGTGAACCACGAGTACCCGGTCCGCGGCGGCCGCCAGAGCCAGATCGTGCGTCGAGAAGACCACCTGCTGGGGGAGGTCACCGAGGAGTTCCAGGAACCGGGCGCGATTGCGGTGGTCGAGCAGCGTGGTGGGTTCGTCGAGCACCAGCAGTGACGGATCGACGGCCAGCACGGAGGTCAGCGCGGCAAGCTGCCGCTGTCCACCGGAGAGATCGTACACCGAATGGTGCATCCGGTGTCCCAGCCCCATCTCCTCAAGCAAGTCCATAGCTCGTTGCCGCCGCCGACCAGGATCGCCCAGTTCGTCCCGCAAGGACAGTTCGACGTCCTCCAGGGGCGTGGGCATGAGCAACTGCGCCGTGGGGTCCGTGAAGACGAATCCCACGGCGCGCCGCGCACGCCGTGGGGAGGCGACGACGTCGATCCCGTGTACGTTGATCCTGCCGCTGCTGGGCCGCATCAGCCCGTTGAGAACTCTGAGCAGGGTGGACTTGCCCGACCCGTTGAGGCCCAGAACCGCGGTGCGAGGCTCGCGGAGGGAGGCGGTCACGCCCTCGAGGATCGGGGTTTCACCGGTCCGGCCGTCGACGCCAGGCACCCGGACGTGGAGGTCCTGCAGAAGGACGCCCACCGTCCGATCGACGTTGGCGTCCAAGCCGGGACGCTCTTCCACAGAATCCCTCGAGCGGCCAAGCCCGAAGATCAACGACGAGCCGCCAATCGCGGAAAGGCCCGGTGAACGGCGGCAGCCACCAAGGCCGCAGCCACGCACTTGACCAGGTCTCCCGGCCAGTAGATCAGGTCGGCCAGGAACGCATCGCGCAGGGTGAGACCTCCGTTGAGGGCCAGTCCCGGGACCCCGAGCAAGCGCGTGACGAGGAACCCACCGACGACTGCCGCCAACAGCAGTCCGAGCAGTCGCGCCCCGGATCCATGGCTACGCCGAAGGACTCGGTAGGCGATCGCGCCCGTCAGGAAGCCTGCGACCGCAAAACCCACGATGTATCCGGCAGACGGGCCGGCCAGCACCCCTGGTCCACCGCGGAATCCCGCGAACACGGGCAGTCCGGCCACGCCCACGAGGACGTACAGCAGCACGGCCGCGCCACCTCGCCGTCCACCCAGCACGAGCCCAGTGAGGTACACGGCCAGGGTCTGCAGCGTGATGGGCACCGCCACCGGACCGACCGGGATGGCGGGAAGCACGGACATCACCGCGCAGAACGCGGCAAAGACCCCGACGAGTGCGACGTCGAATCCGGAGGCCCCCCTGCGGTGGTCACCCGGGGAGCGGGACGGGTCCGAGGTGGCAGAAGCAGGCGTGGGGCCGACGCTAGGTGAAGTAGGCATGACGGTATCTTAAACACTGTTCAAGTCTGGTGCGAATCACGCCGCGACCGTCTTTCGCGTGGAGCTGCCGGCCCGCAGCCGCAGCAGTGCCAACGCCGACAGGAGCATGATCGCCGCGACCCCGATGTAGAGCTGGACCGGAGTCCATCCCGCGTCCAGCAACGCGCCGACGGTGATCGGCGCGAGGATCGCCCCCGCACGCCCGATACCGATACCCCATCCGACGCCCGTGGTGCGCAGGTGCGGCTCGTAGGTCATGGGCGCCAGCGTGTACATGCCGGCAATGCACCCGTTGACGAGCATGCCCACCACCACACCGCTGGCAAAGGCCACGAGCGCCATGGACGTGGTGGTGATGAAAACGACCAGGAAGACCGAGCTCAGGACAACGAACGCGATCAGCACGCCCTTCTCACTGATCCGCGTGGTCAGCAAGCCGTAGAGCAGAGAACCGAAGGTGCCACCGAGGGTCAGCAGGAGACCACCGACGATGCCCTGCTGTTCGGACATCCCGGATTCGACCAACAAGCGAGGGGTCCAGGTGTTCGCGAAGTAGAAGCCGAACATGATCACGAAGAACGACACCCACAGCAGGAGGCTCTGCACCAGGTAGCGCTGGCTGAACACGGTGTCACGGGGCTTTCCACCGTCTGCGGGTTCCCCCACGACCGCACGCGCCATGTCCCGCTCTGCGCCCGGGGACCTCGAATCAGCGGCAGAGGCCACCCCGGCGGAGTCCTCCAGTTTCAACCGACGGGCCACCACGCGAGCCTTGCGATCCGCACTCGCGCCACGACCCGTACTCAGGTAGTCGACGGATTCCGGCAACAGTGCGACGACGGCGGCGGTGGCCGCCAAGGTCAGCAGGCCACCGACCAGGAACACCGAACGCCACCCGAAACTTGGGATGAGTTCAGCCGCGCCCAGACCACCGAGGGTGGCACCCAGGCCGTATCCCGCGGTGAAGATGCTCACGGCCATGCCGCGGCGAGAGCGGTTGGCGTATTCGCTGGTCAACACCGTGGCACTTGCCAGAATGCCGCCGACTCCCAGCCCGGTGACCACGCGCCAGAGCCCGAGCAGCCACACGGAACCCGCCGTGACGGAGAGGAACAGACCCACGGCGTTGATGAGCAGCGCCGCAATCAGTACCGGGCGGCGTCCGAACCGGTCGGCCAGTGGTCCCAGAACCAAGGACCCGACCGCCATGCCGAGCAGCCCCGCGCTGAGCAACACACCCAGCTGGGATCCCGTCAGGCCGAATTCCTGGGTCACCGCATTCGCCGTGAAGGCCATGGCCAGGACGTCGTATCCGTCCAAGGCGTTGAGGAGGGTGCAGAGCCCCACCACCACCCACTGATATCCGACCATGGGCCGGGTGTCGATGGCTTCGCGCAGATTCATGTCGGGTCCTTCACTGGGGGCTCGTGGCGACCGATTGGCCGCTCGGACTGTCGTCAGCTGACGTCGATGCGCAGGCGCGGAACGGGATGCGTCGTTTCCACGGGGGAGGAGGATGAAATGGTACCGGAGGCCGCGGCGGCGTCGTCGGTCTGCTCCGTGGCCACGCGGGAAACGCAACTGCACAACTTGGCCGCCGGGCGGACGCTCTTCTGGGCTTCCGAGAAGAAGACGTCCCTGTGGTCGACCTCGCCACGGATCTCCTGGACCGTGACCTGGCACAGCCCGCATTCACCCTTGCGGCAGTCGAACATCATCTCCACGCCCGCGCGCTCCAGGGCTTCGAGCAACGATTCGTCGCGCCCGACCGTCGTGTTCACTCCCAGCCGCGGGATCTCCACCTCGAACTCCTCGGGATCAAACCATCCGGAGCTGCCGAAGGTCTCGAAGCGGAGGTCGGAGATCTCCAGGTCGCGTTCGATCCAGGCACGGCGGACGGCATCCATGAGGCGGATGGGGCCGCACATGTAGAGCTCCGTCCCGGGAGCCAGCTCGGCGACGACGGAGGCGGCGTCGAGCGACGTGCCTTCGTCGTCCACGTGGATCCGGGCCCGGTCACCGTGCTCCTCGCGCACCTGGTCGAGATACGCCATGGCCGAACGGGAGCGCCCCACGTAGATCACCCGGTAGTCGGCCCTGACCGCCTTCAGGACGCGCGCCATTCCGAGGATCGCGGTGATGCCGATTCCTCCGGCCAGGAGCACGTACTGCGGAGCACCCACTCGTAGCGGGAAGTCCTGCAGTGGCTCGGTGATCCGCAGGACGTCGCCCACCCCCAGGGTGTGCATGTACTCGGACCCGCCGCGGGAGTGCGGGGTGTGGAACACCGTGATCGCCAGCCGCGACCCGTCGTCGTTCGCCTCGACCAGCGAGTACGACCGCATCTCGGTCCGGCCGTTCAGTTCGAGTTCGAGGTCGATGTGCTCGCCGGCTCGAACCTTGCGGGGATGCTCCGGGGCGAGGACGATCCGCATGATCCGGTCAGCGACGTCGACGGCCTCGGCGACAGTGGCCCTCTGCCAGCGTCGGTTCCGTGATTCCGCCATGTCGTCAGCTCCTTCCGCGCTGCGGGGCAGGCCGTGGATGGCCGGTACGGGATTCGGGGCGCTGGGAAGCGTTCACGCCTGCTCACGGCCCTCGGCGCGCAAGGCCTTTTCGAGGATCCGCCGCACCCACATGCCTCCGGCGTCGATGTTGAGGCTGTAGAACTCGTGGTCCGGATTTGCTTCGATGGCCGTCTGCTGAGCCTTGAGCATGGTCTCGTCCTCACCGAAGACCCCGTGCACCCCGTTGCGCAGTTGCGTGGTGATGAGCTGACTCTCCAGCCGGTAGTTGCGCATGAAGGCCCAGAAGTAGTGGCTGGTCCGCTTGGTCTCCGGAGTGATCGTGTTCATCACGTAGCCGTTGACTCCCTGGGAACGATCGCCTTCCGGGGCCCCGGTTCCTGCCTTGGCGACGCCGACGTCGATGCAGATGGTGCCCGGGTAGCTGTAGTGGATGATCTGCCAGCGGTCGACCTTCCCCGAGAACCCGGGGAACTTGTCCCGCATGTTCTTGAGCCAGAAGGGCGGGGGATCCAGGTTGTACATCCAGCGGGACACGGTGACCGTGTTGCCGTCATGGGTGACCTCGAAGTCGGACTCGGACAGTTCATCCTGGCCGATCGACGACGAGTGGACGAACTCCTCGTGGGTGAGGTCCATGAGGTTGTCCAGGATCAACTGGTAATTGCACTCGGCAGCGATGGTCTCGCCGTCGCCGGCCCATTCCTCACTCGACATCTGATGCATGTCCGGGATGGTCTCCGGATCCGCGAGTTCAGGATCGCCGAGCCAGACCCAGACGTAGCGATCACGTTCGACGACGGGGTAGGAGGGAACCCGCGCGGAGGGGTTCACCGTGTCCTGGGCGGGCATGAACGTGCATCGTCCCGCCGGGTTGAACCGCAGGCCGTGATAGGGGCACTGGACCTGATCGTTGCCCACGAGCTTGCCCTGCGAAAGGGGAGCGAGCCGGTGCCAGCAGGCATCGGCCAGGGCCACGGGGGCGCCGGCCTCCGTGCGGTAGAGGGCCAGGGACTTGTCGGCCACGGTCCGGGACAGCAGGGCCTTGGAGGTGACTTCGTGATCCCAGGCTGCCACCCACCACGCGTTCAGCGGGTAGGGGAAGATCTTGGCCGTGGTGATCTGCTCCGGCGTGGTGTGTTCCGCGATGCTCTCAGAGACATCGGCGGTGACGCCGGGGGCGGGGGCTTGGGTTGCGTTCTGCTCGGTCGTGATGGACACGGGGACCTCCTTGAAGGACGAGGCGACCAGTCCGAGATCAGACTGTGAGGCTGCTCACACAATAACTAAGCGCTTAGTTATTGGCAACAGTTGCCGCGCGTTTCGAACGCGCTCGGTGCTCAGGGATTCCGTGGTTGTATGGCAGGACCTGCCTCAACGGCAGAACCAGCATTTTTCGCCTCATCCTGACCCGCACCATTTCTCGCACCTTTTCTCGCACCTTTTCCCGTACAAGGAGCCACATGAGCCTGCGCAGTGCCCTGCTCGCTTTGATCACGGCCGGCCCGATGACCGGATACGACGCCGCCAAGCGCTTCGCGGGCTCCGTGGGCAACATCTGGTACGCCTCGGACTCGCAGATCTACCCCGAACTCCGCAAGATGGAGGCCGACGGTCTGCTGTCCACCCGCCCCGTGCCCTGGGGAAGCAAAGGCACCACCAAGACCGAGTACACGGTCACCGAGGACGGGAAGGCCGCACTGGGTGACTGGGTCGCCTCGCCCTTGACGTACACCTTGGAGAGGGACCCGGTACGCCTTCGTACCGCGTACCTCGAATGGACCGACCCGGCCACCGCCCGGCAGCACTTCCAGGAACACATCGAACATCACTCGCGCGTGCTTCAGATGGCCGAGGAGCAGATCGAGGAGATCACCCGGCGCACGCACCCGACCCTTCGTCGTCGTCTGGAAACGTACGACGACGCCGAGGCCCGCCGCGTCGTGGAGTTCAAGCTCATGGCCTACCGGGGAGTCTGCGCCCGTTCCCAGGCCGAGATCGACTGGGCAGAGGAGTGCTTGGGGACACTGCAGGCCCTGTGACGCGCCGCTAGACTGTCTCGGTCCTCCGAATGGCGGAGGGGCGTACTGCGAAAGGCAAACTCTCCGTGATCACCGTGTCCAACCTTGAACTGCGAGCAGGCGCACGCCTGCTCATGGACCAGGTCAACTTCCGGGTCCAGCGCGGGGACAAGATCGGACTGGTTGGTCGCAACGGCGCAGGCAAGACCACGATGACCAAGGTCCTGGCGGGTCAGACACTCCCCGCCGACGGCACCGTGACGCGCACCGGCACCATCGGGTACCTCCCGCAGGATCCCAAGGTGGAGGACATGGAGCAGCTGGCTCGGGACCGTATCTTCTCCGCCCGCGGGCTGGCCGAGGTCATTGCCCGGATGCGCGTGGCCGAGGAAGACATGGCCAACCCCAATGACGCGGTCCGGGAGAAGGCCATGAAGCGCTACGCCCGCCTGGAGGCGGAGTTCGTGGCCGGTGGTGGATACGCCGCCGAGTCGGAGGCCGCCACCATCACGGCCAACCTGGACCTTCCGGAACGCGTGCTCAACCAGCCGCTGCGCACCCTCTCGGGTGGTCAGCGGCGCCGTGTGGAACTGGCGCGGATCCTGTTCGCCGATGCGGACACCATGCTGTTGGACGAGCCGACCAACCACCTGGACGCCGACTCGGTGACGTGGCTGCGGGACTTCCTCAAGAACTACGCCGGCGGTCTGCTGGTCATCTCGCACGACGTCGAACTCATGGAGATGGTGGTCAACAAGGTCTTCTACCTGGACGCCAACCGCGCCGTCGTGGACATCTACAACATGGACTGGAAGCACTACAAGCTCCAGCGTGAACAGGACGAACACCGCCGGAAGCGCGAGTACGCCAACGCGGAGAAGAAGGCCTCGGCCTTGATGTCCCAGGCCGAGAAGATGCGTGCCAAGGCGACGAAGGCCGTGGCGGCCCAGCAGATGATCAAGCGCGCCGAGCGGCTCATGGCGGGGGTCGAGGGAGAGCGGGTGGCCGACAAGGTCGCCGCGATCCGCTTCCCTGCTCCGGCCGCCTGCGGAAAGACCCCCCTGCGCGGCCAAGGCCTGTCCAAGGCCTACGGCTCGTTGGAGATCTTCACGGACGTCGACCTTGCGATCGACCGCGGTTCCCGGGTGGTGATCCTGGGCCTGAACGGTGCGGGCAAGACCACGCTGCTGCGCATGCTGGCCGGCGTCACGGACCCTGATTCCGGTGTGGTCGAGGCCGGTCACGGCCTGAAACTGGGCTACTTCGCGCAGGAACACGACACACTGGACACCGACCGCACCGTCCTGCAGAACATGAAGACGGCTGCGCCCGACCTGGCCGACACCCAGGCACGCACCATTCTGGGCTCCTTCCTGTTCCAGGGTGACGACGTCGACAAGCCGGCGGGCGTCCTTTCCGGTGGTGAGAAGACCCGCCTGGCCTTGGCGACCCTGGTTGCTTCCTCGGCCAACGTCCTCCTGCTGGACGAGCCGACGAACAACCTGGACCCCGCCTCCCGCGAGGAAATCCTGGCTGCGCTGCGCAACTACGAGGGTGCGGTGGTCCTGGTCTCCCACGACGAGGGTGCGGTCGAGGCGCTCGATCCCGAGCGGGTGGTCATGCTGCCGGACGGCATCGAAGACCTGTGGTCGCAGGAGTACCGGGACCTGATCTCCCTGGCCTGATCCCGTTCCCCACCCGGCAGGAGGCGCGTGCGGCGTGGCTGAGCTGTCGGGCCTCGCCCAGCACAGCGTTCAGGGCACCGCGGTCAACACGCCTTGTTGCAGAAGTTCGTCCAGTGCCCACCGCACCCGGTCGGCGGCGTCCTCGGGTGCCTCCGGATCGGTGGCAAATCGGTCCACCAGGGTTTCCCCGGCAACCGGTTCGGCGGCCTGCTCCCACAGGGCCCACCCGAGTCCCTGCACCACCGCAAACCGCTGACCGCACAGCAGGGCCAGATACCGTTCGTCGATCACGACGGCGTCGTCCACGGGTGCTCGCTGAACGGCGGCCGGCTCGCCCGTCGCCCTTGGACGTGACGACGCGGTCGGAACGCGCACCGGGAGCGCGGATTCCACCGGTGTATGGCTGGTCCTCGGCGGGTCGACGTCGTAGGGCTCCCACGGGTGCCCGCGGGTGCCTGCCCCCTTGTCCTGACCCGTCAGGAGGTCACGGACCACGGGACGCAGCTGTTCCGTGGTCGTGTACCGAATGCGGTGGACCCCGCCCGCGCGATCGATGAGCGAGCACAGGGCGCGTAAGCCACGGGGCAGTGCCGTGAGTGCCGAGGTCTGCGGGACCAGGGCGGCGAGCGCCTTTTCCAGCGTCAACCGCTCGACCAACGGTTGTTCCGACGCTTCGACCTGTCCATCGCCGGCGGTGACGCGGTCGAGGACGAGCAACGCAGTCAGGACGGGGTGGGGAGGGGCGATTTCGAGTGCCAGGTCGTCGGGGGACACCAGGTGCTTCGGCCTGGTGCCGTCCGGGGGCAGGACTGCCAGTGGTTTGGGGTACGCCGTGATCTCATCGGTGGACGGATCCACCACCAGCGCCTCGTCCGTGAGGTAGCCGAACTCGTCGCACAGGGTCAGGGCGGCCATGGTCTTGCCCGTCCCGCTCGGGGCCACGAGCGCCACGCTGCATCCCGACTCCCGATCCGCCAGGCCCGCGGCGTGAAACACGATGCTCAGGCCGCGTCGCGCCGTGATGACGTCGTTGGTCACGCGGGACACCCCGACCTCGCTCTCCAAGAGAACCGGACCCGAGCCGTACCCATTTCCGGCCCCGTTCCCGTCCACCCGCCCGTTCCCTCCGGAGTGATCGGGTAAGTCGCGGGTGGAGTTCCCGTTGGAATACCTCGCGGGTTGTCCGGGCGCGAGGCATCGCACCCAGAGATGACGCAGAGCCCCGTAGAGTTCGGGTCCGGAGGCCTTCACCTCGAACCGGTCCGGTCCGACGGCCAAGACGAGGTTGGGCGGGGCGGGCTCGACAGTCATGTTTCAGCCTCGTTCGCCGTGGGCGTCGAGCAGGGCGTCCTCTTCCTCCGCGTCACGCACCGCGTAGGTTCGCTTGACGCGTTTGGGCCGCATGATGTCCCGCAGGTGCGCCGGCATGTCGTCGACCATCTCCAGACGTCGGACCACGTCCTCCTCCGTAATGCCGTCGCCGCGGGACCTGAAGTTGCCGTCGTCGTCGTAGTACTGGCTGAGTTCGGCCTCGATCTGGGCCGCGTACTCGCGGTCCCAGGCATCGTTGCGGACCTTCTGCCGGGCGGAGAAGGCGTAGGCCACGAACACCAGGACGGAGAAGGCGTCCCATTGCAGCGCGTACGAGAGGTTCGGTCCGTAGTCCAGATCGGGTTCCGAGAACGGTTCGGGGGCCGACTGCGGTGCAGGGTCCTCGTCGGCCACCTGGCCGTAGGCCCCCGTGGCGACGTTCAGCCCCGAGACGTCCGCGATCGACTCCAGCGAGATGGAGGCCACCTGCCCGTCGGGGGAGTCCCGAGCGACGGTTGACTCGGGCGGTTGCAGGCGAGCGGTGACCGTGACCTCGCCCGTAGGAGGGGCAGGCACCTGGCTGGGAGTCCCGTTTCCCGCGTCCGAGGTCTCGATCCAGCCGCGATCCAGCACCACGGTCGTGCCCTGCGCGGTCCTGAAGGGGACCAGGACTTCGTAACCGATCACGCCGTCGTGGGCGCGGTTGCGGACCAACAGGGTCTCGTCCGGCAGGTAGCTGCCGCGCAGTTCAACCGGATGCCACCGTTGGCCGGGGTCGGTGTCGGTGAAGGCCGTGACCGCGGCCTGACCGGTGATGGGCTCGGCCTGGTAGTTCTCGGTGATTAGGTCGTTGCGCTCGGTCATCGCGTCCGCGCGCCCCATCTGCCAGTTGCCCAGGTACAGGCAGAGCACGGCGGCCACACAGCACAGAAGGAACCAGGCGATCCAACGCCCAGAGAGGAGGAACGCGTAGGCCGCGATATTGCGCCTCACTGTTGGTCTCCGGTTGGCCGGGTCTCAGGTGACTGGTCCCCGCTCTGTTCCTTCGCGACAGTGGAGGACTCCGGCTCGAGCGGGCGCACGGCTTTGAGGAAGCCGCGCTCGGTCAGGAACGCCGCCAGGTGCGCACGGTGCTCGTCGCAGGCCGCCCAGGTCTTGCGCCGGTCAGGGGTGTGCACCCTGGGGTTGTTCCACTCCAACAGCCAAGACGCAGCGTCCCTGCAACCGCGGCGCGAGCACTGGACGGCATCCACATTCTGGCCATCTCCGGCTGCGGCCACTTGCCGCTCGTCCTGATGACTTTCGGACTCTCCGTACGGGTGGTCTTCGCCCCGGGACAGGGAACCCAAGAGGTCGAATGGCATGGGGAACTGGTGCTCCTGACGTACTGACTTCGAATTGACCCGGCGCTACGGGGCGACTCGGGCTGATCCAGCCCTGACGGCCGGTGGCCAGCCTATCGCTCGGGGTTCGTTCCCGGGTGTTCGCTCCACTGACCTTCGACGACGCTCGGCCCGTGCGCCGCGGCGCTCTCCTCACTCGAGGACTCGCCATTGTCGTCCCGCGTGTCTTCCCAGGAGTCCTCGGCCGCGTTAGCGGAGGCAGGTTCGGGTGTGCTCGTGAGCATCGGCACGGGCTCCGGTCCCAGGTAGCTGGACTCCCGTTCGGACTTGTCGGCACCGGCATTGGCCAGGAGAACTGCCGACCACGGGAACAGGACCATGCCGAGCACGCAGACGATCCGCCACCACCAGTTGTCCACCAGCACGAATCCGAAGAAACAGGCCACGCGCAAAGCCATCTGGATTGTGTAGACCTTCATCCGCCGCCCCATGTCCTTCGACCGGCCCTCCGGCGTGGACGTGATGGAGTGGACGGTGGGACCCCCGGCCGCTTTGTCCCGGGTTCCCCGGAGGTCACCGGTGCCGACTGGAGCGGCGGAACGGGCGGCTCGCTGCATGTCGGCCAGGTCCGTGGTGGTGAGGTAACGATGCGCCACGCAGCCACCTCTTCCCTTTCATGGGCGTCGGGTCCCCGGACGCCAGACCTCCATTGTGCACCTGTCTCAAGCGGCGCCCAACCGTTGATCGCGCATGGGTGGTCGACGATTCACACAAGCCTGCCGGGCCTGCGTGGTTGGGCGTGCCCAAGGTGTCCCGACGGTTTCGCGGGTAGTCTGAGCCGGTCATCAGCAGCCCGCAGCGGCGCTGGTGCACTGCAGACATCGTTGATCGAAAGGCAACCATCTCTCATGGCAGATGCAACTTCCGAGTCCGCAGAACCTCGCGTCGTTCTGGTCACCGGTGGCAACCGCGGGATCGGCAAGTGCATCGCCGATGCCTTCCGCGCGCAGGGCGACCGGGTGATCATCACCTACCGCACCGGAGATGCACCCGAGGGCGTTGATGCCGTGCGGTGCGACGTGAGCTCCACGGAGTCCGTGGACGCAGCGTTCAAGGAGATCGAAAGTACCTGGGGGCCCGTGGAGGTCCTGGTCGCCAACGCCGGGGTCACCAAGGACACCCTGCTCATGCGCATGACCGAGGACGACTTCACGTCCGTGCTTGACACCAACCTGGTCGGCGCCTTTCGTGTGGCCAAGCGCGCGACCAAGGGCTTCCTCAAACTCAAGCGCGGTCGGATCGTGTTCATCTCCTCCGTGGTGGGGGTCATGGGTGCGCCCGGCCAGGCCAACTACGCCTCCTCCAAGGCTGGCCTGATCGGCATGGCGCGGGCCATCACCCGTGAGCTGGGCGCTCGGAACGTCACCGCCAACGTGGTTGCCCCGGGTTACATCACCACGGACATGACGGCGGAGCTGCCGGAGGACGTCACGGCCGACTACATGGCCAGCATCCCCGCCGGGCGATTCGGCGATCCTGCCGAGGTCGCCAGCGCCGTTCAGTGGTTGGCCTCGCCCGGGGCCGGGTACGTCAACGGGACCGTGATCCGCGTGGACGGCGGCCTCGGCATGGGCCTGTGACCCACACCGCCGCACCCCGAAACCACCAACGCCCACAGTCGAAAAACCCCCTCGATTGCAAGGAGAGCTGTTCATGAATTCCGTGGCAGGCAAGACCGTCGTCATCACCGGATCCTCCCGCGGCGTGGGCGCCGACACCGCCAAGATCCTGGCGGGCGAGGGCGCCAACGTCGTCGTCAACTACCGACAGAAGGCGCCGCGCGCCAACAAGGTCATCAAGGAGATCGAAGAGGCGGGCGGCAAGGGCATTGCGGTGGGTGCCGACCTGACGGACACCGAATCCGTGGAGAACCTGTTCAAGCAGGCCGTGGACACCTTCGGTTCCCTGGACGTCCTGATCCTCAACGCCTCCGGCGGCATGGAGTCAGACCTCGGCGAGGACTACGCCATGCGGCTGAACCGCGACGCCCAGGACGCCGCCCTGACCGCCGCCCTCAAGCACCTGTCCGACGGCGGCCGCGTGGTGTTCGTGACCAGCCACCAGGCGCACTTCATCCGCGAGGTGGAGACCATGGACGCCTACGTGGAGGTCGCCAAGTCCAAGCGCGCGGGGGAGGACCAGCTGACGTCACGGATCCCCGAGATGACCGAGCGCGGAGTGGACTTCGTGGTGGTGTCCGGGGACATGATCGAAGGCACGGTGACCGCCACGCTGCTCAACCGCGCGCAGCCGGGGGCTCTGGAAGCCCGACGCGAGGCCGCCGGCAAACTGCTGTCCGTCAACGAGTTCGCCACGGAAATCGCCAAGATGGTGACCGCCGACGTCCCCACGGGGCACGTGGAGCTGGCTGGCGGTTCCGGTGACTTCCCTGCCGACGGCGGTGCCGCTCAGCCCGTCGGCTGACCGCCACGGGCCGTCGCGCCCGCACCCGCCAGAGGCCGAGAGGCCCGCTCGTCCTGTGACGAGCGGGCCTCTCGGCATTGAACACGGCCGCCAGGACGACGGGGGGCGTGGTTCCGGAACTCAGAGGTCGGCGAAGAACCGCACCGAGTCGAGGTTCGGCAGATTGATTTGCGCGTCTGCGGCTTCCCGCAGGACCTGCTTCCCGTTGAAGGAGATCCCCAACCCGGCCCGGGCCAGCATCTTGAGGTCATTCGCACCGTCACCCACGGCAATGACCTGTTCGGGACGGACGCCGTCGTTGATGGCCCATTCCTCCAGCATTCGTGCCTTGATTTCGGCCTCCACGACGGCGCCGGTCACGCGCCCGGTCAGGTGCCCGTCCTCGATCTCGAGCTGGTTGGCCAAGTAGTGGTCCAGCCCGAGCTTCTCGGCCAGGGGGGCGAGCACCTGGTTGAAACCACCGGAGACCGCGGCCACGGTGTGACCGGCGCGATGGAAGGTTTCGATGAGAACCCGTGCGCCCACACTGGGACGGACCTGGGCCACAACCTCGTCGATCACGCTCTCCGGAAGCCCCTGGAGAACCGCCACGCGTTCGTGCAGCGACTGGGCGAAGTCGATCTCCCCGCGCATGGCGCGCTCGGTGACCTCGGCCACTTCCTGTTCCCTGCCCACGTGGGCGGCGAGCAGCTCGATGACCTCCTGCTGGATGAGCGTGGAATCCACGTCCATGATGACCATCTTCTTGACCTCGGGATCGAAGAGGTGCCCGGGGATGACGTTCACGTCGACACTGTGCCAGCGGAATCCCATGGGATCCGGACGCAGCCGCGTACGCAGGTTTTCCAGGTCCGCGCCCGTCACGCGGACGGTCATGGCGGAGTACCCGGTGGCTTCGGATTCGTCGACTCCGCCGGAGGCGGTCGAGGTCACCCGGACGCGGCCGTGCTGCTCGACGGTGGCTCCCGAATCCTCGACCTCTGCCAGGATCTCTTCGACGTCCTCGGGTTGCGGAGTCTTGGACAGGGCGATCACGGCGAGTTCGTCGGTCATGGGGCGGAGTCTATCGCCCGCTCCGGTGAGCGCGAATTCAACCCTGCCGCCGACTCGCGGCCTGCGCCACAGGCTGAACGGGGTTGGGTGACGACTAGAGTTGGTCGCATGAGCACCGTTCTAACCATGACCGATGTCGATCTCGTCCGCGGCACCAAGAAGTTGCTGGACCAGGTGTCCTGGTCGGTCAACGCCAGTGAACGGTGGGTGGTCCTGGGCCCCAACGGGGCGGGGAAGTCCACCATGCTTTCCATAGCGGCGGCGCGTCTGCATCCCACCCGCGGTGCCGTGGAGATCCTTGACGAAACCCTCGGCCGGGTGGACGTCTTCGAACTGCGGCCGCGCATCGGGCTCACCTCCGCGCCCCTGGCCGATCAGATTCCCGCGAGCGAGACCGTGTTGGACACCGTGGTCACCGCCGCCTGGGGCGTGGCAGGCCGGTGGCGCGAGCAGTACGACTCCGACGACGAACAGCGTGCGAACCAGCTCATCCGCGACTGGGACCTCCAGAAGTTGGTCGACCGCAAGTTCGGCTCCCTCTCCTCCGGCGAACGCAAGCGAGTGCTGATCGCTCGCGCTCTCATGACCGATCCGGAACTCCTGCTGCTCGACGAGCCGGCCGCTGGTCTGGACGTCGGTGGCCGCGAAGACCTGGTGGAGCGCCTCAACGAACTGGCTGCCTCACCGACCGCGCCCGCCGTCGTGATGGTCACGCACCACCTGGAAGAGGTGCCGCCGGGCTTCACCCACGCCCTGCTCATGCGTGAGGGATCTGTGGTGGCCGCCGGTCCCGTCGGGGAGGTCATGACTCCCGAGGTGCTCTCCGAGACCTACGGACTTCCCCTCAAGCTCGTGCGCGTCGGCCAGCGCTTCGCTGCGTTCCGGCAGGACTGACCGGCGCTAGGTGGAATGGTTCACTGACGCGCTCGCCGGCTTCCACTTCGAGTGGTGGCAGGTTGCGCTGATTCTGCTTGCCGGTCTCTGGGCCGGTCTGATCAACACGATCGTGGGTTCCGGGACGCTGGTCACTTTCCCCGTCCTGGTGACCATGGGTGTTCCCCCCGTCACCGCGACCATGTCCAACGCCATGGGGTTGATCGCCGGAAACCTGACCGGCGCGTGGGGCTACCGCAGCAAGCTCAAGGGCGTGGAGCACACTCTCCTCAAACTGGTGCCGTGCTCTGTACTGGGTGGTGTGGTCGGGGCCGCGCTGTTGATGTTGTTGCCCGAAGAGGTCTTCGCCTACGTGGCCCCCGTGCTGATCGTGGTGGCGTTGGCGTTCGTGGTCTTCCAGCCACGACTGCAGGCGGCCGTCCGAGCGCGGAAGGACCGGCAGGCAGAACGTGCGGCGGAGCTTGCGCGCACCCGTGGAGAGGATCCGGGTTCAGTTGACCCGGACCGGGGGTCGCAGCCGTTCATCCTCTACGTCCTGGTGTTCCTGGCCGGTGTGTACGGGGGCTATTTCGTGGCCGCCCAAGGAGTGTTGCTGCTGGGGATCCTGGGTGTCTTTCTCCTGGCCTCCATGCAGTCGGCCAATGCGGTCAAGACCGTGTTGGTGGCCGTGGTCAACATCGTGGCCGCCATTTCCTACATCATCTTCGCCGCCGACCGTATCGACTGGTGGGTGGTGCTGCTGATCGCGGTCTCGTCGACCGTCGGGTCTTGGATGGGGGCCAAGATCGGGCAGCGCTTGTCACCCGTGGCCCTGCGCACGGTGATCGTGATCCTGGGTGTGGTCGCCCTGGCCAACATGGTGAGGCAGCTTCTGTGACCATCAACGACGACGGCGCCCTCGAGGCACGGTTCCCGCAGCTCCTGCGGCTGACCGATCCCGACGATCCACGGGTGGCCGACTACACCTCCCTGACGGATGTCGCACTGCGCCGCAAACTCGAGCCCGAACGCGGTATGTACCTGGCGGAGTCCTCCAAGGTGCTGCGTCGCGCGCTGGAGGCGGGCCACCGCCCACGGTCCTTCTTCATGGCGGAGAAGTGGGTCACCGATCTGGCCGACGTGATCGACGCGCACCCGGACGTGCCGCTGTTCGTGGGCGGTGAGGACGTTTTGGAAGCTGTGACGGGGTTCCACCTCCATCGCGGTGCGTTGGCTGCCATGCAACGGCCGGAGCCGTTGGAACTGGGTCACTTGCTGGCGAGCCTGCCGGACCGCCCGCGGATCGCGATCCTCGAGGACCTGGTGGACCACACGAACGTGGGTGCCGTGTTTCGTTCGGCAGCCGCCCTGGGCGTGCACGCCGTCCTGGTGACCCCTCGCTGTGCCGACCCGCTCTACCGGCGGTCCATCCGCGTGTCGATGGGCACGGTGTTCCAGATCCCCTGGACCCGCATCAACCCCTGGCCCGCCGGGCTGAACGTGCTCCAGGAAGCCGGTTACGTGGTGGCGGGCATGACCCTGGGGGAGGGCGCCATCACCCTGGACGACCTGGTGACTGAGGAACACGAACGCCTGGCCCTGGTCTTCGGAACCGAAGGCCACGGCCTCACCGACCGGGCGGACCGCCGGCTGGATCGGAGAGTCACGATCCCCATGATGCACGGGGTGGACTCCCTCAACGTCGCGGCATCGTCTGCTGTGGCCTTCTACGCAACGCGGTGACCACAGCGGTCGTCGACGGCGTCCCCTAGTCCAACCAGCGGGCAAATCCGTCCATGATGGCGGTCAATCCACGGTCGAACGCGCGGTCAGAAGCCCACTCGTCGGGCACAGTGCGCTCCGAGTCCCGGTAGGCGACGTCGGAGAGCGCGAATCCGCGCGTGAAGGAGGAACCGACCTGGAACAGATCCAGTGCGATCTCCAGCGGAAACCCCGCCCGTTCGAGAACCTCGATGATGCGTTGGGCTGCCAGCTGGTCCTCTCCGGAGATGAGCGGGCGCCCTCCACCTTGTGCCGCGAACACATTCGGGTGTGCCGTCATGAGGTTCCGATAGGACCAGCAGACATCGTGCAAGATCTCACGCCAAGACGCATCATCCGCTGAGGTGAGTGTCGGCATCCGGGAAATCAACAGCGCGGCCATGCCGTCGAGGATGTCCTGCTTGTTCTTCACGTGGTGGTAGAGCGACATCGCCTCGACACCGAGTTCGGCCGCCAGCCTCCTCATGGTCACCGCGCCCGGGCCCTCGTGGTCAATGAGCCGGATCGCCGTTTCCAGGACGGCCGTACGGGTCAGGGGCTCGCGAACACGAACCATGGGCTCTCCCTTCAATCGCTGCCGACGCCAGCCGCCAGTGTCACGTACAGTGTAAGGATGACTTACAACGTAAGGCACACGCCACGGTCAGCCTCAAGCTCCTGGACGCATGACCCCGCCGACAGCCGCCGCCCGAGGCCGCAAGGTTTGGCCTGGGCAATTGCTGCAGCGGCGGCGGGGGTCCTCCACTCCGCTGCGAGTTTCCATTGGGCATCGGGTGGCGAATGGCTCTTGTGGACCCTCGGCGAGCGCATCATCAACAGCTTCGGTGACCGTCTGTGGCTCCTGTACCCGGTCGCCGTCGTCAAGCTCTTGGCCGCCGTGGTACCCGTATGGCTGGCGGTCAAGCATTGGCCAGGTGCGCTGGTCAGCCGCGGTCTGTGTTGGTTGGGCGCAGTGGTCCTCATCCTGTGGGGCGGTCTCAACACGACCGCGGGTGGCGCCGTTCTCGCGGGCATCGTGGATCCGGTCGGCGGCTACGACCGTAACGCAATGATCGGCCACGCCTGGTTGTGGGATCCCCTGTTCCTGCTCTGGGGATTGGCGCTCATGGTTGCGCTCCTGCGCTCCCGACGCCGGAGTTGATCCAGGCACCGTCAGGGCCACGCCGACCGGCGCCTGCCGTCGTAGCCTGGGGTGCACGACGACGTCAAGGAGGTCTGACCGTGCACACCAGAACACTTGGACAAGGACTGGAAGTCTCAGCAGTCGGCCTCGGGGCCATGGGCATGTCCCAGAGCTACGGACCCAACCCGGGGAGCCGGGAGGACATGATCGCGGTGCTGCGCTCCGCCGTCGACGCCGGTGTCACCTTCTTCGACACGGCCGAGGTGTACGGCCCGTACGTCAACGAGGAACTGGTGGGGGAAGCCCTCGAACCGCTGCGCGACCAGGTCGTGATCGCCACCAAGTTCGGGTGGGACATCCAGGACGGGCAGGTCAAGGGACTCAACAGCCGACCGGAGCAGATCCGTCAGGTCGCCGACGAATCCCTCAAGCGGCTACGCACGGATCGGATCGACCTCTTCTACCAGCACCGCGTGGACCCCGACGTGCCCATTGAGGACGTGGCCGGGACCGTGGGGGAGTTGGTCCAGGCGGGCAAGGTCAAGCACTTCGGGCTTTCGGAGCCCTCCGCGGCAACAATCCGTGCAGCCCACACGGTCCACCCCGTGACTGCGGTCCAGAGCGAGTACTCACTGTGGACCCGCGACCCGGAGGCCGAAGTCCTGCCGACCCTCGCCGAACTCGGCATCGGGTTCGTCCCGTTCAGCCCGCTCGGCAAGGGCTTCCTGACCGGCACGGTCTCCACGGACACGCCCTTGGCGGAGGGAGACATCCGCTCGACGATCCCGCGGTTCGACGAAGCGAACCTGACGGCCAACCGGGCGCTGGTCGATCATGTGTCCCACCTGGCCGAACTCAAGGGCGTCTCCCCGGGGCAGGTGGCGCTGGCCTGGCTGCTGGCCCAGCAGCCGTGGATCGTACCGATCCCGGGCACGCGCCGGACCGAGAGGATCCAGGAGAACGCCGGGGCCACCCAGGTCGCCCTCTCGGCTAACGAGAAGGCCGATCTGGACGACCTGGCCAACCGCGTGGGAGTACACGGGGACCGGTACAACGAGTTCCACATGGGGATGGTGGGCCGCTGAGGCCCACCATCCCGGGGTACCGCACCAGAGTGAGCGGACTCAGGTGGGGGTGGCCCTCAGTTGTAGTAGCGGTAGATGAACGCCGCCATGGCATCCCGGTTGGTGGTGTTCAGCGGCCGGAACGTGCCGTCCGGCCACCCCGTGGTGATACCACGGGAGGCCAACCAGTGGACTTCCTTGTAGAACTGCTGACCGGGGTGCAGGTCCGTGAACCGGGAGGTCGACGGCGCCGTGTAGGCCGGTGATCCCGCCATCCGGTAGAAGATCGCCGCCGTGGCATCCCGGGTGATGTCGTTCTGGGGGCGGAACGTGCCGTCCGGCCATCCCGTCAGAATCCCGTTGGACCGAGCCCAGGTGATCTCCTTGTAGAACTGGTGCGTGGTCGGCACGTCCTTGTAGGGCGAGGTCTTGGGCGGGGTGAAGGCGGGGGAGCCCTTCATCCGGTAGGCCACTGCCGCCATCGCGTCACGGTCGATCTTGGTGAGGGGCCGGAACGTGCCGTCGGGCCATCCCTTCAGGTAGCCGCGGTCCTTGACCCAGGAGATCTCGGTGGCGAACTGGTTGCTGAGGGAGACGTCCCGGAACGGCGGTTCGGGGGCCACGGAGGCCACCGCGCGCGCCGGCGCCACTTGGCGCGAGCCCAGTTGACCGGTCGACGTCGACTTGAGCGTCGACTCGATCTGCGCCGGGGTGAGCGACGGATCTGCCTGCTTCATGAGGGCCACGGTCCCGGCGACGAACGGGGCGGCCATGGAGGTCCCGTACTTGTGTCCGTAGTTTGCCGTGGCGTACGTGGTGCTCCCCGAGTTCATGGTCGAGATGACGGGCACGGTCGATGTGCCGCCCGGTGCCAGGACGTCGACGGCGGGGCCCCAGTTCGAATACACGGTCCGGGCGCCGTTCTGGTCGGCTGCACCGACCGCGATGACGTTGGTGCAGTTGGCCGGTGGGTAGTTGGCCGCGTCCTTGTTGGCGTTGCCGGCGGACACCACGACGGGGATGCTGCGGTTGGTCGCGTAGTCGATGGCGCCCTGCATGGTGGCGCTGCACCGTCCCTCCAGGTTCAGGGACATGTTGATGACCGTGGCGGGTGCTGCCGCCGTGGTGCCGTCGATCGTCGCGCCGGCCGCCCACCGGATGCCCGCGGCAATGTCTGACTCGTAGCCGTAGGTGCAGAAACCCAGGACGCGTACGGGCATGATCTTGGCGTCCCTGGCCACACCTGCCATGCCGATTCCGTTGTTCGTGCCGGCCGCCGCAATGCCCGCAACGTGGGTGCCGTGCCAGGTCGCGGAGCAGCCGGAGACACCAGGGCGATCGCCTGGATCCGAGGGATCGGCGTCGCGGCCGTCGCCGTCGATCGCGAAGGTGTCCGGCCAGTTGGACACCATGTCCCGACCGGGAACGGTCTTGCCCCGGAGGTCCGGGTGCGAAGCCAGGCCGGTGTCGATCACGGCCACGGTTTGCCCCGCTCCGGTGCTGGTGGACCATGCCGCCGGAACGTTGCGTCCGAGCAGCCCGAACTGTTGGTTCAGCAGCGGGTCATTGGTTGCGGGCGTAGCGGAAGCAACGGCCAGCCGGTCCGGTTCGGCGTACTCGACGCGGGGATCGGCCTCGAGCTCGTGGATGACGTCGGCCTGTTCTTCAGCGGTCAGTGCTTCATCGAAGGCCAGCACGTCGGTGCCGTCGTCGAGGGTGTTCACGGTGGTGGGAGTCTCCGCCTCGGCCAGTCCGGCCTCATCGGCCACCCCGGCGGACGCGGCGGCCTCCGCCACCAGAGCCTCCTTGCTGCCCTGTTCGTCCGAGGGTTCGGTGAACTTGACCATGAGGCGAGGCGTCTCCTCGGGGACCTCCCCGGGATCGGCGACTGCGGGGACATCGGTTGCCGCGTCCGGCGCCCCCCGGGGGGGGGGGGGGGGCCGGGGCTCCGGTCCCGGTCCCCTCCGGGGGCGGGGGCCCCGGTTCCGTTTGTTCGGGGGTTCGGGGGCCCGGGGGGCCCCCG